>VBIS01000096.1 GCA_005880605.1 Chloroflexota bacterium
GGCCTTGATCTCCGCCACCGTGGTTGAAGTCACCGTGTTGCCCCCGGCGAGACTCGCTTCGGCCTGGTCCTTGGGCCCCGCGACGACCCGGATCTCGATTGGTGGGGTAAAGGTTCCGGAAGCCGGGACATGGGCCGGTACAGCCGACGGGGCGCCGAAGGCGACGACGCTAATGGCCCCGCCCGAACCGGGCTCAGCAGTGTAATCGCGCGAGGTCCAGCCATCCGGGAAACAGAGATGGTAGCCAAGCGTCGTGTGCTGGTACCCCTGCCCACTCTTGCAGCCAACGGAAGATGAGGCGCTGGCCTGAAGAGGTGGCGCGGCGCCGTTATCCTCGCCGCACCCTGCGATCAGGATAGCGGCAAGCAGGCTGAACAGTACCCCCAGGGAGCGGCTGCTGGCCACCGAGGAAGCGTACAGGAAAGCGGGTGTCGCGGACCGCCGCGCTTAGTGAAAGATTGCCGACGCCAGCCACCAGCAGGCCAGCACGCCGACAACCGCCGGGACGATGCCGCCGAAGCGGGTCAGGACGGCGACGATCTGCGCGGGGATGAGCCAGAACACGGAGACCGGGTCGGCCTTGACGACCCCCACCCGCGCCTGCTCTGCGACCGGGCCCGCTTCCTCATAGGAGGGGAGGGCATGCGCGGCGAACGCCAATCCAAGCCAGATTTGCACGCCAGTCACCCAGGAGATGGGCAGGTCCAGAACGGTGCGCGGCGCCAGCGCCGGCGCGAGGCAGAGGATGGCGAGGATGAAGAGAACCAGGGTGGGGATGTAGGCGATCGCGATCGCCGTCCCCAGCCGGGGCGGCGCTTCATACACCGTGTAGCCCGCCGGGTCGTCGACGACGAAGTAGGTGACCTCGTCGATCGCGAGGCCGGCGCGGTGGGCGACCGTGAATTGGATCGCGGTGCGTAGCACCACCGCCGGGAAGCCGAAGAGATGGATGGTGCGGGCGATCAGCAGCGGGAAGGCGCGGATCAAGCTGATCCGGGCGGTGGCTTTGGCCAGCCGCAGGGTGTATGGTGCCCCGCGCTTGACCGCGACGCGAGCGACGCTGCCGCCGCGGTTCACGGCTAGCCTGGCGGCGGTGCCCAGCTGCCCAGCGCTCGACTTCAGCACCGGGGTTGCCGCCGCACGCCACTGTGCCCACGGAATGGCACGCAGCCGCTTCAGCAGCTGGTCATAGAGCGAAGGAGGCAGCTCGGCCTTCGGTCGCGCCGCCACCCAGGCGGGCGTGTCCGCTGAGGCGGGCGTTGTGGCCGTCGCCTCGAACGGCAGGTCTTCCTGGATCGGCTCCGGCGCTCCGCTCACTTGGCTGTCACCTTGGGCGCGGCATTGGCGGCCCGGACCTTGGCCAGCAGAGCCAGCTGGTCGGACGGCGTGTCCAGCGTGATCGCGGGGTCGTAGCTTCGTGCTGTGTACCAGGCGCTGAGCCCAGCCTTGGTGTCTTTGTCGAGGAGGAAGCAATACGCCTCATAAGCCCAGACCTTTGGCGAGTTCGGCACCGACTCGACCGCCTGTTCCATCTCGGCGGCACACCCGGCATAGTCCAGCGTGACCAGCCTCGCCTTGCCGTCCTGGTAATGCCGCATGCCGTTCCACGCTCCCGGTACGCCTGCCGAGGCCATCAAGGTGAGGGCGAGCGTCACCCCGAGCACGCACAAGACCCAGCCCGGCATGTCGGGCAGGCCGCCGCGGGCCCGACGGATCGGCTGGAGCGCGGCTTCATAGCGGAGGAGGCGATCGGCGATTTCCGCGTCGGCAACCTCGGGCAGCGCCGGACGTCGCAGCCGCTTGGCGTCTCGCAGCAGCATCACGGCTCCCGTCACATCGCCGGCGGCGTAGCGCAGGTCGGCCTTGAAGACCAGGGCGTCGCGAGCCGCGGGGTCGCCGCGCAAGGCGCGATCGAGATAGTCTTCGGCGACCGCCGTTTCCCGCTTCCAGTAGGCGATCATCCCCAGGCCCAGCAGCGCGGCGGCGTTCTTCGGTTCGCGGGCCAGGACCGTCTCGTACTCGCTGGTGGCCCCGACGAAGTCGGAAATTCGGATGCGGGCCAGGCCCAGCAGGCTGCGCGCATCGGTGAAATCCGGATGGACCTCGATGATCTTGGCGAGCAGCGTTACCGCCGGCTGCGGGTCCTGGGCGCCGACGAACGCGTAGGCGAGGTAATAGGCCGCGTAGGCGTCGTCCGGACGCTTGCGGACCTCGGCGGCCAGCAGTGGCAGAGCGCCTTCGAAGTCATGCCGGCGGATCAGCGCCAGGCCATCATTAATCGACATGTCCGGTGCCTAGCCCGAGTAACGCCTGAGTTCAGGCGTGCTTGCGGACCAGGGCCGCTGGCGCGCTACGCCGCCTTGTCGATCCAGCGCTCGGCGATGAAGGCGAGGACGGCGCGGTCGAAGTCGAGGCCCTGCAGCTTGGTGGTGGCCGGCCAGGCCGAACGGACTTCGCTCTGCAGCCGGCGATACTCTTCCAGGTCGAGGCCCTGGGCGAATTCCCAGGCGCGGGCGGCGAGCTCGGCGTTGAGGGGTTTCATCAGCTTTCTCCTACTCCCTACAACGTTCCAACCCGGCAGAAGGATTCACTGCAGGTTGTGTCACGCTACGCGCAAAGCGCAAGAGGCGCGGGCCGATCGCGTCAATCGTTGCATGAAAGTCGTGGTCCTGAAAGCCGCGATCATGATCATCGGCGCCGGCGCGGTCGTTACCATTCCCACGCTGTTGGTGCTCCGCAGCAACCCGACGACGTCGACGGCGCTTCCGGCCGGCCACGTGACCGAGGTTGTCCGCGATGATGACGACGTCCAGGTACAGCGCGCAAAGCGGATCGCGCTCGTCAAGGCCACACCAACTCCGACCCTGGCGCCGGCGGCGTCCGCGGCCCGCCCAACGGTGGCCGCCACGCACGCCGCCCCACCCCCACCGCCGCCAGCCGCGGGCGCGGTGCCGTCCTTCTCGCACGTGTTCGTGATCGTGATGGAGAACCACGAGTACAACAGCGTGATCGGTAACCCGGCCGCTCCCTATACCAACGGGCTGCTCGCCAATTACGGCCTGGCCACCAACTATTTCGGCGTATCCCATCCAAGCCTGCCCAACTATCTCGCCCTCACCGCTGGTAGTACCTTCGGGATCGCGAGCGACTGCACGACCTGCTTCGTCAGCGCGACCAACATCGCGGACCAGGTGGAAGGGAGCGGTCGATCATGGAAGGCCTACATGGAGGACATGCCCGTGCCCTGTTATACGGGGGCCTCGTCGGGCAACTATGCGATGAAGCACAACCCATTCATGTACTACAACGACATCCGCAACAACTCAACGCGCTGCGCGGCCCACGTCGCGCCCTTCACGCAGTTTTGGGTCGACATGAGCAGCGGCGCGGTGCCCGACTTCGTCTGGATCACGCCCAACATGTGCAATGACACGCACGACTGCCCGGTTGGCACCGGCGATGCCTGGCTGCGTAGCGTCGTCCCGACGATCACCGGCTCGGCCGCCTTTCGAAACGGCGGGGCGCTCTTCATCACCTGGGACGAGGGATCGAGCAGCGCCGGCTGCTGCAGCGGGAGCTGGGGCGGGCACGTCCCCACGCTGGTCATCGCCCCCAACGCGATCAGCGGCTTCCGCTCAGCCACGGCCGAGAATCACTACGGTCTGCTGCGCACCATCGAAGACGGCTTCCATCTCGGCCACCTCGGCGCCGCCGGATGGGCGAGCAATCTCCCCCTGCGCGAGTACTTTCGCAACTAGCCCCCACCCTGCTCTCCCCCAGAGGGGGAGGGGGAATCCGCACTGCGAAGTTTGCGGATCGGTTCCAGGGATGCGAGATCGTCGAGCGATGAAAGGTCGCCCGGCGGGTCGCCGAGGAAGACATTTCGGATGACCCGGCGGAGGATTTTGCCATTGCGGGTCTTGGGCAGGCGCGGGATGACGTGCACCGCGGCCGGCTTGAAGGGCTTGCCCATCATTCGTTCGATGCTGCGAGACACCGCACTCGGGATCGACGCGGGGTCAGCCCCTTCGCGGGCAACTGCGAAGACCACCACCGACTGGCCCTTGATCGGGTCGGGTACTCCGACTGCCGCCGCTTCCGCCGCCGCCGTGCCATCGAGGGCGGCCGCTTCGACCTCGGCTGGCCCCACGCGCTTGCCGGCGACCTTGATGGTGTCGTCGGAACGTCCGAGGATGTACCAGAGCCCATCGTCGTCGACCATCGCCCAATCGCCGTGCACCCAGATGTCGGGCCAGCGCGACCAGTAGGTTTCGAGGTACCGTTCCGGGTCCTTCCAGAATCCCAGCGTCATGCCGAGGTAGGGCTGGCGGATGACCAGCTCGCCCACCTCGCCCTGGACCGACTGGCCCCGGTCGTTGAAGACGGCGGCATCGATGCCGGGGATCGGGCCGGCAAAACTCCCCGGCTTCGAGGGGGTCAGGAAGTTTCCCGCGAGCAGGCCGCCGCCGCACTCGGTCCCACCGGAATAATTCATGATCGGGAGCTGTTCGCGGCCCACGGTCTTAAAGAGCCAGGTCCAGGCTTCCGGGGTCCAGGGCTCGCCGGTCGAGGCCAGCACCCGCAATCGCGCGACCGGTCGTTCCGGCGCGGCCCGATCCCCCGACGCCATCAGGACCCGGGTCAGGGTGGGGGAGATGCCGAGGTGCGTCACGCCGTGACGGTCCGCCACCGCCCACACGCGTCGCGGGTCCGGATGGTCGGGGGCGCCGTCGTAGAAGACCGCCGTGCCGCCCAGCATCAAGCTGCCATACACCAGCAGCGGTCCCATCACCCAGCCCATGTCGGTAACCCACATCACGCGCTCACCCGGCCGGACGTCCATCCCCAGCGCCCAGTCCTGCGCGGCCTTGATCGGGAGGCCGGCGTGACCGTGGACCGTCCCCTTTGGCCGGCCGGTCGTTCCCGAGGTATAGAGGAGCAGCAACGGTTCGTCCGGCCGCATCGCCTCCGTCGGCACCGGCGGCCGCCTCGCCTGGTCGAGGTCCTCCCACGCCACCTCGCGGGAATCCGGCGTATCGGTGTCGATCCCCGCGCATCTGACCACCACCAGCCGCTCCAGATGAGGCAGTCCGGCGGCCGCTTCCACGGCGATCGGCTTCATGGCGACCGGCCGGCCGCGCCGGACGGCGGCGTCCGCCGTGATCAGCACGCGTGCTTGCGCGTCGGACAACCGCTGGCGGATCGCGTCCGCGCCGAAGCCCGAGAAGAGCGGCACCGCGACCGCGCCCAGCTTGGTACAGGCGAGCAGGGCCACCGCATTCTCGATGACCAGGGGCAGGTAGAGCCCGACCGCGACCCCACGCCGGACGCCGATCTCGCGGAGCCCGGCCGCGATCCGTTCGACCGCTTGATCGAGCTGCGCATAGGTCAGCTGCCTCGAGGTTCCCGCCTCGGTCTCGGCGATGATGGCGAGGCGTTCGGGATCTGACCGGCGATGCCGCACCACCGCCGATTCGTAGGCATTCAGCCGTCCGTCCGGGAACCACTTGGTCAAAGGCACGCCGGGTGAGGTGTCCATCACCTGGCCGTAGGGCGTCGACCACACGATGCCCAGCTCCTTGACCAGCGAATCCCAGAACCAGGCTGGGTTCTGCGCCGCCTTCTGACATAGCTCCGGGTAGCCGGTGCAGCCGAGCTCGTGCATGAACCGCCAGAGCCGGCTCGCGCGCGCCTGCTCGGCCGTTGGCGACCAGACCGGGGCTGATGCCGTCATTCGCCTTTCCTGTTCCCGGTCCAGAAGCCCGCTGGATCGGCGCGGCGGATGTAAGCGAGCTCATCAGTGGAAGGTGGCGCCGTGGCCGGGACCGAGTCGTCGATGGCAATCGTGAAGCCAGTCGCGTCCCGGACCTGAGCGGGTGTCACGCCCGGGTGCAGGCTGACGGCGCGGACCTGTCCGCGGGAAAGGTCGAAAACGCCGAGCGTCGTGATCAGAGTGGCGGGACCACCACGGCGACGGCCGGGGAAATGACCTGGTGAGGTGATGTAGTCGACGCGCTCGCGAAAGCGCCGGGGCTCGTGCTCCATGATCAGGACCGTTCGTCCCGCCAGGGAGGCGATATCCCCGCCGCCGCCGCTTCCCGGCAGACGAATCAGGGAGCCGCTGCTGCTCGTCCGCGTCGTGTTCAGGTTGCCGTGCGGATCGATCTCGGCCCCGCCGATGAAGCCGACGTCAACCCGCCCTTGCTGGAGCAGGCTCATCACGTCGTTGAGTCCGAGGCAGGCGATCGCCCCCACGATGTTGGGGGGGTCGCCCATGGTGTAGATGAAGGCCTCGGCGGGCCGATCGCGGATGACGCCGTTCTCGAAAAGGCCGACCGCAGTCGGCGCGTGGGTGGCCTTGGCCAGCCCGAAGCCGAGCAGCGGGAGGCGCATGCCGACGAAGACGACCTCGCCGTCGCGGATTTCGCGGGCGGCCGCGACCACCATCAGTTCCTTCCGGGTGTAGGTTGCGATCATGGCGCGAAATTTGCCGCAGCAGCCAGCCGGCGGTCGCCCACCCGCAGGCGCTCGACCGCGGCGTCGCCCATGTGCCGCAAGTAGGCCGGCCGATCCGGTAGATCGAGGACCCACTCCTTGAGCCAGGACTGATAGCCTTGCGCCGTCTTTGAGCGCCCGTGCGGATCACGTCATTGGGAACGATCTCTTCGCAGACGACGATGGTGCGACGCGCGGCATAGGCGGCCTCGACCGTGAGCCCGAGGTTGCCCCACAGGTGCGCGTTGCCCGCGGCATCGGCGCGCTGGACATGGACGATGGCAACGTCCGGCTTGATCGCGCCGACGGCAAGCAGGCCCGGTCCACCGAAGGGATCCTCGATCGGGCGAATCCGGGGATGGCCGCGCACGATGTCGCCCCCGAGCCCGGTGAAGGTCGGGAGGTAGGGGAGGCCCATCGCTGCCGCCTTGAGCGCCAGCCCGACGGTGAAATTCGAATGGTCTTCCATCACGATCCGCCGGGGCTGCCCTTGCTCGTAGGCGCGGCGAAAGCCGTAGCCCGATCCCCCCGCCACATTCCCGACCCAGGCGGCGACCACCTTCGCCACCGTTCCCGCGGCGATCAACTGATCGAACGCCATGTCCGAGATCGGCCCGATAAGCGTCAGGTCCTTTCGTCCCTGGCGGATGATCTCGTGCACGGCGGCAAACGGAATGCCGGATTCGAGCGCCAGTCCAAGCGCGATCGCATCGCCGTCATGGACCTGCTCGCTGATCGCCTCTGCCAGTGAGCGGCGTTTCTTTTCGGGTGCCGGCACCGTCGGTAATGCTAGTACGCTTGCACTATGCAGACCTGTTCGCGCTGTGAGCGCCCGGTTGCGCCCGAGGCGCTCTTCTGCCCGCAGTGTGGCGCCCAGCTCAAGGTGCCGTCGGTCCAGGGGGAGATCATCGACGGCACCCGGAGGTTTGCAAAGCACCCACCAATCCGGCCGGGGCGCGCCGCGCGCCTGTCGATCATTCCCGGCCTGGGGCACTGGTATGCCGGCGCGCCCGCCAAGGGATTGGTCTTCTTTGCCGCCATTGTTGGACCGCTCGTGGTCGGCACCGAACTCGATCTGACGGTCATCGGGGCCGCAGTCGGGATTCCGCTCGATATCGGGGGCCTCGGACTGTGGGCCTTTTGCGCCTACGACGCATACCGTACGGCGCGAAATCGCATGCGGCCGGCCGCCTGATCAGCCCGCTGACCATCCACCGATCCCCGGCCGACGCAATGCCTCTCGCAAGCTTGCCGTCTTAGTGTCGCTGGTGTGGCGAGGGAGCGGCGAGTCCTATTGATCGAGGACGATGCAGACCTTGCGGCCCTGTATTTGCTGCAGCTTCGCCGCGACGGAATTCCGATCGAGCATGTCCGCAATGGCGCCAACGCGGATGCCTTCGTCCGCGATCGGGTGCCGGCGCTGATTCTCGTCGACCTCAAGCTGCCGGACGTCGACGGCCAGGAACTGGTCGAGCGCTGGGCCGGCGATCCGGTCTCCGGTGCGATTCCGATTTGGATCCTCAGCAATACCATGCCGGAGGACAACCTGTGGTGGCACACGGCCCCCAACGTCCAGCGCTACTTCCTCAAGTCGAAGGTGGTCCTGAGCCGCCTCAGTCTCGAGATCCGCGCCACGCTCGGCCTGCCCTACGGCGAGCGGCTCAGCCAGCGGTCCGCCAGCTGACGACGGCCGCCTTCAGATAATTGGTCGATGCAAGGCCGCCCGCCCGTAGCGCCACCACACACCGAGGAACGGCTGCGCTGGCTCGACCTGATCCCGGTGCTCGTCTTCACCATTCTGGGGGTCATCCTGGTGTTTGCCGTGGTCGTCATGCTCGCCCGCCTGAACCGCCCTTACTATCGCGCCAACCTCGAGACCATCGCGCTCAGCGCGACGCTGGCCATCTACCTGGCCGTCGGCGCTGGGATCGCCGTCGCGCTGCGCCGATTGCGAGCGCCCCTGGCGTACCTCGGCTTGCGCTGGCCAGCGCCGCGCGATCTCGCCGTGACGCTGGCGCTGATCATCCCGTGGTACGTCGGCATCGCGGTCGTCAGCGCGCTGTCGTCCGCAGCCTTGAACGGTGGCCGCGCGGTGCCGGGCAACACTCGCCAGCTTTTCATTCAGCGGCCGCATGGCATCGGCATCCTGGTGCTGGCTTTGCTGGTGACCGCGGTCGCGGCGCCCCTATCTGAGGAGGCGTTCTTTCGCGGCATGCTGTTCCGCCTGCTCCGCCGCCGACTCCCGCTGTGGGCGGCCGTCCTGCTGAGCGCGATCGCGTTTGGCCTGGCCCACGCCAGCCCCACCGTGAGCTTCGCGCTCTTGCCGGTCTTTATCTACATGGGTATCGTGCTCGCCGTCGTCTATGCCTGGACCGGCTCACTGACCAACACCATCCTCTTGCACGGCCTCAACAACGCCGTCGGCACGGTGACCGTCTACGCCCTCCTGTCGCGCTAGTCCATCTCGGTCGGGATCAGCGCCATCTTCTGGCGCGGCACCCGATCGACGACCACCTCGCAGTGCGCATTCCGAACCACGTGCTCGGCGACCCGGCCCAGCGGGCTCTCATTCGGCCGGTTCTGGTGGCTGATCCCCATCACGATCAGGTCCACGTTCTCCTCCCGCGCAATCTCGACGATGCGGTGGCCGGCCTGGCGCGCGACGTTGACTTTGGTGCGAGGCTGGATCGCGTGTTGCGTGGCAATGAACGCGGCCGCATTGAGCGCCCGTTGGATCCGCGGGTCTTTCTCGGGCATGGCGAGCGGCGCCTGTAGCGGGATCTCGTGCACATCGACGATCAACATTTCGGCTTTGTGGCCCTGGTTCAGGCGCGCCGCCAGCTCGACGGCTCGGACCGAGGCGCCGAGGTCGAGGATGGGGACCAACACCTTGCGGATCGACTCCACCGACCGCACCGTGCTGGTGGCGCCTCGCGGCGCCGGCGGTGGCACTCGGAGCATCCAGCCGAGGGTGCCGGCCAGGCCGACCGTAAAGGCGACCGCCAGCGTGATGCCGAGCGGGCTGAGGGTGAGGCTCAATGCGGGAGCCGCGCCGCCGCCTGGAGCCGCCAGGCGCCGAAGGCCAGCAGGCCGACGCCGGCAATGCCGTACGGCACGGAATGGACCTCGATCAGGTCGCGGAGCAGCACCAGCACACCCAGCAGCAGCGACGCGAAGCCGACGATTCGGGTGAAGCGATACGGCGTCATGCCGGCTTGGTCCCGGCGGCGTCGCGGTCGGCGAGCACCCCTTCGTATTCCTCGAGCGACTCGAACTCCTCCGCCTCGCGGAGCACGCGCTTCTGCGCCTCTTCCCAGTTCCGTGGCACATTGCCCAGGGCCGGCAGCTTCTGCCGGCGGCGGTAGACCATATAGAGGATGCCGCAGAGCAAGATCCACCCTGGGCCCGCGATCCGACCCAGGGGGTGCGTGAAGACCACCTCGAAAAGCGTGATCGCCACGCCAATCATGCCGAGCACGCCGAGCACGGGAAAATCGACCGTCCGCCCTTTTACCGTAACCGGGAGGTTCAGAGGCATCCGGTAGGGCCGTGGCGTGTACGGATCCTTGAACCGAAGCGTGATCAAGGAGACGAAGACGATCAGGTAGCCGGTGGTCGCCCCGAAGGCATAGAGGTCGGTCAGCAGCTCGATGGCGGCATTGCCCGCGGCGCCCGAGCCGCCCGGCGTCAGAAAGGCGATCAAGGTTTGCACGATCGCCACGCAACTGAAGACGATGATCGTCCGTGTCGGGGTGGCATATCGCTTGTTGACCTTGTTGAACCAGCGTGGCACCAGCCTGAACAGGCTCATCGAGTAGGTGAGGCGCGAGGCGCTGACCACGCCGGAGTTGGCGGAGATGAAGACGATGACGCCACCGATCAGGGCCGTCAGCGGCGCCGCAACGATGCCGATCACCGGGATGTGGCCGGCGATCAGCGCCACGGGATCGCCACTGTGGCCGAAGAAGCCGTTATGGGGGCCCTGGCCGAGCGGGACCATGCCGGCGGCGAGGATCGAGAACGCCATCGCGAAGAGCAGCACCGAGAGGATGAGGCCGATCGACGTCCGCGGGATGATGGTGGCGGGACGGCGGGTCTCCTGGGCCACCTGCGAGATGGACTCCAGTCCGACGAACGAGATGATGGCCAGCGACGAGCCCAGCGCGAACTGCCCGAGGGTGGCCGGGTAGTGGGTGAAGTTCTGGACGACCAGCCCCGGGTCCCAGACCAGGCTGAAGCCGGCGATCACGATGATCGCCTGGCCCGTGATCGCCACCACGCCGAGGAGGTTGTTGAAGCTCGAGGAGACCTTGATGCCGCGCACGTTCATCCAGATCAGCACCACGATGCCGGCGATGGTCTCGAGCAGCCAGAACCACTGGACGTGGGTGGGGCCGACCTTGACGGTGAGCGTCTGAGCGAAGGGCATGAAGAAGTTGAAATAGCCGAACGAGATCACGGTGAACAGGGCGATGTCGATCGTGTAGTCGAGCAACAGCGCGGATCCGGCCACGAAACCCCAGAGGTCGCCGAGCCCGCGCAGCGCGAAGTACTGGCCGCCGCCGGCGACGGGATAGGCCGAAGCCAGCTCGGCATAGCAGAGGCCCACCATGGCATAGACGAGCCCGGCCGCCAGGAAGGCCAGCGGGGTGAAGCCGAGGGCCGCCAGCGCCACGATGCCGAGCGCCACATAGATGTCAGCGCCGACATCCGCGTAGCCCCACATGTAGGAGCCCCAGACGCTGACATCGCGGCGAAGTTCGCTTGCCCCGATCGCGCTGCTTGGCGTATCTCCCGCGGCGCCCACCTACTTCTCGAAGAAGCGCGCGACCTTCTCAGCGCCGATGGTCGTCGGGCAGATGGTCTCGATGCCCAGGTCGGCGTAGAGATCAGCCCGCGCCGGGTCGTAGATGCGGCAGATCACTTTCTTGACGCCGAACTCATGCTGGGCGAGCTGGGCCGCCATGATGTTGGTGGTATCGGCATTGGTTACCGCCACGAAGGAATCGGCGCGGTCGGTGCCGGCGCGGCGGAGGATGTCCTCATCGACCGCGGAGCCGAAGACCATCTCCCCGGCAAAGTCCTCACCCAGGCGGTTGAAGGCGGCCTCGCTGGAATCCACCACGGCCACGTCGTCCCCCTCCTGGCTGAGCTGCCGGGCCAGGCTGGAGCCGACCCGTCCGCAACCCACGATCACCGTGCGCATATAACCTGAAACTATTCTAGGGTTCATATCGTTTAGCGCCGAATTGGCGAGGGTATATACCGCCCAGCTTGTCCGGGCACTGGGGCGCCGGGGCGAGCACATCCTTTAAGGAGTACTACGAGATGGCAAAGACCGTTGGCATCGACCTCGGAACCACGAACTCCGTCATCGCCGTCATGGAAGCCGGCGAGCCGGTGGTCATTCCGAACGCAGAAGGCGGCCGGACGACGCCATCGGTCGTCGCCTTCACCAAATCCGGCGAGCGCCTCGTGGGTCAGCTGGCCCGCCGGCAAGCTGCCGTCAACCCCGAGAACACCGTCTTCTCCATCAAGCGCTTTATGGGTCGCAAGTACGACGAAGTGGAGACCGAGCGGAAGATGGTGCCGTACAAGGTCGTCACCGGCAAGGACGGCCGGGTAGAAGTCGAGATCCAGGGACAGCGCTACACCCCCGAGCAGATTTCGGCCATGATCCTGCAGAAGCTGAAGACGGACGCCGAGGCCTACCTCGGCGAGAAGGTCACGGACGCGGTCATCACCGTGCCCGCCTACTTCAACGACTCGCAGCGGCAGGCGACCAAGAACGCCGGCGAGATCGCCGGCCTCAACGTGGTGCGCATTATCAATGAGCCCACCGCCGCGGCCCTCGCCTACGGCCTCGACAAGAAGGAGAACGAGAAGATCCTCGTGTTCGACCTCGGCGGCGGCACCTATGACGTGTCCGTGCTGGAGATCGGCGAGGGCGTCTTCGAAGTCAAGGCAACCAATGGCGATACCCACCTCGGTGGCGACGACTACGATCGCCGGCTGGTCGACTACATCGCCGACGAGTTCAAGAAACAGCAAGGCATCGACCTGCGGCAGGACCGCCAGGCCCTGCAGCGTCTGACCGAGGCTGCGGAGAAGGCGAAGATCGAGCTCTCCAGCCGCATGGAGACTGACGTCAACCTGCCCTTCATCACGGCGGACCAGAACGGCCCGAAGCACCTCGACATCAAGATCGCGCGCTCGAAGTTCGAGCAGCTGACGGCGGACCTGACGGAAAAAACCGTCGCGCCGTTCAACGCCGCGCTCAAGGACGCCGGCCTGTCCCCGGCCGACCTCAACGAAGTCATCCTCGTCGGTGGCGCGACCCGCATGCCCGCCATCCAGGAGCTGGTCAAGAAGCTGACCAACGGTAAGGAGCCGCATCGCGGCATCAACCCGGATGAAGTCGTCGCCGTGGGCGCTGCCATCCAGGCTGGCGTGCTCAAGGGCGAGGTCAAGGACGTTCTGCTGCTCGATGTCACGCCGCTCTCGCTCGGGCTCGAGACCCTCGGCGGGGTCAACACCAAGCTGATCGAGCGCAACACCACCATCCCGACCTCCAAGAGCCAGGTGTTCTCGACCGCATCGGACAATCAGCCCTCGGTCGAGATCAACGTCCTGCAAGGCGAGCGCGAGATGGCGTCGGCCAACAAGACGCTGGGCAAGTTCCATCTCGACGGGATTGCGCCGGCACCCCGCGGCGTGCCGCAAGTCGAGGTGACCTTCGACATCGACGCCAACGGCATCCTCAACGTGCGGGCCAAGGACCTTGGGACCGGCAAGGAGCAGAAGGTGACGATCACCGCCTCCACCACCCTGAACAAGGACGAGGTCTCGAAGATGGTGCGGGACGCCGAGGCCCACGCCGAGGAGGATCGCAAGCACCGCGAGGAAGTCGAGGCCCGCAACCAGGCCGATAGCCTCGTCTACCAGGCCGAGAAGCAGCTCCAGGATAATGGCGACAAGATCGACGCGGCCGTCCGTGCCGAGGTCGAGAGCAAGATCGAGCCGGTCAAGCAGGCGATCAAGGACAACGACGTGGAGCGCATGCGGTCCACCAGCCAGGAGCTGGCGACCGCGATGCAGAAGATCGGCGAAGCCGTCTACCGCCAGGCGCAGGGCGCCGGCGCCGGTGCCCAGTCGGCCACCGGCACGGAAGGTCCGGGCTCCGGCAAGAAAGGCGGCGAAGGCGACGTCGTCGACGCCGACTTCAAAGAGGTCTAAGCAGGATTTTTCCCCTCCCCCTCCGGGGGAGGGCACGGTGGGGGCGGACCGTGTGGCGGCGGGCTCGTTTAAGGGATATTCTGAGTCGGGTAGACCCACACTATGCCGTTTCGCCCTGACCGATTAACCGAAAAGACCCAGGAGGCAATCCAGCAAGCACAGTCGCTTGCCCAGGAAGCCCAGCACCAGGAGATCACGCCCGAGCACCTACTGTTCGCGCTGTTGCAGCAGCAGGACGGCACGGTTCGTCCCATCCTGCAGCAGATCGGCGTCGATCCCTCGCGCGTGGAGGCCGAGCTGAAAACCCAGCTCGATCGGTTGCCCAAGGTCTACGGCGCCGAGACCTATCTGGGGTCCCGGCTGCGCCGCCTGCTCGACGCCGCGTGGAACCAGATGGAGGGACTCAAAGACGAGTATCTCTCGACCGAGCACCTGCTGCTCGCCATCACCGATGAGGCGAACAGCGAGGCCGCCAAGATGTTGCAACGCGCTGGCGTCACTCGTGACAAAGTTCTCGAGGCCCTCACCAAGGTGCGTGGCTCGACGAGGGTCACCGACGCATCGCCCGAATCCAAATTCCAGGCGCTCGAAAAGTACACCCGTGATCTGACCGCGCTGGCTCGCGAGGGCAAGCTCGATCCGGTCATCGGCCGCGAACAGGAGATCCGACGCGTCATCCAGGTCCTCTCGCGCCGCACCAAGAACAACCCCGTGCTCATCGGCGAAGCCGGGGTGGGCAAGACGGCGATCGTCGAAGGGCTTGCCCAGCGGATCGCACAGGGAGATGTGCCCGAGTCCCTCAAGGACAAGCGCGTCCATTCCCTGGACCTCGGTTCGCTGATCGCGGGCACCAAATACCGCGGCGAGTTCGAGGATCGACTGAAGGCCGTCCTGAAGGAGATCGAGTCGTCGAACGGCCAGGTCGTCCTGTTCATTGACGAACTGCACACGCTCGTGGGGGCCGGAGCAGCCGAGGGCGCCATGGACGCGTCGAACCTGCTGAAGCCGGCCCTGGCTCGAGGCCAGCTCCGCTGCGTCGGCGCTACCACGCTCGACGAGTACCGCAAGTACATCGAGAAAGACGCGGCGCTCGAGCGGCGCTTCCAGCCGATCTTCGTCGGCGAGCCGTCAGTCGAAGACACCATCTCGATCCTGCGCGGCCTCAAGGAAAAATACGAGGTCCACCACGGGGTGCGGATCACGGACTCCGCCATCGTGTCTGCCGCGGTGCTATCGCACCGTTACATCACCGACCGTTTCCTGCCGGACAAAGCCATCGACCTGATCGACGAGGCCGCCTCCAGTCTGCGCATGGAGATCGACAGCCTGCCCCAGGAGCTCGATGAGATCGAGCGCCAGATTCGGCAGCTCGAGATCGAGCGCCAGGCCCTCAAGAAAGAGCAGGACCGTGCTTCCAAGGACCGCCTCAACGCCATCGAGAAGGAACTGGCCAACCTGCAGGAACAGAGTAAGGTCATGCGCTCGCAATGGCAGCAAGAGAAGGCGCTCATCCAGCAGATCCGCGAGCTCAAGGCTCGCCTGGAGCAGCTCCGCATCGATGCCGAGCGAGCTGAGCGCATGGCGGATTTCGAAGCGGCCGCCCGCCTGAAGTACGGCGAGGTCCCCAAGGTCCAGAAGGACCTCGAGGCCAAGAACACCGAGCTCGTGGCGCTGCAGAAAGAGCACCGCCTGCTGAAGGAAGAGGTCGACGACGAGGACATCGCCAAGATCGTGTCGCGCTGGACCGGCATCCCGGTGCAGAAGATGCTCGAGGGCGAAGTCCAGAAACTGATCAAGATGGAGGAGCGGCTGCATGCTCGCGTCGTCGGCCAGGATGAGGCGGTCACGGCCGTTGCCAACGCGGTTCGTCGCGGCCGCGCCGGACTGAGCGATCCGAATCGGCCGATTGGATCGTTCATCTTCCTCGGACCGACCGGGGTGGGGAAGACCGAGCTGGCCCGCGCGCTGGCGGAATTTCTCTTCGACGACGAGCAGGCCATGATCCGGATCGACATGTCCGAATACATGGAGAAGCACACGGTCGCGCGACTGGTCGGAGCGCCGCCCGGCTACGTCGGCTACGAAGAGGGTGGTCAGTTGACCGAGGCGGCGCGCCGCCGCCCC
>VBIS01000272.1 GCA_005880605.1 Chloroflexota bacterium
GTGGATGCGGGCATGAAGGAATGGAGCGGCATCGTGAGGATCTCGCGACCGACTCGCTCGGTCACGGACAGGTCACCGCGCCGGCAGGTTTTCAGGAGCGTGAAGTTGTGGCCTGGAATCCAGTGGATGCCCGTGTCGATCCCCGCCTCGCTCAGCGAGCGGATGACGTCGTCGCGGCGTCCCCCTGCGATTCGAACGTAATAGATGAAGGGCGCGACGTCGGTGAAATCCGTCGCCGGGAGCCGCAGGCCCTCGACGCCGGCAAGCAATGCCGCGTAGCGCCGGCAAGCGTCGCGCCGGGTCTCGATGAAGGCGCTTAGCAGCTCCAGCTGCGATAGGCCAATGCTGGCGTGGAGATTCGCGAGGTGGTAGCGAAAGCCGCGGTCGGCCACGTCGTACGTCCAGGCTCGCTCGTTGGTATACATGCGGCGCGCACTCTGGTCCATGCCCAAAAGGCGATACCGATGCAGCGCCTCGACCTGGGTCGCGGTCTCGACCACCAGGGCTCCGCCGTCGATGCTCGTGATGATCTTGACCGGGTCGAAGGAGAAGATCGTGATATCGCCGTAGGCCGCCATCGACCGCCCATGCAGCCGGCTGCCGAGCGCGTGGGCGGCGTCGTGGATCACCTTCAGCTGGTGGCGCGCCGCCATCTCCTGGAGCGCGTCGAGCCGGCAGGGGATTCCCGCATAGTCCATCCCGATCAGGGCTTTCGTGCGCGGCGAGATCAAGGCCTCCGCCTTTTCGACATCGATGCCCAACGTCTCCTCGTCGATGTCGCAGAAGACCGGCTCGGCGCCGGCTTGCCTGATGGCCTGGAAGTCGCCGATGTTATTGAAGGACGGGGTGATCACCTCATCGCCCGGCCCGATGCCAAGCGAAAGCATCGCAAGGTGGAGCGCGGAGGTACCGGTATTGACCGCGACCACCCGCTCGCCTTCGACGCCCAGGACGGACCCCAACCGGGCCTCGAAGTCGCGCACATACGAACCCATGCCCAGCCAGCCCAAATCGAGCGCATCGACGGCCGCTTTCGCGGTGTCGACCCCGATGTACGGCTTGAAGACAGGAATGCGTTCGCTCATTGCGCCGCCTGCATGACGGGAAGCTGGCGGTCCCGGCTGGACATGATCCGTTGGGAGACGGGCGGCCACTCGACGCCAAGCGCGGGATCGTCCCATCGAATCCCGCGTGAGTGGCTCGGTGCATAACGTCCAGTCAGCTGGTAGTGGACCTCGGTATTGTCGGCAAGCGTCTGGAAGCCGTGGGCAAACCCCTTCGGCACGTAGAGCAACCGACGGTTCGTGGCACTGAGGTCGAAGGCCTGCCAGGCGCCACAGGTTCGCGAGTCCGAGCGAAGATCGACGATGACATCGTAAATCGCCCCCGCCGTGCATCGCACGAGCTTGGTCTCTTCGAACGGAGCAATCTGGTAGTGGAGACCACGCAGGGTTCCGCAGCGATGGTTGAAAGAGATGGCGCACTCGGACAGCTCCGGATCAAGCCCGCGCGCCGCGAACTCCGATCGACTCCAGGTACGGGCGAAGAAGCCGCGCTCATCGGGGTCGAGTTCCAGCTCCACCAGGTAGGCGCCGTCAAGGCGCGTTTCGATGAACTTCATGCCAGCTTCACCTCTGGCACCGGGATGATGAAGCGTCCGCCCAGCTGGCGGTAGGCTTTTTGCTGCGCGAAGATCTCGTCGGCGAAGTTCCAGGTCAGGAGCAGCACATAGTCGGGCATGGCTTCCAGTAACCGCTCGGGCGGATAGATCGGAAGATGCACCCCGGGCATGAAGCGTCCCTGCTTGTGCGGGCTTCGGTCGAC
>VBIS01000273.1 GCA_005880605.1 Chloroflexota bacterium
CGGTCACGCGAGCACTGACGCCATTCCAGGTCAGCACCCCGTTGTCCGCCGTCTGCCCGCCTCGTTCCGCGTAAAAGGGTGTCTCGTCTAGGAAAACATCGGCTTGATCCGGCTGCCCCGCCACCGGGAAAACATCGGTAACGGTGGCGTCGGCTTCCAGATGGTCGTATCCGACGAACTGGCTGGCGGTTCCGGCCTGGGGGGCGGCGAATCCGCCGGTCGCGACCCGACTCCGATCCCGCTGGACCTGCATTAGGGCGGCCACGGCCTCCAGGTCCACAGTCACCCCTTTCTCACTGGCGAGCTCCGCCGTAAGTTCGATCGGGAAGCCGAGCGTGTCATGGAGGTAGAACACTTCTTGCGGGTTAAGAGTTCCGCGCTCAAGTAAAGGTTGCAATCGCTCCATGCCCTGGCGGAGCGCGACCCCGAAGCGTTCCTCCTCGGACCGCACCGCCTCGGCGATCCGATCCGCCTGTTTTTGGAGTTCGGGATAGACGTCGCCCAGCAGCCGTGCGACGATCGGCACGCCCGACGACAGGTGCACCGCCGGACCCAGCCGGCGGGCGTGCACCATCCCTCGCCGGATCAGACGGCGAAGGACATAGCCACGTCCGTCGTTCGCCGGCACGACGCCGTCAGCGAGCAACATCGCGCTGCCTCTCGCGTGGTCGGCTAAGACCTTTAGGGAGGCGTCGATATCCGCGTTGGTGCCGTAGGGTCTGCCCGTTTCTTCCGCCCAGTGCTTGATCAGCGGCTGGAAGAGGTCGGTTTCAAAGACACCGGGGCGTTGGCCGTTGACCACGGCGGTGATGCGCTCGAGGCCCATGCCGGTGTCGATCCCTTTGCGCTCCAGAGGAGTCCGCTTGCCCGACTCGTCGCGATTCCACTGCATGAAGACAAGGTTCCAGATCTCGAGGAAGCGATCGCAGTACTCGCAGTTTGGCCCGCAGTCGGGCCGCCCGCAGCTATACTCCTCACCCCAGTCGTAGTGGACCTCGGAGTCCGGACCGCAGGGTCCGGTCGGGCCGGCCGCCCAGAAGTTGTAATCGTCGCCAAACCGCCGGATGCGTTCCTCCGGAACTCCCGTCTTCTTCCAGATTTCGAAACTCTCGTCGTCGTCGTTGTGAATGCCTGCCCAGAGCCGTTCCTTGTCTAGCCGCAACTCCTTCGTCAGGAACTCGTAGGCATATGGAATCGCCTTCTCCTTGAAGTAGTCGCCAAAGGAAAAGTTGCCGAGCATCTCGAAGAAGGTCAGATGGTGGCCGTCCTGGCCGACGACGTCGATGTCGACGGCACGGAAGACCTTCTGACAGGTGGTCGCCCGCGGGAACGGCGGATTGGTCTGGCCGAGAAAGTAGGGCTTGAACGGCACCATCCCCGCACTGGTGAACAGCAGGGTAGGATCGCCGAACGGGATCAGAGAGGAGCTCGGTAACACCTTGTGGTCCCGCTCTTTGAAGAAGTTGAGAAAACGTTGGCGGATGTCCGCGCTCGTCATATCTGGCCTGCGCGCTTCGTCATTGTACTGAGTTCGAATCCTAGCGAGCCAGCCATCGCCTTCAGTGGGGACAAGTCGCGAGCGTGGCGCGGAGGTGCACTGGCGCTCGTCCGAGTCGGCTTACCTCAGTTTGGGAATGGCCGGAGTCTTACCACCTTGGCGATTCGATGGTCCAAGCCAAGCTGGACCTCACCGCTGACCGATAGTCCTTCCCTGCAGCGCGCTGCTCCCGCCATCCGGGTTTTGTTAAAGCGCCGGCTTGATGTTCGCGTTGAGATGGAAGACGTTATCAGGGTCGTACTGCGCCTTGATGCGAGCGAGCCGCTCGTACTTTGCCGCGCCATAGGCAGCCTTGACGCGATCCTCCTCGTACTCTGACATGAAGTTCACGTAGCTGCCCACACCTGATGCGTGCGGGCGGAGCGCCTGCCAGAAGGAGCGTACCCAGCTGCGCTCGCCATCGTAGAGTGCCGGATCCGGGCAG
>VBIS01000274.1 GCA_005880605.1 Chloroflexota bacterium
GGACGCTAGAAAGAGTCCCATAGGAGGTGACGGTATGAGAAGGCTGATAGTTGTCGCATTGTTGGTTGTCACGGCATCGCTCATTCCTGCCGGGGTGGCCGCCGAGCGACTCCCCAACTCGCTTCACGGCGGTGATCCGTTCAGCGCAGTCCTCAGCGGCCACGGAAGCGGAACCGCCATGGTCACGTTGAATCCGGGGCAACACGAGGTTTGCTGGGAGGTCACCGTCGCGGGCCTAACTGCTCCGGCCTTTGCTTCCCACATCCACAAAGGCGCGGCTGGCGTCACCGGTCCGGTCGTTGTCCCCTTCTTTAATACGGGCCCCAGTACCCCATCCAGCGCCACCTCATTCAGCGGATGCACGGAGAACGTGGACCGAGCCCTGATGGAGGACATCCAGGACAACCCGGCCGGGTACTACGTCAACGTCCACACGTCGTGTGGTGGTCAGCCGGCAACCTGCGGTCCGGCCTTTCCAGTGAGCGCCGTCCGCGGGCAGCTAACGCACCCATAGCTCGAAACGATCGGAGGGCAGGGCCAACGCCCTGCCCTCTTTGGGCGACGTGTCCTTGCCGACGTAATCTCTAGGGCGCAGCGCCGTTGCATCCGACATGCGGCGGCTCATACTCCTCGTTGCGCTCATCCTGGCGGCCTGCCAACCGCAGGTTGCAGCCAAAGTCGCTCCATCTTCGTCGCCCGCTGGCCCTCCGGGCGACCTCGTCTACGTGCAGGATCAGAATGCCGCGCGCATGCTCGAGATGGATTGGTCGGGCAAGGTTCGCGGGTCGGTCTCAGCCCAGGGTTTCAGCTCGCCTTCACCTGATGGCTCGAGATTCCTGCGCGCAACGGATCAACTCACTGTCGAAGACTGGCGTGGCCACACCCTTGGCCAACTCGACGCCGATCTCACTTCATACGGTCTCTCAACCTGGGCGGACGAGGGTCGTCACATCTGTGGCATCACGTTTCCCCTGAACAGTGGGCCCGACACGGGAACGGGATCCCTCTGGATCGCCGCCTCGGGCGAGAAGCCTCGGATCGTTGGACCCGTCGGAAAACCTGGGTCGGATCCCGCCGCCGTAGCGTGCTCGGTCAAGAACGACCGAGCCGTCGTCGCTGAGGGACTGACGGCTCACTGGCCGCCTGGGGCAACCAGCCATCTCATTACGGGCGACGTCGAGGTCGTCAACCTCACGACTGGAGCCATCGAATACGAGCACCAGTACCCGCTCGGGAATCTTGGAGGTCAACTCGAGACTGGGACGCGGGGAGACTGGGTCCTCGTCGCGGCCTCTCCAGACGCGCGCTACCTGGCGGAGAGCGGTGTGTTCAATGGCGAGACGACGATCCGCGAGATTCCGACTGGAAAAGAGCTCGTTACCGTACCCGGACGCGTCTGCGGATTCTCCTGGGACGGCTCGCGCGTTGCCGTTAGCGTCGACATTGGCGGTACAACCGAATCGCTCGTGATCACCTGGACCGACCAGCACATCATTTGGCATGGGTCGG
>VBIS01000275.1 GCA_005880605.1 Chloroflexota bacterium
TGCCCATCGCCAGCGCCTCGGCCGCGTCATTGCCGGAGTCGAGCAGCATGCCCTCGAGCAGCTCGCGCACGGTCAGCTTCTCCCCGGTGCTGATGCCCATGTGGTTGGGTTCGACCTGGGTCGCGGCGTCAGGCACGGTAATCACGGTGTCGAGCGGCGCAAGGTCGGCCGCCACCATCGCGGTCATCATCTTGGTGAGTGAAGCCTCCGCGTACCGGGTCCCCTGGTTCTGCTGGTAGAGGATCTGCCCCGCGGTCAGGTCGACGACGATCGCCGCCCGGGCCTTGATCGACGGGGCCTCGGCGATCGGGTGGGTCCGCAGCCAGTTCGCACTCAATACCGGGACCTTGACCAGCGGCAGCTGGGTGGGAACGGCCGGTCGCGACGGGGAAGGCGTCTTGGTCGGCGCCGGCCGGACGGTGGGGCGAGCCGCGACTGCCTGATGAGGCGCGGGCGTGTGCTTGGTGGCCGCGACCACGCGCATGTTCGGATGGTTTTGCAACATCGAAAAGGCCCGGCTACCAAGCAACAGAACGATGGCCACGATCAGAAGCCGGATGACGGGCGTGCGCCGTCGCGGACGAGCACGGAGACTGCGCGGCGATCGGCGGCCGCGCGTTCCGAGGCTGTAGCCGGACGTAGGGTAAGACGTTCGCCTCAAGAAATCGGCTTCATGATGGGTGACGACTACGGCGATGTCAAGGTTTGTTGCTTCGCAAGCGGCCCACCTGATAGAAAAAAGAGAGAACCCTTAGGAGGTCAGTGACCATGCCGCAGACTGCCTGGAGCCCCAAACGAGAGCGCCAGTACGACCACATCAAGGAAAGCCTCAAGGAGCGCGGAACCGGCGAAGACAAAGCGGAAGAAATCGCCGCTCGCACGGTCAACAAGGACCGAGCCCGCGCCGGTGAAGCCAAGGAGGCGAGCCGGACGTCGATCGAGGACATCTCGCCGGAGCGCCGCGGCGGGCTGCGGTCCCATACGGGATCGCGAGGTCGGACCTACGAGCAGCTACGCAACGAGGCCCGTGAGCGCGGCATCAAGGGGCGATCCCGCATGAACAAGGCCCAGCTGCAGCGCGCGGTCGACGCCAAGAAACGCTAGCGGCACGACCCGGCCGGACTCATGTAGACGCCCGCGAACCCACCGCGACCTTCTCCCATCGGCTGGAAGCGATCGATACCCGTCTCCTCCGCTGGCGCCCTTTATAGAGGTGACCCGCTGGCCTGGCGAGATCTCGTAAAAGACCAGAAGCGACCGTTTACTACGCGCCAGCGGCCCGGATCGTTCCGGCGACTACAGGTGGAAGGCCGCGCGTAAGAGCCCGGCCACAACCGCACCGGCGACGACGCACACGATGAAGGGAGCCCGAAACGCGGCCAGCACGGCGGCAATCAAGACCGCCGGCAGCTTGACGTCGAGGTGGATCAGCCCGCTTGGGCCGGTGAGCTGGATCGCGACCAGGGCCGCGAGCAACGCCGGCGCCAACCCGCCGGTTCGTTCGGTGATCGCGGCCGGCAGGTTCGGCAGAAATGAGCCGGTGGCCCGCATCAGGTAGGTCAGGCTGGCGAGGCCCAACACCAGCGCCAGGGCTAGCGGGCCAGCCATAACCCGACCACGGCGGCCCCCGCCAGCGGAATGCCCGGCGGTGTGAACGGCGCCAGCGCCAGGGCGACCACGGCCCCGCCGATGGCGCATCGAACGGCATGCCGTCCGGAGAGCATCGGCCA
>VBIS01000276.1 GCA_005880605.1 Chloroflexota bacterium
TGGACGCTCGACGATCGGTCAGACGGAGACCAACCTCGGGTTGATCCCCGGTGCCGGCGGGACCCAGCGGCTACCCCGGTTGATCGGCCGCGCCCGCGCCACGGAGATGATCTTCGAGTCCACCAGGCTCAAGGCGCCCGAGGCGGCTGCCATCGGGCTCATCAATGCCGCGCTGCCGGCCGAGGGATTTCAGGGCGCCGTTCTCGAGCGGGCTCGACGGCTGGCCCAGGCGGCGCCGATTGCCCTCCGGCTCGCCAAGGAAGCGCTGCTCGCCGGACTCGAGCGTCCCCAGGGCAAGGGCTATGAAGTCGAAGCCGAGAACTTCGGCCGGGCCTCGATGACCGAGGACGCCATGGTCGGGATCATGTCGTTTGTGAGCAAGCAGCAACCAGAGTTCAAAGGCAAGTAAAGAGCTCGACCTGGACAGTATGTAGAGCGAGGTTCTTGCGTTCTAACAGGCAGGAATCTCGTTTAACCAGGAGGGTTTCTGCATGCTTCGATCGATCTGGATTGCCGCGGGGGCAGCCGCGCTGCTCGCCGTCGGCGCGTTGACCGCCGTGGCGGCAAACTCACACGGGAAGGCCGTGAGCACGCTGGCGGCCAGCACCACGCTCACGGGCGAGGCGAAAGGCGACGCGATCAGCACACGGGCAAGCGCCAAGGGCGAGGCCACGTCGACCGCCGCGAAGGCCGAGGCAGCCGCTGATGTTGCCGCCAAAGCCGCCGACACGGATGTCGAAACGGCTGATACGGACGTAGAGCCGAACGACAAGGCCAACGACGGCGACAAGGACGCGCATGGCGATGCCGTGAGTGCCGTGGCTAAGAGCGACGCAACGGCGGCGCATGGCGACGGCGAGAACTCAGTGAATCACGGCGGTGCCGTCAGCGCCGTCGCCCAGAAACACTAGGGACTTTTCGGCGGACGGCGGCCCATCGGGGCCGCCGTTTTTGTTTCAGCCGGCCGGTGCGTACTGGGTGATGCGCTCGCGGATCGCCTTGATGACCGCCTCGACGTGCTGTGCGTCGGGGCCCGACGCGCGCAGGATCAGCTCGCGCGTCTCGGTCTGCGGATAGGACCCCAGCGAGACATCCGGGTACTCCTGTTCGAGTGCCTGCATCACGTCGTGGAACATGCTTTCCGGCGCCATCCGGTAATGCAGCTCGCGCACCACGTCCGCCCGGCCGCCCGTGAGGTAGCGAAGCTCGACGTCTTCGTAGACGGCGCGCAGTTCGTGTGGCACCCCTGGGAGCGCAAACAGATAGCGCCCGTCGCCAAGATCGAATGCCAGACCCGGGGCCATGCCGGCGCCGTTTCGGATGAGCGTCCCGCCTTGCGGCAGCGTCGCCATTCGTCGATTCCCGGCATTCAGGGCCGCCGTACCGCGGCGCGCGGCCATGTTCCGCATGAACATCAGGTTCTGCATTTGCGCCCCCACCTCGCGCCGGTAGGCCAGCGGCTGATCGAGGGCGCGCGCCAGGGCGACATAGGTCCTGTCGTCTGGCGTCGGTCCGAGGCCGCCGCAGACGAAGATCCTGGTCAGCTCGGGACGCTGAATGTGCTCGCGAATCGCCGACACGATATCGGCATCGATGTCGCCGACGGTCGTGATGACTCGAACCGGAAACCCGCAACGAAAGAGTCGCATGGCGAGCCAGTTCGAGTTGGTGTCGACGGTGAAACCGCGGAGAATCTCGTTCCCGACCACGATGATGCTCGACTGCGGCACGCGCCCCATAATGACAGGGAATGCCCAGATCCGCCTACGAACGCAGTAAGGGCGTCGAGACCGTCACATGGCGCGAGTTTCCTCTGGGGAAAGGCATCGCGCTCTCCGTTCTCGATGAGACCACGGCGGCCGGACGCCAGGCCAGGGGGCAGGCGTTGCTTGACGTCCTCGACGCCGCGGCCGGCCTGCCGGCCTGCAAGCTGACCGTGGCTGATCGTCCGCAGCGACATCGAACGCGCGGCGGACGTCTCGAGCTGAAGACGTACGGGTATTACCGGATTGCCTGGGAGGCGACGCCGCAACGCGGGACGATCCGGATTTACAACCTGACGGCGATCCGCCAGCAGGTGCTGGCGCCCAAGGTCTTCCTCGAGACGCTGCTCCACGAGTGGGTGCATCATTACGACTTCACGGGCTTGCAACTCGATCGGTCGCCCCACACCTCCGGCTTCTTCAACCGGATTCGCGACCTTGCCGAAACCCTCGGGGTGGCTTACGTGACGCCGCCAAAGCGCGAGTCGCCGGGCAGCGAAGCCAGCGACGACGTCGTCATCACCGGCCCCGACCGCCTGCGGCCCGGCGGGGTGCCGCCACCGAAGTGGATCCGGGACCAGGTGCTGGCGTTGTTCGGCCGACCGAGGACATAATCGGCCTGACGCTACAATACGGCGGGCGTTTTTTAGTGCACCCACACAAGGAGGGGAGGGGCTGACTCTGTTCGTCGCGGCCGCGCTCACCATCAATGATTCGACGTCGACGGCTGTCCTGGGCCTGGTCAGCGTCACCGCCCTGGTCGCGCTCGCTTACGGCGGGTATCTGACCCGCTGGGTGCTCAGCGCCAACCCGGGAAACGAAACCATGCAGCGGACGGGCCTGCTCTACATCGTTGGCGCCGGCTGCTCAGCCCTGGCCGGCTACGTGGGCATGAACGTGTCGGTCCGAGCCAATGTCCGGACGGCCCAGGCCGCCACCGGCGGCCTCGACCCTGCCCTGCGCCTGGCATTCCGTGGTGGCGCCGTCACCGGCCTCTTCGTCGTTGGGCTCGGCTTGCTCGGGGTCGCGATCTCGTATTGGGTTTTTCAGAAACCTCAGTCACTGGTTGGCCTGGCGTTCGGCGCCAGCCTGATCAGCGTCTTCGCCCGCCTCGGCGGTGGCATCTTTACCAAGGCGGCCGACGTGGGCGCCGACCTCGTCGGCAAAGTCGAAGCCGGTATACCTGAGGACGATCCGCGGAACCCGGCGGTCATCGCCGATAACGTCGGTGACAACGTCGGCGACTGCGCCGGCATGGCCGCCGACCTGTTCGAGACCTACGCCGTCACGGCCATTGCCGCCATGTTGCTCGGAAGCCTGCTGTTCCCCGGAAAAGTCCAGTACGTGCTCTACCCCTTGATCCTCGGTGCCATCTCGATCATCGCCACCGTGATCGGCACCATGTTCGTGCGGCTGGGCCGCGGTACCTGGATCATGGGAGCCCTCTATCGGGGCCTGGCCATCAGCGCCGTGCTCGCGCTCGCCGGGTTCCTGGCCGTCACGCTGCTGATCGGACTGAATTTCAATCTCTTCTGGGCCGCCGTCGTCGGCGTCGTCGTCACCATCGCCCTGGTGGCGATCACCGAGTTTTTCACCAGCGCGGACTTTCCCCCGGTGCGGCTAATCGCGCGTGCGTCGACGACCGGCGCTGCGACCAACATCATTGCGGGCCAGGCGATCGGCATGATCAGCACGGCGCTGCCGGTGCTCGTCATCGGCGCCGGCATCCTGGTTTCGTACTTTCTCAACGAGCAACCGTCGGCCGGTGATTTCGGCCTCTACGGCATTGCCATCGCCGCGATGTCGATGCTTTCGATGACCGGCATCGTGGTGGCGATCGATGCCTACGGACCCATTACAGACAATGCCGGCGGCATTGCGGAGATGGCGAACCTGCCCGAGTCGGTGCGAAATATTACGGATCCGCTGGATGCCGTGGGCAACACGACCAAGGCCGTCACCAAGGGCTACGCCATCGGCTCCGCCGGGCTGGCCGCGCTGGTGCTCTTCTCGTCGTACACCCAGGAAGTAAGCCAGGGAGACTACATCTCCATCCGGTTTGACTTGACTGACCCACTGGTGATCGTTGGGCTCTTCTTTGGCGGCATCCTGCCGTTTCTGTTCGGCTCGCTCAGCATGCTGGCGGTCGGCCGGGCCGCCGGCCAGGTCGTGGTCGAAGTCCGTCGCCAGTTCCGCGAGATCAAGGGCTTGATGGAAGGCACCGCCCAGCCCGAGTACGGTCGCGCCGTGGACCTCGTCACGCGTGCGGCTCAGCGCGAAATGATCATTCCCGGGCTGATCCCCGTGGCCGCGCCGCTGCTGGTGGGCTTCACCCTGGGGCCGAAGGCACTGGGCGGCTTGCTCATCGGGAGCATCGTGACCGGGATCTTCCTGGCCATCCAGATGACGTCCGGCGGGGGCGCCTGGGACAACGCCAAGAAGTACATCGAGGACGGCCACTATGGCGGCAAGGGCACGGAGACCCACGCCCGCTGATCCACTAAGTCATCTACCCTCCCCGCTTGCGGGGGAGGGGCAGGGCGGGGCTGTTCCTCGCGCCAATTCTTGAATAAACTTGAGGCATGGACGAATACATGCTGGAGATCAACGAACTGCGCCGGCGGATCGCCAAGCTCAAATTCGAGCGCGCCTCGGTCACGATCATCGAGGAGCTCGAAGCCCAGCTCCGGATCTTGCGATCGATCTACGACTCCGCGACGGCGCTGTTCGCGACCGGTGAGACGGACCGCCGGCTCCAGGCCAGCTTTCGGGATCGCCAGCTCGGCAATTGGACGTTCGAGAACGTCTATTTCTACGTCTACGAGCAGGCGGTTGCCCTCGAGCCGGACGGCCATGATCTCGCCACCATGATCTGGCACCACGATTACGCGGCTCCACTGTTGGAGTCAGTCGCAGCGAAATAAAAAAGGGCCCCCCAGTGGGGCCCTTTGGATCGATCTGTCTGGTCGGCTAGGCGGTCGGGTTGTGGCCGTGACCGTGGCCATGGCCATGCGAGGCGCCCGACTTCGTGTCGGTCGCATCGCTCGACGGCGCGTCCGACTGGGTCGCATCCGGAGTCGTCGTCTCGGTGCTATCAGCCTTCGCCGTGAATTGCGTCTTGCACCACGCGTTGGCGCCAGCCATCAGCTTGCCGTGGTAGTTCTTCGACAGTTTCACCGTGCCGGTCGTGCTGCCTTGCGGCGCCAGCGCGATGTTCTTGTTCTGCGCCAGCCACGACACGCATTCGCCGGCGTTCGTAAAGGTCGGCGGCGTCAGCGAGGTCGTCCCGTTGAAGCCGATCAGATTCAGCGGGGTTGTGCCCGCCTTGCCAATGCTGATCGAAGTCGGCGTCACGTTAATGGTGTTGTTTGCGTTCGCGGCGGCATACGCACCGGCGCCGCCCAACGTGAGCGCGCCGGCAGCCAGACCGGCCGCAATCTTCACCTTCGATGTCAGTCGAAACACTATTTATCAGGCCTCCTTTAAATAATCGATGACCTGCTTACTAAAACGGGCTGAATCCGATCCGCCGTATGGCGTGGAGGCGGGTTGTCACATCGGAAGCGGGCCCATGTAACCGTTTGATGACGAGTTCGCTGGCGGGACCCCGCTATCCTGAGGCGGACCGTGCGCCCTGAGATCAAGCCTGCATTGGCCGGTCTGCCACAGCTCGCCTCGCCGGCTGCCGCCTGGCGCCGGCGGCTTTTGCTGCCGCTGGCCTTTACCGGGGGCCTGGCGAGCCTGGGCATCGAGTTTGCCGCCGCGCGGCTGCTGGCGCCCTTCTTCGGTCAGTCGCTGTTCATTCAGCTGACGGCCGCCGCGGCGCTCCTGACCGCCGCCATCCCGATCGCGTCGAGACCCATCCTGTCCCTGGCCCAGAGTGGCTTCGCGCAGGTGTCCGTCGGCCTGGTGCTCGGGTCGTTGATTTCCGTCATCGTGCTCTTTGCCGCGCCGGTGATCCTGCTCGGCATGGTGTCGCCGTTCGTGATCCGGCTTCGGATCCGCGAGCTGGAAACGGCCGGCAACGCAGCCGGCGCCGTCTACGCGCTGTCGACCTTGGGCAGCATCCTGGGGACGTTCGTGCCGGTCTTCTGGTTGATCCCCTCCTACGGGACGCGGCCGACGATATTCGTCCTGGCCTTTCTCCTGGGCGCGATCTCGGCGGCCGGCCTCTATGAGCCCGGCCGGCGCCGGCTGTACTTACTGATTCCTGTCTTGATCATCGCGTTGGCGCTCCTATCGGGCGGCGCCATCCGTGCCGCGACCTACGGGACGCGCATATTCGAAACCGAGTCGGCGTACAACTACATTCAGGTTGTCCGGGCCGGCAACGAGACGCAGCTGTTACTCGATGAGGGCTCGGCCATCCACTCGATCTACGATCCCACCACCCTGTACACGCACGGCTACTGGGACGACGTCCTGCTGGCACCCTACTTCGGGTCCGGCCGGGTCCCGGGGCGCGTCGCGCTGGTCGGGCTGGCCGGCGGGACGGTGGCTCGGCAATTCACGGCAATTGACGGGCCGATTCCAATCGACGGGGTCGAGCTCGACCCCAAGATCGTCGACGTCGGCCGGCGCTACTTCCACATGACCGAGCCCAACCTGCACGTCACCGTGGCCGACGGGCGCTACTGGATGGCGACCCAGGCCGGCCGCTATGACGTGATCCTCGTCGATGCCTACCGCCAGCCCTACATCCCCTTTTATCTCACGACCCGGGAGTTCTTCGAGAGCGCCAAAGCTCATCTGCTGCCCGATGGGGTGCTGGCGATCAACGTCGGGCGGACGCCAACGGATAATCGCCTTGTCGATGCGCTGAGTGGCACCCTGAACGCCGTCTTTCCGAACGTTTTTACGATCGAAACCAATCAGCGGTTCACAAATACCGTGATCTACGCGACATCGGCCCCCGCGACCGTCGATCGATTCCTGGCCCGAGCCCAGGCCGAAAGCAACCCCAAGCTGCAGCCGATCGTTGCCGATGCGCTGGCGACCGGGAACATCCGGCGCGTCCCGGCGAACGGCATCGTCTTCACCGACGACCTGGCCCCCGTGGAGCGCCTGATCGACGACATCATCCTCAGCTACATCCGAAGCTCGCGGTAGACTGAGGAGCGATGGCTGTCACGCAATTGTCGGAAGCCGAGGTCCTGGCCGTCCTCGCGCCGGTGAAGGATCCTGAGCTCGGGCGCCCCATGATGGAGCTCAAGATGATCCAGGACGTGGTCGTGGTCGACCCGCAGACCATTGGCATGCGGGTAGTCCTGACGACCCCCGCGTGTCCCATGAAAAATCGCATTCACGATGACATCGACGCGGCCCTGGCAACACTGCCCGGCTCCCCCAAGGCGCAGATCAAGTGGGACGCTCAGGTCTCGCGGACCGGGGGCGTGCCGCAGAAGCAGCAGGTCGAGGGGGTCAGAAATATCATCTCCGTGGGCGCCGGCAAGGGTGGCGTCGGCAAGTCGACCTGTGCCGTGAACATCGCGCTCGCGCTGTCCCAACTGGGCGCACGAGTTGGCGTGCTCGACGCCGACGTGTACGGGCCGAACGTGCCGATTCTGCTTGGCGCCGAGCACGAAAAGCCGTATGCCGAGAACGAAAAGATCATCCCGATCCAGCGCTACGGCCTCAAGATTATTTCGATCGCGTTCTTCATCGAGGCCGATAAACCGGCCATCTGGCGTGGGCCGATGCTCTCGGGGGCCGTCAGGCAATTTCTCTTTGACGTCAACTGGGGCGAGCTGGACTATCTCGTGGTCGACCTGCCGCCCGGAACTGGGGATGTCCAGCTGACGATGTCGCAGAGCATTCCGATGACGGGCGCCGTGGTCGTCTCGACGCCACAGGACGTCTCAACGGCCGACGTCGGGCGCGCCATCCAGATGTTCAACACGCTGAAAGTCCCGAACCTGGGGCTGGTCGAAAACATGAGCTATTTCATCTGCCCGCATTGCGGCGAACGCGAAGAGATCTTCGGCCACGGCGGCGCCAAGGCACTGGC
>VBIS01000097.1 GCA_005880605.1 Chloroflexota bacterium
CGCTGCTGGGGGCGCGGCCGCTCCGGCCGACGACCCTCCAACGCTCGATCGAGCCCCCAGCCGCTGCCCGTACGGTGCAACGCACCGAGTCGCCAGAGTGGCTGGCCCCCCCGGCACGGGCGGAACGCGACGACACCGTGTTGCCGGCATCGCCTGACCTGCCGGACGGCGTGCCGGCCGGATCGCCGTTCTCGCAAGACCTCACCCACGCAGCGCCGCAACCGCAGGACGGCCCGAACACGCTCGGCCGCACCCTGGCGGTCGGCCGGCGCCTCCACGTCCAGACGCAGTCGGAGCGGCCCGCCAGCCGGGCGGCGGAGCTCCCGCTGGCACCAGTGCAGCGCGCCGCCGCCGACAGCTCTCCCGAACGGTCGGAACTCGGAGGGGAGTCGACCTCGGAGGTCGTGCAACGCGGATGGTTCGATTCGCTGTCGTCTGAGGTGAGCAGCCTGTCATCGCGAGCGCCCTCGCCGGCCGAAGCCGGCTCGGCCGCCAGCACCGTTGGCTCCGCCATTGGATCCATGTTCGGCGGTCACAAAGAGGCCGAGACCGACATGGACGAGCTCGCAGGCAAGCTCTACGACAAAATCCGCAACCGGCTCAAGTCCGAACTGCTGGTCGATCGGGAGCGCGCGGGCTTCCTGACCGACCTGCGCTGAGGAGGAAAACGATGCCTGATCACCCTACCGCCCAGAGCCTGCGCTTCCGAGTCAAGCTCGACGGGGGCGCGGACCTGGGCAATTGGTCCAAATGCGACGGCCTGTCCGTCGAATACGAGATCTTCGAGTACAAGGAGGGCGGTGAGAACGCCTACGTCCATCGCATACCCGGGCGCGCCAAATACCAGAACATCAAGCTCACCCGTCCGCTCAACAAGGACTCCAAGAAGGTGACCGCCTGGATCGCCAGTCTGAAACTGGAGGTCAGGCGCCAGACAGCGGAGATCTCCGCGCTCGACTCTGAGGGCGCTCCGATTGCCACCTGGAACCTCGAGGGTGTCTATCCGGTCAAGTGGAACGGGCCTTCCCTCGACATCGGGAACAACCAGGTCGCCACCGAGACCTTGGAACTATCCCATAACGGATTCCTGGCATGAGGAGCCGCGACCATGCCTGACGCAAAGATGGTCAAGGCCCGCCTCGAAGAAGTCGGCGGCGCCGGCAGCCTCGAATTCAAGTTCAATCCAAGCGAGATCTCGGTCTCCAAATCCGCTGGCTGGAACGCCGCGCCACGAAGCATGAACACCAAAGCCGGAGGGAAGCCCGAGTACACGGGGAGCCAGCCACGAACGGTCAGCCTCCAGATCTTTTTCGACGATTGGGAAAGCATCGTCGGCGATGTCACCAAGCAGGTCGAGTTGCTGTTCGAGTGGTGCACGCCGAGCCGCCTGTCCTTTAGCAGCCAGAAGCACCAGCCACCCGCGCTCCGATTCATCTGGGGAAGCAACATACCGATGGCGACGCGGACCTTCTACCTCGAAAAGGTCGATGCGAAGTACACCATGTTCGGACGCACCGGCAATCCCCTTCGCGCCACCGTCGGCATCAGCCTCAAGGAGTTTCCGGACGATTTACCCGGCCAGAATCCGACCTCCGGATCGATCAACGCCAGGAGCACCCACCTGATCTCGGACGGCGATACCCTGCGCGGAGCTCAGCAAGAAGAACTAGCATGCCGCAGCCACATCACCTCTGGCCCGACGTCAACATCGGCGGTACTCCGCTATCGACGCAGACCGAGGCCCTCCTCGAACAGGTGGTGGTCGATCACCATCAGCACCTGCCCGACATGTTCGCCATCACCTTCCACGACCCGGATCGCGACGTGATCTCACAGCTCGGTGTCAACATCGGCTCGACGGTCACCATCAAGATGACTCCGCCTGGCGCGACCGCGGTCACGCTGATCAAAGGCGAGGTCACCGGGTTCGAGGCCGAATACGACGCGACGCAATTGCGTACCATTCTGCGAGGCTACGACCTCTCACACCGGCTCCACCGCGGGCGCAACACGCAGACCTACAAGAATGTCACCGATTCGGACATCGCCCGCCAGGTCGCCGGCAACGCGAGCCTGCCAATCGGCACGATCGACTCCACCAGCGTCACCTATGACCACGTCTCACAGGGCAACCAGTCCGATTGGGACTTCCTCAAGGCGCGGGCGCGGGAGATCGGCTACGAGATGGGCATGGAGGACGGCCAGTTCTATTTCCGGCAGCCGCTGCAGGCATCGAACGGCCCGCAGAGCGGAAATTACCAGAGCCACACCGATCCCCTGCAACTCGTCTTTGGCGACGATCTGATCGAGTTCCGCCCCAGGGTGACCTCGGCGGAACAGGTCAGCACGGTCAAGGTCCGCGGCTGGGACCCGGATGGCAAGCAGGTGATGATCGGTTCGGCCAGCGCGGGTACGGTGGCGGCCGCCGTCCAGGACGACCCGAGCACGCTGGCGAGCCGATGGTGTCGCGCGGGGGAACCCCAAGCTCAAAGCCGGCACCACGGTCAGCGTGGGCGTGGTCGGCGACCACTTCGAAGGCCAGTACACCCTCAGCGGCGCGCGCCACGTCTTCGGCCCGAACGGCTACCGGACGCATTTCGTGATCAGCGGACGGCAAGACCGATCCCTGCTCGGCCTCGCCTCGATGGGCGCGTCGAACGGTTCGGTCTCGGCAGGAGGCGCACCCATCAATGGCGTCGTCATCGCCCAGGTTACCGACAATAACGACCCCAACAACCAGGCCCGGGTCAAGCTGAAATTTCCCTGGCTCGACGACAATTACGAATCGGACTGGGCGCGCGTGACGCAGCTCGGCGCCGGGCCGAATAGCGGCGCGCTCTTCATGCCCGAGGTCAACGACGAGGTGTTGGTGGCCTTCGAGTTCGGCGACATCCGCCGCCCCTTCGTCGTCGGCAGCCTCTACAACGGTCAGGACACGCCCAACCTCGGCAGCGGCCTGTTCAACAACGGCCAGGTCATGCGCCGCGGCCTCATCTCCCGCAAGGGACATCAGTTCATCTTCTTCGACGACCCGAACAAGGCGGGCGTCGCCATCATCAGCAGCGACGGCAACCTCAAGATCTCGCTGAATGAGACCAACTCCGAGATCCATATCTCCTCGCAGGGCAAGGTGCACCTCGAATGCCAGCAGGACATGACGCTCGAGTCCCAGGGGAACCTGAAGCTGTCGGCGCAGCAGGGAATCACGCTGGAGGCCCAGACCACCCTCGACCTCAAAGGCGGTTCTGGGGCAACCCTCGACGGAGGACCGCAGCTCGAGGTCAAAGCCAGCGGACAGCTGAAGGTCAGCGGGGCGATGGTTGACGTCAACAACGGCGCCCTGCAGGTGATGTGATGCCGGGACCAATCGTGAACATGGGCGGCTCGGTCACCTGCATGCACGGTGGCCAGGCGCAGTGCACCACGGTGAGCCCGAAGGTGATGGTGGGAAGTCAGCCGGTCGTGACCATCCCCGCCTCGTACGTGGTCGCCGGCTGCGCCTTTCCGCCGCCCCCGGTCGCCAACGGGCCCTGCATCAGCGGCATCATCCCATCGGGCAGCACCAAGGTCCTGGTGGGTGGCATGCCGGTCCTCCTCGCATTACCGCCGGTGGCGGGGACGTGCCTGCCGACGGGGACGCCGATGATGATCGCCTCGGCGGGACAGACCAAGGTGATGGCGCAATGAGCGAAGAATTCATTGGTTCGGGCTGGGCCTTCCCGCTGCGAACCGACGCCACCGGGCGAATCGCGCTCGTCTCCCGAGAGCAAGAAATCGAAGAGAGTATGCGGCTCATCCTCGGCACCGCGATCGGCGAGCGGCCGATGCGGCCCGAGTTCGGCTGCGAGATTCATGATTATGTTTTTGAGAGCGCCGACGCCGAGACGGCGGCGCGGGTGGCCGCCGCGGTGCGCGCCTCGCTTCGCCGCTGGGAGCCGCGGATCGAGGTCCGCGACGTGATCGCGAGCTTCGATAGTGCCGACGCGAGCACCATCTATATCGACATCCGCTACAGCGTCGGCGAGACCAATGACCCACGCAACCTGGTCTTCCCTTTCTATGTCATCCCGGCGGAGTCGACATGATCGAACACAACACGGTTGGAGGAGGGTGAGCATGGCACTTCCGGTTCCGAATCTCGACGATCGGCGCTTCCAGGACCTGGTCGACGACGCCAAGCGCCTGGTCCAGCAAAAGTGCCCGGAGTGGACCGACCACAACGTGTCCGACCCGGGCGTGACTCTGATCGAGACCTTCGCCTGGATGACGGACCAGCTGCTCTACCGGCTCAACCGGGTCCCGGACCGCAACTATGTCAAGTTCCTCGAGTTGATCGGCGTCCGGCTCTTCCCGCCCACGGCCGCGCGCGCCGCGATCACCTTCTGGCTCGCCGGACCGCAACCGGCCACGGTTCATATCCGGCCGGGTACCCAGGTGGCCACCCTTCGCACCGACAGCGACGAGGCGATCGCCTTTACCACGGTCGGCGACCTGCCCATCGTGCCGACCTCGCTCAGCTACCTGGCCTCATCGCTGGCTGGCGAGAAAGAGGTCCGCGACCACACGGAAGCGCTGCTATCGAAGACCTCGTTCTACTGCTTCAACAAGGTCCCGAAGCCAGACGACATACTGCTGGTCGGGCTATCCGATGCCGCTCCATCCTGCGCCGTTACCTTGCGATTCAAGTGCGACATCGAGGGGGTGGGCGTCGACCCGGAGAATCCCCCGCTGCTATGGGAAGCCTGGGACGGGTATGCCTGGGCCGCGTGCGAGGTCGATCGCGACGGAACCGGGGGCTTGAATCGCGACGGTGACGTCGTACTTCACGTGCCCAAGAGTCACACCGTGTCCGTCATCGAGCAACAGCGCGCCGGCTGGTTGCGGGCGCGCGTGCTCAAGCCCGAGGTCGATCAGCCCACCTACAGCGCCTCCCCGACGATCAAGGGCCTCAGTACCTTCACCATTGGCGGCACGGCGGAGGCGGTGAATGCCGAGCTGGTGGAGAACGAGCTCCTCGGCGTATCCGAAGGCGTTCCCGGGCAGCGGTTCTCGCTCAAGCGCCGGCCGGTCGTGCCCGGCGGTTCGGGCGCGGTCCTCGAGGTGAGCGCCATCGACGGTTGGCAGGAGTGGAAGCAAGCGCAGGACTTCGTCGAGAGCAAGCCTGACGATCACCACTTCGTGCTCGACGCCGTCGCGGGCGAGGTGCACCTCGGACCGGGTGTGCGTGAGCCAGATGGCGCGCTTCGCTACTACGGCGCGGTTCCCGCGAAAGGCGCTCGGCTGCGCATCCGCTCATACCTCATCGGCGGCGGTCGCCGCGGCAACGTGGCGCGCAACTCGATCAGCATCCTCAAGTCCTCGATTCCCTACGTCGCGAAGGTGCAGAATCGACGCGCCGCCGAGGGTGGCGTCGATGGCGAGGACGTCGAGAATGCCAAGGTGCGCGGCCCGATCGTGCTGCGCACACGCGATCGAGCGGTGACCATGGAAGACTACGAACACCTCGGGCGCGAGGCGGCGCCGGAAGTAGCGCGGATCCGTTGCGTGACGGCCGGCGACGGGATGGAGGCCGGCGGCGTTCGCATCCTGGTGGTGCCGGCGGCCGGCGGTCAAGATGGCCGGCTTCGATTCGAGCAGCTGGTCCCGGCCGAGGAGACTCTGCAGCGGATCAGCCAGCGGCTCGACGCTTCGCGCGTCATCGGAACCCGCGTCACGGTCGAGCCCCCCGTCTACCGCGGTGTCACGGTGGTGGCCAAGCTGCGGCCACGACCAGGCGCCAACGCGGCTCGGTTGCAAGGCGATGCACTCGACGCGCTCTACCACTACTTCCATCCCATCAGCGGTGGCCCGGACGGAAGCGGCTGGCCGTTTGGCCGGCCGGTGCATGTCGGCGAGGTCTACTCGGTGCTGCAGGGACTGCGCGGCACCGAGCTGGTGGAGGACGCTCGCCTGTTTGGGGCTGACCCCGTAACCGGGCAGCGTGGCCAGGCGGTGCAGCGACTGGTCATCGAGCCGCACGCCCTCGTGTTCTCGTACGAGCACCAGGTCCTGGTGGAAGGCGCATGATCGCTACCGCCACGCCTGTCACTCAGAATCGGGGACTCGTTCGCAGCCTGATCAGTCCCCACCCGCTGGGGGAATCGCTGCCGGCGCTTTACCAGGAGGATGACTTCACCCAACGCTTCGTCTCGGCATTCGACGCGGCGCTCGCCCCGATTTTCGCCGCGCTCGACAACTTCCCCGCCTACCTGGATCCCTGGCTGGCGCCCGAGGACTTCCTCGAGTGGCTCGGCGGGTGGTTCGGGATCGTCCTCGACGAGAACTGGTCGCCGGCGCGACGCCGGGCCCTGGTCAGCCGAGCCTTCGAGTTCTACCGGATGCGCGGCACCGCCAGCGGCCTCAAGGAGCAAGTCGAGGTGCTCACCGGAGGCACCGTCGACCTGCACGAGACCGGCGGGGTATCGAGCTCGACCACGGCTGGCGCAGCGCTCCCGGGATCGCCGAATTTCGCCCTCCTGGTCCGGGTCACGCTGGACGACCCCTCGACGATCAACCTGACCAGGCTGGATGCGCTGGTCATGGCGGCCAAGCCGGCCCATGTCACGCACAAAGTGGAGATTGTGAAACGCGCCAAAGTAACGGATGCTGTGGAGGTGACCACCGGGTGATCGTCTGTAAGCAATGCGGGCACCACAACGAGGACAGCGACACGTTCTGCGGGTCGTGCGGGAAGTTTCTGGAATGGACCGGCGAGCGCGTCGTGGTCGCGCAGCCTGAGCCCGAACCAGTGGCGCCCGAACCCGAGGCGGAGCCGGCGAAGCTCGGCTTGATCGACCGGGTCAGGCAGGCGGTCGGGATCGAAGAGACGGCGCCCCAGGCGGCTGCACCCGTCGAACCTGAGCCCGTGGCAGCGTCTCCCGCGGTTCGCGCGGTGCCGGTGACATCCGCCGCCCCCACCCTGCCCTCCCCCAGAAGGGATGGGGATAGGCCAGGCTCGCTTCCGTCGGAGAGTGCGATCGCCCCGGCGCCCGAGCCGGTGCTGGCCGGCGTCGGCGCGCCGGTCGCGGCGGCCCCGGCCGCACCCAGGGTCGCGCCGGCGGAGGAACCGCTCTCCCGCCGCCCCATCTCCGTAGCACCCACCGCCGCCCGAACCCGGACCGCGCCGCGCACCCTCGAGGCCCCCACGCGGCGCCACCCCGGCGACCTGATCTGCGGCCAGTGCGGAGAGGGCAACGACCCCGTCCGCCATTTCTGCCGCCGCTGCGGCAACTCGCTGGACGAGGCGCTCGCCGTCAGGCTGCCGTGGTATCGCCGTTTCTTCAACCGGGTCTTCGGCGTCCGGACGCGCGAGGCCGGCTGGCGGCCGCATCGCGTCGGCCCGCCGAACGTGCTTGGCATGGTCTGGCGCATCATCCGCCTGGCCATCGTGGCCCTGATCGTGGTCGCGCTGCTCGCCTTCCTGCTGGTTCCCGGCTTCCACAACCTGGTCGTCGACCGCGCAACCACCGCCTTCACCACCGTTCGAAAAGTGGTCCACCCGAATTACGTCCCCGTCACGCCCATCGGCGCCTCCGCCAGCACGGCGACCGCCGGCCACGGACCAATGCTGGCCATCGATCGCTACAGCAACACCTACTGGGCGGCGCTCGCCAGCGACCACGCGCCCGTGCTGGTGATCAGGTTTAGCGGGAGCCAGGATATCGGGGCCATCGTGTTTCGGTCGGGCGCCTCAGGGCCCGCCCCCGGCGACGCTTCCATTTTGCAGCCGCGGCCGCGCGCTATTCACCTCGTTTTCTCCAACGGTTACGCGACTGACCTGGCCCTGAACGACCAGGACGCGACCCAATCGCAGACCAAGCTGCTCGAGGACGGCAAGGCCAAGCAGGTCTCTTTCGTCGAGATCCACATCGTGTCGGTATTCCCCCCGGCGGGTGCGTCGGCGTCGTCGGTGGCCATCACCGAAGTCGAGTTCAAAGAGAAGGATTAGGAGCGCGCGGTTGCGCTGAGGCCGAGCTCCTCGAGGACCCTGGCGTAGTCACGCCGGGCGCGGCTGGCCGCGACGCGATCGCCGGCACGCTCGCGCGCCTGAATCAATAACTTCCAGAGTGGATCATGCAGCCGGTCGATCCAGAGCCCGGTGGAGCAGGCAGTGGCCGCGGCGGCCGGGTCGCCGCGCTTGAGCAGCAATTCGGCCAGGCCCTGCGCCGCCTCGAGCGCGCCGGCGTGAAAACGTTCGCGCGGCTCGATCGCCCACTCCGCGGGACCGTCTTCGGGTAAGAGCTCGCCCGCATAAAGCTCGAGGGCCTGCTCGAAATAGCCGATCGCCGCCTCGAACTCCGCGCGCAGTCGGGCCACTCGCGCCGAGGCGAGCGCCTTGGAAAATTGGACGAGGTCGACCTCGGCGTCCGGCTCCAACGCCAGCCGGTAGGCGTCCCCCTGCCGCAGCAGGATCGATGACCCGCCGCGGCCGAGGCCGGGCTCGAGCCAGGAGCGAAGCGAGGACACGGCCACATGGAGGTTGCGGGCACCGGTCTCGGCATCGGCATCCGGCCAGAAGGCCGCTTCGAGGACTTCGCGATGAACGGGGTTGCCCGCGTGCACCGTCAACAGGCGGAGCACCGCGCGCGCCCGAGGCTTGACGGCGGTCAAGTCGACCGGCCGCCCCTTGATAGCGAGACTGAAGCCGCCGAAACACCGAATGTTGAGCGATGCCGCCGAGCGGACGGTGCCCATGCGAATGACGTTCTCGGGTGGGGGCATCGGCGCGGAGGAGCTCAGCGGGGCAAGGCCGCTTTCCTCCTGGACGCTCATCGCGAGCTCGCCATACTCAGCGGCGCGCCCCGGTTCGATTTCCGCCAGCGCCAGGTAGGGGAAGTAGCGTGCGCCCGGCGAACCGCTGTAGCGCGCGAGATTCTCCGCCTGCAAGGCGGCTTCGCGTGCCTCCGGCACGCCACTCCGGGCGAGGGCCAGCGCGAGGAGAGCCCGCGACCAGGCCTCGAGCACCCCGGCGCCGAGCTGGTGGAAAGTGTCCGTCGCCTCTTCGAGCGGCCGCAGGGCGATCTCGCCCGCGTAGACGGCGGCCCAGCCGATCATCAGCCCGATGAGCGCGCTTCCCCATCGATCCCCGTCGCGATCGCTGGCCACGCGAAGTACCTCGGCTTCCGCCGCGCTGCCTGGGCGCCCGGCCAGGACCAGAGCGGCCCGCGCGAGGCGGGCGACCCATCCCATCCCGAGCGTTTCCGCCGCCTCCGCGGATTCCTCGACGTCGAAGACGCCCTGAAGATCGCCACCCAGCAACGCGGCGACACCGGCCGAAAGGCGGGCGGCGGTGGCCAGTGCCGCGGGCGCATCGCGACTGTCGGCGGCCACATTCAATTGACGGCGCGCCTGGTCCAGCTGCCCGGCGAGCAGGCAGACAAGCCCGGTCGCAAGTTTCCCGGTCGCCTCGGGCAACTGGCCGGCGACCTGCTTCACCGCCAGCGGATCGTGGGCGACGGCCTTGCGCAAAACGCCCGCCCAATCGTTGCCCGGCATCGGCGCGGGCTCGAGCCAACCCGCGAGTGCCTTACGCTCGGTAGCGCACAGCAGTCCGGCTTCGCTCGAGCCGAACACGCGCTCGGCCCGATGGTAGACATCGATCGCTTCCCGCCAGCGCCCTTCGGCGCGGTGACGTCGGGCGCTGCCCAGCATCAACCACGGGTCCTGCCGCAGTAAAGCGGGCGGCAAGGCATCGATCCAGGTGTCCGGCCCCTCGAGGACCTCACCGCCCTGGCGGTGTAGCAAGCGGTCGACCGCCTCCCAGTCTTCACCGCGGGAGTACGCCTGCACCGCATCGGGGAAGGCGCCGCTGGTTTCCAGTAGCAATCCGGCGCGCTGGTAGGCGGCGCTTGCCTGGATCTCACCAAGTTCTTCAACCAGCACCTGCTCGAGGTGCGAGCGCAGTACCTCGTGATAGCGATAGCCACCCCGGTCGTCGGTGGCATAGGTGAAGATCTGACGGCGCTCCAGCTCCTCCAGCATCTGCTGGCCCCCGGTTCGTTCGAGGAAGGTATCGCAAATGGGCCCGGTGAGGCGCGTCAGCACGCAGGTGCGCACGAGGAACCAGCGCAGCTCAGCCGGTAGCTGGTCGAGAACATTGCGGGTCAGGTACTCGCGCGTCAGGCGCGACTGCCCGCCAAGCGCGGTCAGTATGCGCCGCCGCTCCTGCGCCGATTTACCGCGGGTGGCAAGGTGGAAGAGCTGAAGGCCGGCGGCCCAGCCCTCGGTCCGCCGGGCCAGCTCAGCGAGCTCTTCGGGAGGAAGCGGCTCGCGGTAGAAATCGCGAAAGAGACGTTCGACTTCCCACGAACGAAAGCGCAGGTCTTCGCTGCCGATCTCGAGCAGGGCACCCGAGACTCGCAGCCGCGAGAGGTTGAACCCGGGAAGCGCGCGCGAGCCGATCAGGAACGTGATGCTGGGCGGGGCGTAGTCGATGAGCCGCTCGAGGGCGAGCTCGGCCGGACTGTCCTCGAGGGTGTGGAGATCATCGATGACGAGGAGCGCGCGGCGCCCAGCCCAGGTCTCGAGCGCGCGAGCCGCCGCTTCGATCGACTCCCACCGATCCGGAATCCGCCCGAGGACGGTGGCGAAGGCCGACTCCAGGTGGCTGAGCAGGGTGCTGGTTTTGGCGTCCCAGCTCTCGGCGCGATACCAGGCGACCGGCACTTTGGCGGAGGCGGCGAAGCCGGCCAGCAGCGTGCTCTTTCCCGAGCCGGCCGGCGCGACGACGAGTCCGACCCGATGTTGCCAGATGCGCGCGAGCAGCGCATCGACGCGTTCCCGGGCAAGGGACTGCATCTGCGGGATCAGCACCTTGGCTGATACCACGGCCGTGGACCCCTCCCTCACTACGGTCCCCCTGCCCACTCGGGCCGGTTCCGCGCAAGCTTCGCCACGGCGTCACTTGCACTTTTCCTTTACGCGTTCCTGCCTGCTACCCGGTATCGCCGCCGCGCTCGTCAGTACCGCAACAGTACACGGACATTCGCACTTGTCAATATTGTCGTGACAAATAGCACAGTAAGAGGCTATTTGTGATTCCGAGGTCACAAGGAGTCAGAGCTGTCCCCGATTGGCCGAAGAGTGCCCCCTGCAGGATTCGAACCTGCGACCTAGTGCTTAGAAGGCACCCGCTCTGATCCACTGAGCTAAGGGGGCAGCAGCGCGGATTATAAGGATGCGTCTAACCGAACCCCGCACTTAGCTCAGGCGGCCAGTTCGACCCAGCGGCCCGCGGGCATCTGCTGCGTCGTGCGGCTGCGGTTTCGGGCTGCTGCGCGAATCAAGCTAACCAGTCGGGGACCAAGCTGGTTGCGCGTTACTTCGA
>VBIS01000098.1 GCA_005880605.1 Chloroflexota bacterium
TCAAGCTCGGGCTCGACCCCGAACTCCTCGGCATGCGCCGCCTTGAGCGCCATGAAGACCGGCAGCCCCGGATCGACTTCGACCGCATCAAATTGACCGCCGGTCCACTCGAACCGCGGCGGATGCTCCGAGAGCCACGGGTCGCGCTGCGCGACATCGGCGATCGCGTCGGCGAATTGGCGGCGCACCTTGCCGGACGCCATGCCAACGGGAACGCCAACCCGCCCCTCGCACTCCAATTCATCCGGCACGGTCGACAACCACGAGCCGGCGCGCAGCCGTCCGATGCTCAGGGGATAGGCAATCGGGTAGTGCCGGAAGAGTGGATGCGGCTCCTGGTTGAGCGCGCGTTCCAGCTGTCTGAGCCGCGCTTCGACCAGCTCGAATTTCTCGATGGCGCTGATGCCTTCGTATCGAACCGAGGCATGCGCCGACTGGCCCCGGATGCGCAGCCGGAACGAGAGGGCGCCGGCCTGCGCCGGAATGATGCGCAGTCGGGTGGGTTCCAAAACGAAAGCAGCATCGGCCCGGTAGCCGCGCTGGGCCATGGCGAAGGAACCGATCCCACCGTCCTCCTCGCCGACAACACTCTGGACGATCAGACGGCCGCGCAGTGGAAGGCCGCACTTCTTCAAGGCCGCCGCGGCGCTGATCGCGACCGCCAGCCCGGCCTTCATGTCACAGGCACCGCGGCCGTAGAGGCGACCGGCCTGGATATGCGCCGACCAGGGAGACGCCTGCCAGGCTTGCCGGTCGCCCACTGGAACCACGTCGACATGACCATTGAGGATCAGCGAGCGCTCGCCCTTCTGTCCGAGTGTGCCGGCGACCAGCACCGCTTCGGTCCGCTCCACTTCCATGCCCGGAAAGCGGGGATGCGCTTTCAGCAAATCGACGTCGGCCTCGAAACGGTCGACCTCGAGACCGGCCTCCTCGAGCATGAGGGCAACGAGATCCTGCACCGCGCGTTCGTTACCCGTGATGGAGGGGACCCGCACCAGGTCCTGCGCCAGCCGAATGCAGGCATCGGTATCGAGCGACTGTAGCGCCCTCGACTCTGCCCGCTCCGCGATCACGGGCTGAGTCTAGTCGCGTCAGGCGGCCAGGTTGAGGGCGCCGTCGCAGTCGGGATAACGAACGCAACTCAGGAAGACACCGTACTTACCATTCTTTGGCTCGACCGATGCGCGGCACTTCGGGCAGTGCCCAAACATGATCAGAAGATCGGCGCCGTCGATCAAATCGAGCTGGGGGATCTTCTCGGCAAAGCCGCTGCTTGCACTGCACGATCGCCCGCTGTTTTCCCTTCCGAAGGAAAAGATCAGTTCCACCGTCCGGACCGCGCTGGCCCACAAGCTCGGGTGACCAGCCTTTCGCCGCGAAGGCGGCGGCGACCAGCCGCTCGAATTCGCGCCAGGGCAACGAGCGGACGGTATCGAGCGATCGGTTTGAATCGAGCAGTCGCCACCAACCCAACCGTTTCATCTGTGCGGCCACGGCCACGATGGCAACGGAATACCCCGGGATGAACGCGAAGAGAGGGACGATGATGGCCGACCATTGCCAGCGCAGCAATGAGCCGGTGCCACCCCAGACCTGGATGGTGATCAGCTGGATCGCGAGGTCCGCGACCAGGAAGACGGCAAGGGGCATGGCGATGGCGACGACAAGCGGAACTCGAGAAACGAACCGGTCCAGCCAGGTGAAGACACCCATGACCGCCTAAACGCCCGCAGCGCTAAGAAGTTGCGGCGAGGTTCAGGGGAGGAACTGCTGGTGGCCGAGGTCTACGAGCTCGGGCGGGATGTTCAGCGAGCTGGACAAACCATAGACGAAGTTCCAGAACGTGGCGCTCACCGGGCCGCCCTGCCAGAGCAGGAAGAAGAGCACGAGCAGCGGAAGCATCCCCAGGCGGTTGGCAAGAATTCGCAGTTCGATTGAAAGCCACGGGGCGATGATTCCGAACCCGTCGAACGGGGGAATCGGGATCAGGTTCAGGACCACGGCGCTGAGCTCCACGAACACGAGGAAGGCGAGCGCGGCCCAGAATTGCTCGTTGCCGAATGGTGCGCCGCCCTGGAACACGACGAATGGCCAGCCGATCAGGATGGCGAACAGCAGGTTGGATACTGGGCCCGCGGCCGATGCCAAGCTGCGCCACCGGTTGTTGCGAATGGCCTGCTCGTTCAGGTAGACCGCGCCTCCGGGGATGCCGATGCCGCCGAGCAGAAGAAACACGACCGGCAGGCCGATGCTCAGCAGCGGATGGAGGTACTTCAGCGGGTTCAGTGAGAGATATCCGGCGGCGACGGAGCGATCGCCACCCAGATAGGCCATGAACGCGTGGCCGAACTCGTGGATGCAGAGGGAGGTCACCCAACCGCCGAGGACGAACAGGATCGTGAGCGGCAAGGTCAGGCCTGGTGCCGCCCCTGACCACAGGCCCGCGCCGCCAAGCAGCATGGCGCCCACCGGAATGCCGAAAACCGGGCTGACGCGCACCGCGCCGTCGAGTTTGGGGAGTGGTCGCTGCCGCACATCCTTCGGTGTCGAGCCGGGCGTCGTGAGGTACTGCCGGATGGCATAGATGCTGAGGCCAGCCTCCTCGAGCCGCTGCGCGGTTGCGGTCGAATCCTTATAGAGGAGGGCCAGGAGCAGGTGCAGGCCGTCGACCCGGTAGTGACCGATCTGCTCCGCCTCGCGGTGGGCGTTGATCAGCAGGTAGCGGGTGGCTGGACTGATGGGCGCTGCTGCCGCCGGTCGCGCCGGGTCCAGTTCCCGCCAGTCTGACGCATTACGGAGGGACGCCATATCGACGTTGAGCGCGACCATCGCCTTATGGCCCGGGTTTCGAGGCGACAAGACGATGGCGGCCAGTACGTGCAACGGCTCAGTGCGCGCGGCGCCGCTGGTGGTCGCCAACCGCTGGGCGAGCTCGATAGCCTCTCGAGCGGACGCCGTCAGCGGGATGTCGCTGGCAATCTGCTTGAGCGTCCAGCCCTCGGCTGCGCTTCCGCCAGATGGTTGAGGCGAAGTAGCCACGGTGCTTAAAACGTCACTGCGCTGCGAATCCGGTTAGCCAGAATGCTCGCGGTCAGGTCTTGACGGTGCCAATGCGCATCCGAAGGCGCCCTTCGATCTGACCCAGAAGCCAGGCCGCGAACTGTTCGTGCGTCGGGTGCTGCTCTTTGACGGTTTCGAGAACCTCGTCGTGAATGCGGGTGAGCAGGTTCAGGAACTCGCTGTCGTCCATTCCCCACCTCCTGGCGGCCGGCAATGTGTACGCGGCCGGCTGGGGAAATTGTAGACGCCCTTAGCCCATAAAAAAAGCGGCCCGACGGCCGCTTTGCCCTCCGCGACCCGCGATGTCAGACGTCGTGATGCTCGACTTCCGTGACCTCGGTCGTGTGGTGGTGGTGGCGGGTGCCACCGTACATCCCGCCGGCGAGCAAGTTGTAGAGAACGCCCACGATCGCCAGCAGCAGCAGCAGGAAGATCAGGTTGCCGCCAATGCCCCCGATCAGTCCGAGCAGCCACAGGACGACAAGGATGGCGACGATCGCCCAGATCAAACTGGTCATGAGTTCACCTCCCGAATGGATGGATGCCGCTTGCCATTGAAGCTGATATCAACGATATCATCTATCATGGAACGAAGGTGGCGACCCGTCAAGGGGCCGTATGGCCCTAGCCCTGCCGGAAACCTGGCAACCGCCCGCCGCGGTGGAGGCGGCCGAGCTGGTTGATCCGGTCGAGTCGGCTCGGGCGGCCAGGCTCCGATACGTCGCCGACCTCAGCCCCGGCATCCGGCGCCGGCGGGTTGGGAAGGGCTTTGGGTACGCCGCGAGTGACGGCCGCCCGATCCGCGACGCGGAAACCCTCGGGAGGATCAGGAGGCTGGCTATCCCGCCCGCCTGGACCGATGTCTGGATCTGTCCAGACCCCCGCGGCCACCTGCAGGCGACTGGGCGTGATGCGCGCGGCCGGAAACAATATCGGTACCACGCGCGCTGGCGGGAGGTCCGAGACGCGGTCAAGTACGATCGCATGCTCGCCTTCGCCGAAGCGCTGCCCAGGATCCGCGAGCGTACCGATCAGGACCTGGAGCGACCCGGGATGCCACGGGAGAAGGTCCTGGCGACGGTGGTTCGCCTTCTGGAAGAGACACGAATCCGGATCGGGAACGATGAATACCGGAAGGAAAACGGATCCTACGGCTTGACCACGCTGCGAGACCGCCACGTCAATGTCATCGGGGCCGAGGTCCGGTTCAGTTTCCGCGGCAAGAGCGGCAAGCACCACATCGTCGAGTTGCACGACCGCCGGATGGCCCGGATCATCAAGCGGTTCCGCGAGATTCCGGGGCAGGAGCTCTTCAAGTACATCGACGAGGACGGCGAGGCGCGGGCGATCGACTCCGCCGAGGTCAATGACTACTTACGGGAGATCACCGGAGCCGACTTCAGCGCCAAAGACTTTCGCACCTGGGCCGGCACCATCCTGGCGGCCCGGTTCTTGCGTGAGGCGGCGGCGGCGGCGAACTCTCGGGGTGCGAAGAAGCAGCTGGTTCGGGCGATCGCCATGGTCGCCGATGAACTCGGGAACACGCCCGCCGTCGCCAGGAAGGGCTATATCCATCCAGCGGTGATCGCCGCCTACCTGGCCGGCGGTCTCAAGTCCATCAGCGAGAAGGATGACGACGCCGATCCCTATCGGCTGTCCGCCGAGGAGCGTGGCCTGCTCGCCGTGTTGAGCGCCCAGGCGGCTGCGCCGGCTACCGAGTCCCCACCAGCAAATACAGCGAGATAGACAAGAGGACGACCAGCGTCAGGATCCCGATCGCTGCCAGGGCGGGCAGGGACGTGTCATCGCGGTTGGAGGCCTCCATAACGATGGATGATGCGGGCCCAAGTTGAAACCCGCATGAGGCGTCGCTATGAATTTGCTAAGGACCGGCCGGCCTCAGTACCAATAGTTCGAACCCTCGGCAGAGGCTGAGCCCGTCGGTGGGAGCTCGTCGCGCAGCAGCCCTTTGGGCCCGGCCAGGGTCCGGATCGCCTGCTCGACGCGGGCAATAAAACTGTCATAGTCCTCGTCCGGCAGTGGATACAGCGGGTCGCCGAATTTGATGCTCGCCGCATGTCGGCGCGGAATCCGGCGAAAGCGTGGGAACACCTCATAGAGACCGTCGACGTAGGCGGGCACGATCGGCACGCCGGCGTCGATCGCCAGGATCGCCGCGCCTTTCTTGAAGGTTCCGATGTTTCCGGTGCGCGACAACGTGCCCTCCGGAAAGATCACGACCGACCAGCGATGGGCGAGATGTTGCTTCAATCGATCGAGGGCGGGTCGGGCGCCGCCGGCGCGCGGAATTGGAAAGGTGTTGATCAACAGCTGGGTCAGGATCGCCTCCCATTTGCGCTTGAAGATCGAGTCGGCCGCCGCGACCACGAAGGCGCGGAATCGGAAACGGTTGGGGAGCGCCTGCAGCATCACCACGGCATCCAGCGCACTGCTGTGGTTCGAGACAAAGACCGCGCCGCCCTTGATGGGCTTGATCCGATAGCGATCGATGACTGTGAGTGGCGAGAAGGCGCCCATCAGGGGAAAGATCAGGAACGTCTGCATTACAGCCCGGATCCCGCGGATCGATCCCCATTGGGTCCAGGTTGGAACCGTTGCCGGCGGCGGGCTCGTGGTCTCCAATTCCCTCCCCTCCGGCGGCCGCCCAGCTAAAGTAGGTGCGGGCGTGCCATGCCGGAACACCGCAAGCGTAGCAATCGTAGCTCCCTGGCGAAAGGTCCACTAAGGCCCCTCGGGGCGCTCTGATGGCGCGGCCACTTCGCGCCGCCGAGGGGGTATCGGCCGAAATCAGCCGTAACCTGGCGCTCGAGTTGGTTCGGGTGACCGAAGCGGGAGCCCTGGCGAGCGCTCGGTGGATGGGGCGGGGCGATAAAAATACGGCCGATGGCGCTGCCGTCGACGCCATGCGGCGCGCCCTCGGGATGATTCCGATGGACGGCGTCGTCGTCATCGGCGAAGGCGAGAAGGATGAAGCGCCGATGCTCTATATCGGAGAAAAGATCGGCACCGGCGAGCCGCCGCAGGTCGATGTCGCCGTGGATCCGATCGACGGCACGACACTGCTCTCGAAAGGATTGCCGAACGCCATCTCCGTGGTCGCGATGGCGGCCGGGCGTGGCTCGCTCTACGACGCCAAGCACGTCCATTACATGCACAAGATCGCGACCGGGGCCGACGCCGCCGGCTCACTGAACATCGATGATCCGGTCGCGGTCAACCTCCAGCGGGTCGCCCGGGCGAAACGCATGCGCGTCAGCAACCTCACCGTCGTCATCCTCGACCGGCCGCGCCACGAAGGGCTGATCAAGGAAGTCCGCGACACCGGGGCTCGCATCAAACTCATCAGTGACGGCGACGTGGCCGGCGCCGTCATGACCGCGATCGATGGTAGCGGGCTCGACCTTTTGATGGGAATCGGCGGATCACCCGAGGCGGTGCTTGCCGCCGCCGCGTTGAAGTGCCTGGGCGGCGAGATCCAGTGCAAGCTCTATGCCCGCAATCCCCAGGAGCGGGAGAAAGCCGAAGCCGAGGGGGCGAAATTCGACCGCGTGCTGGGCATCGACGACCTCGTCCGCAGCGATGACGTCTTTTTCGCCGCCACCGGGGTCACCGATGGCGAGGTGCTGCAGGGCGTCAAGTACCACATGAACTGGGCCGAGACCGAATCGCTGGTTACACGCAGCCGATCGGGAACCCTGCGGCGGATCTTTGCGCGACATCACTGGGGCTACAAGCAGCGGGAGTGGCTCGGCCAGCCCGAAGAGGGCTAGGAAATCTCCCTCCCCCCTTGCGGGGGAGGGTTGGGGTGGGGGGTCCAACGATAGATGAGGTAGGGGCCGAGACTCAGAAACCCGCAGGTGATGGCGGCGTGCACTAGCACCGGCGCGAGGAGCGACGGCGGCGCGGGCTGCCACAGATAGACCAGACCCAGGGCCAGACCCGCCGCGGCGGCGCCGACCACGGGACGCCAGCCCCACCGGTCCAGAAAGTGGTACGCGCCAAAGACCGCGGTGGTCACGAGCAGGGCGAGCGCAGGCGCGTTCCACCATCGGCTCAGGCTGCCCTGGAGAAATCCGCGAAAGAACCATTCCTCGATCGGCGCGTTGAGGACCAGGTAGTAAGCGCTCTGGATGAGGAGATCTGGCTTGGTTGGAACAAACCAGCGTCCATTGCGCCGGGCGAGGTACGCAGCGAAGCTGGCGGCGACCGCAAACGCCGCAAGGCCGAGTGGGATCGCCACCAGGAGGTCGCGGAGCGCATGGGTGGCCACCAACCCGAAGGTGGTCAGCGGCGTTCCCGTGAGCCAGCTGAACACCAGAGGAACAATCGTGAGCGGAACCAGGCGAACGATCAAATCGAGGCGCATCCACGACCAGCTGCTCGCCACGGTCGTGCGGACGACCGTCGTGCCCTCCCCCGCGTGCGGGGGACTCAGCACAGACCCCTCCCCCTCTGGGGGAGGGCAGGGTGGGGGCGCTCAGTCAGAATGATCGATGACGTACTGGATCGCCTCGCGCTGCGCCGTGATCGGGCGGATCAGGTTCTGGATCACTGCCTGGTGATCGGGGTGGTTGACGTAGGTGGCCAGCCCTTCCTGGTCGGTGAAGTCCGCAACCAGCGCGAAATCGGCATTCCCATCCTGGACGCCGAGATCACGGCCGAATCGGTAGGACCGGATGCATGGGATTTTGCCGGGTAATTGATGTAGGGCCGCCTCGACTCGGGAAACGTCCGCGGCAGTAGCCTCCGGCTTCCAGCGGAAAAGGGCGACGTGACGCAGCACGGCTACGAGCGGATGGAGATCCCGGGCAGGACCGTTTGATCCAGCTCGATCTGCTCGGACCAATCGACAGGCTCGCGTCGATGCAGGCCGAGGATCTCGTCCCAGAGTCGAGCCCCCAGTGCAACCAGGAGCGCGCTGATCGCACCGAGAATCAGGAAACGTAGTGCGGACCGTCCGAGCCCCATCAATTCGAGCTTACCCCAAGCGGCATGTCGCGCCCCAGTGGCTCGAGAGCCTCCGCGACCGCCTCGAGTTGTGCGGGCGAAAGGCGCTTGGAGAAGTGCTCGCGAATCCCTCGAAGGTGGACCGGCGAGGCGCGGCGCAACCGGCCCCTACCGGTCGCGGTGAGGATTGCGTAACTACCCCGCCGATCCGAGGCGCAGCGCCCTCGCTTTACCAGGCCACTGCGGACCAGGCGGTCCACCAGCCGGGTCAGGCCGCTGGGGCTGAGGCGGACGCGGTCGGACAGCTCGGTCATCCGCAGGCGGCCGTCGGGGGCGAAGCTGAGTTGGAGCAGGACATCGTATTCGGCAAGGGTGATGTCTTCTTCTTCGATGAGGTCCGCCTCCAGACGCCGCAGGAGGGAGGCCTGCGCATCGAGGAAGGCGCGCCAGGCCCGCATTTCGGCCGGTTTGAGCGTCGGAGCCATGCGGAATAGATTCTCGCATCAAATTGTTAATTAGGAAGTAGTTGTTTATGCAACAAATTTCCAAGATCGGGAGGAATAAAGAATGAAGTGGGCACTGGACGTCTACCACAGCAGCGTTACGTTTACGATCCGCCACATGATGTCGAAGGTGCGCGGCCAGATGAAGATCAAAGAAGGCTGGATCGAGGTCGATAAGGACAACCTGAGCACGGCGAAAGTCGACGTCGTGCTCGATGCGGCGACCATCGATACCGGGGTGGAGATGCGCGACAACCACCTGCGCAGCGCCGACGGTCATTTTGACGTGGCAAATTATCCCACCATCACCTTCAGGAGCAAGCGAGTCGAGGGTCAGGACCCGTCGAACTTCAAGGTGATCGGTGACCTGACTATCCACGGCATCACCAAGGAAGCGACGCTCAACGCCAGCTTCAACGGCGAGGGCAAGGACCCGTGGGGCAATCGCCGGATCAGTTTCGACGCGGAGACCAAGCTCAATCGCAAGGATTTCAATCTCACCTGGAACCAGGGCCTGGAGGCGGGCGGCTTCATCCTCGGTGACGAGGTAAAGCTCGAGATCGGCGTTGAGGCCGTACCGGCGGCAACGCCGGCCGAGGCCGAGAAAGAAATCGAAGCCGAGGTCGCGCTCGAGTCTCGATAATCCGACCCCTCTTCATTTCCAGCCCGCCAGCGTTCTGGCGGGCTGTTTCTTTCCAGACGATGCACGGAGCGATGGGATTGGAAGGTCGGTGGCGTTGCTCATATCGGGGTTCCTGATGAGCCGGGCTGTCTGCCGCACCTGCTGGACGTGGTACGCGAATGGCGAGTCCGTCTGTCCGACGTGCCACACCCGCCTGGTCGGGGCCGATAACAGAGGGTCGGTCTCGGCGTCCGATGCGGCCGCGACCGTGATCGCGACCCCAAGCCCAACGACCCCAAGCCCGCCACCGGCCCTGGTCCAGCCGACGGCCGATGCCCCCTTCCCGGCGCCTTCCCGATCGAGCTCATCGGGCATCAGCTGGCCGATCTGGCTCCTGATCGGCGGCGGCACCCTCGCCCTCATCGCCGTGGTTGGGTTGTTGGTGCTCGGCTTGCTGGTGACCGGCGGCCTTGGCCCGGTGAGCTCGTCCGATGGCGCCATTTCCGTCAAGGTTCCTAAAGGCTGGGCGGAGCGCAATGCGGCGCCGGTGACGATGGCGAAACCGGTGCTGGCGCTTGCCAGGCTCGAAACCACCAACGGCATCGCTCCGGACTTCATCGTCGCGGACCTGGGCCAGTCCGTTCCGCTGTCGACGATCGAGGCGGGTTGGGATCCCGTCCTGCGCAGCGGCCGGGTCACGGTGCCCGGCACCCTCGGCGCACTCACGCGCACGACGGTCGCGGGGGCGCCGGCGCTGAGCGTCGACTTCCACGGATCGAAGTACACGGGACAGCTCCTCTTCATCGACTACGGCA
>VBIS01000099.1 GCA_005880605.1 Chloroflexota bacterium
GCAACTTCATCAAGCAACGCATCAAGGACTTCGACGTTCCCATCCTCTCGGCGGACGTCGGCATCGTGACCGAGATCGGCGACGGTATCGCACGGATCTACGGACTTCGGAACGCGCAATCGCTCGAGTTGCTCGAGTTCAAGGGCGGGGTCAAAGGCATGGCACTCAACCTCGAGGAGGACTCGGTCGGCGCGGTCATCCTCGGGCCCTACGAGGAGATCCGCGAAGGCGATGAGGTGCGCACCACGGGTAGCGTCATCCAGGTGCCAGTGGGCGAGGCGCTCATCGGCCGCGTCGTCAACGCGCTCGGTGAGCCGATCGATGGGAAAGGACCCATCCAGACAAGCGAGACCGCCGCCGTCGAGAAGGTGGCTCCCGGTGTCGTTACCCGCCAGCCGGTCGACACCCCACTGCAAACCGGGATCAAGGCGGTCGATGCCATGACCGCCATCGGCCGGGGTCAGCGCGAGCTGATCATCGGTGACCGGCAGACCGGCAAGACCGCGATCGCGCTCGACACCATCATCAATCAGAAAGGACAGGACGTCATCTGCATCTATGTGGCGATCGGCCAGCGTGCCGCCACGGTGGCCCAGGTGGCAGCCGTGCTCGAGGAGCACGCTGCCCTGGAGTACACGATCATCGTCTCCGCCACCGCTAGCGAGCCGGCACCGCTCTGGTACATCGCTCCCTACTCCGCCACCTCGATGGGCGAGTACTTCATGGATAAGGGCAAGGACGTGCTGGTGGTCTACGACGACCTTTCCAAACACGCCTGGGCCTATCGGCAGATCTCGCTCCTGCTGCGCCGGCCACCGGGCCGCGAGGCCTATCCCGGCGACGTCTTCTACCTGCACTCGCGGCTGTTGGAGCGCGCGGCGCGCATGAATAAAGAGAACGGTGGGGGCTCGATCACGGCCTTACCGATCATCGAGACCCTGGCGGGTGACATCTCCGCCTACATCCCGACCAACGTCATCTCGATCACCGACGGCCAGATCTACCTGCTGACCGATCTGTTCTACGCCGGCATCCGGCCGGCGATCTCGACCGGCCTGTCTGTCTCCCGCGTCGGTGGCGCCGCCCAGATCAAGGCGATGCGGCAGGTCGCCGGCCGGCTTCGCCTCGATCTCTCGCAGTATCGAGACATGGCCGCCTTCGCCCAGTTCGCCTCCGATCTCGACAAGCGGACCCGAGACCAGCTGGAGCGCGGCAAGCGGATGGAAGAGCTCCTCAAACAGGACCAGTACCAACCGATGCCGGTCGCGCAGCAGGTGATCGTCCTCTTCGCCGGCGGCAACGGCTATCTCGATGACGTCCCGGTCGACAAGGTGCGGCAATTCGAAAAAGAGCTACTCCGCTTCCTGACCAGTTCGCATCCCGGCATTGAGCAGACAATCGCCAAAGAGAAGGCCCTCTCCGCGGATACGGAGAAGCTGCTGCGCGGCGCGATCGAAGAATTCAAGCAGTCGAGCCCGCTGGTTGCGAAACCGGAAGAGAAGCCCGTCGCGAAGGCCGAGGAGAAGCCGCAGGGAAAGGGTCCGTTGCAGGCTGCCCGCCGCGCCACCGAGCGCAAGACCACAAAGGAACGCTAGCGTCCGATGGCCACCCTCGCCGAAATCCGCCGCCGGATCGCCAGCGTGAAAAACACGCAGCAGATCACGCGAGCGATGCAGGCGGTCGCGGCCTCCAAGCTGCGCCGGGTACAGGCTCGGGCGGAAGCGGCACGCCCCTATGCCGACCGCATGGCCGACGTGCTGGTCGAAGTGGCCAGCCGTGTCACCAGCTACGAGCACCCATTCCTCACCGAGCGTCCCGTCAAGAAACGATTGTTGATCGTCGTCTCCTCCGATCGCGGCCTCGCGGGCGGCCTCAATGTCAACGCCTTTCGGGTGGCGCTCGGCTACATCCGGCAGGGCGACACCGTGCTCGACACCATCGGCCGGAAAGGGCGCGACTACTTCCGCCGGTTGGGGGTGCCGATTCTGGCCGAGGTGTCGCAAATCGGCGACCGGCCCCAGTTGAAAGACATCCTGCCGGCGATCACGGTGGCGCGGGATGAGTATTTGCAGGGCAATGTCGATGAAGTGGCGCTGCTCTATACGCACTTTGCGTCGGTCAGCCGATTGGAGCCAACCATCAAGGTCCTGATCCCGGTGCGCGTCCCGGAGCGAAAAGACGAGGGACCACGGATCGACTACATCTATGAGCCTGAGGCTGAAGAGGTGCTCTCCCAGCTGCTGCCGCGCTACGTCGAGGCGCAGGTCTACGCGGCGGTGCTCGACAACCTGGCCAGCTTCTACGCCGCCCAGATGGTGGCGATGCGCAACGCGACCGACAACGCCGGCGAGCTGATCGAAGACCTGACCCTGCTGCGCAACAAGGTGCGGCAGGCGACGATCACGAAGGAACTGAGTGAAATCGTGGGGGGCGCCGAAGCGCTCACCGCCGGCTAGGAGGCATCAATGGCAATCGCAGAGAAGGCAGAGAAAAAGCAAGAGAAACCAAAGAAGGTACGGACCGGGCGTGTCCACCAGATCATCGGCCCGGTCGTCGATGTCGTCTTTGAGGGGCAGGACCTTCCGGAGATCTATCACGCGCTCGAGATCGATCGCGGCAAGCAAGGCCGCCTCGTGCTGGAAGTCCAGCAACACCGCGGCAACGACGTGGTGCGAACCATCGCCATGGATTCGACCGACGGGCTGGTTCGCGGCACGGAGGTCAAAGACACCGGCGGTCCGATCACGGTGCCGGTCGGCAAGGGGACGCTGGGCCGAATGATGAACGTCATCGGGGAACCGATCGACGGCAAGGGCAAGATCGAGTCGGAGGTCCGGCTGCCGATCCATCGCACCGCGCCCCCGGTCAGCGAGCAGGCGACGGATACCGAGGTGCTGGAGACCGGCATCAAAGTCATCGACCTGGTCACCACCTTCGCCAAGGGCAGCAAGATCGGGTTGTTCGGTGGTGCCGGCGTCGGCAAGACCGTCATCGTCATGGAGCTGATTCGCAATATCGCCACCGAGCACCAGGGGTTCTCGGTCTTTGCCGGCGTCGGTGAGCGCACCCGCGAGGGGAACTCGCTCTGGCTCGAGATGAACGAATCCGGGGTCATCGACAAGACGGCCTTGGTGTTCGGCCAGATGAACGAACCGCCGGGGGCGCGCGCCCGGGTCGGCCTGACCGGCCTGACGCTGGCCGAGTATTTCCGCGACGAGTTCGGCCAGGATGTGCTGCTCTTCATCGACAACGTCTTCCGCTACATGCTGGCGGGCAGCGAAGTCTCAGCGTTGCTCGGCCGCCTGCCGTCGGCGGTCGGTTACCAGCCCACCCTGGCCACCGAAATGGGCGACCTCGAGGAGCGGATCACCTCCACCAAGAAAGGCTCGATCACCTCGGTCCAGGCGGTGTTCGTCCCGGCCGACGACTACACCGACCCGGCGATTGCCACGACCTTCGCCCACCTGGGGGCCACCGTGAGTCTCTCCCGTGCCATCGTCGAACGCGGCATCTATCCCGCGGTCGATCCGCTCGATTCCTTCTCGCGATTCCTCACCCCCGAGATCGTCGGGGAGGAGCACTATCGGGTGGCTCGGGGTGTGCAGCAGGTGCTGCAGCGCAACAAGGAGCTGCAGGACATCATCGCCATCCTCGGTCCGGACGAACTGTCCGAGGACGACAAGCTGCTGGTGGCACGGGCGCGCAAGATCGAGCGCTTCCTGTCCCAGCCGTTCTTCGTGGCCGAGATCTTCACCAACCGGCCCGGCAAGTACGTGCCGCTGAAAGAGACAATCCGCGGCTTCGGCGAGATTCTCGAAGGCAAGCACGACGACCTGCCCGAGCAGGCGTTCTACATGGTGGGCACCATCGACGAGGCAGTGGCGGCGGCCCGGGGCGAGGCCGCCCCAAGCGACGACGGCAAGCCCAAAGGGGAGAAGCCGAAAGAGGAGAAGCCAAAAGCCGCGGCCTCCGAAGCCCGGGGCAAAGCCTCGACGTAGCCGTGGCCGAGAACAACAAGCTCCACGTCGACATCGTCACCGTCGAAGGCCGCCGCTTCAAGGGCGATGCGGACTTCGTCGTGGCGCCGGGGTCGGAAGGTGAGCTGGGCATCCTGCCGCGGCACATTCCCTTGTTGACCCCGCTCAAGCCGGGCGTGGTCAAGGTACGCAATGACAACGAGGAGCAGTTCTTCTTCGTCTCCGGCGGATTTCTGGAAGTCCGGCCCGACGAGGTTACCGTGCTGGCCGATGCAGCGGAGCGGGCGGAGGACATCGACGAATCCCGCGCCGAGGAAGCCCGCCGCCGGGCGGCGGATCTGCTGCAGCAGAAACTGTCGGACACCGACCAGGCCGCCGCCTCGGTTGCCCTGGCGCGCGCTGAGGCACGACTTCGGCTCGCCGAACTCAGGCGCAGACGCCGCACTTAGGACGCGGTGCGGCTGCTACCCTAGGGGGTCAGTGGCCCAACTCCTGATCGAGGGGGGAACTCGATTGGTCGGGCGGGTCCCGATCAGTGGCTCCAAGAACGCGGTTCTCCCGATCCTGGCTGCCTGCCTGCTGACCGACGAGGAATGCCGACTCAAGAACGTGCCGCGCATAGAGGATGTGAGCACCATGGTCCGGCTGCTCGAGGCGATGGGGGTCGAGATTCAGGGGCTCGACTCGCAGCAGCTCCACGTCGACGCCCGGCGGCTGGCCCGGAGCGATGTCCTTGCCGCCATGGCCAACAAGATGCGTGCATCCTTTCTTCTGATGGGGCCGCTCCTGGCGCGTCGCGGTGAGGCGCGAGTGGCAAAGCCAGGTGGCGATGACATCGGCATGCGCCGGGTCGAGCAGCACCTGCTCGGCTTGCGCCTGATGGGCGCCCATGTGGACCTCGAGGACGGGGAATACGTCGCGAGAGCCGACCGCCTGAAAGGCGCCACCATCCACCTCGACATGCCGACCGTGACCGGCACCGAAAACCTGATGATGGCCGCCGTCACGGCCGATGGCATCACCACCATTCATAACGCAGCCCGAGAGCCCCACGTCGTCGACCTGGCGATGTTTCTCGGCAAGATGGGCGCCCGGATCAACGGGATCGGGACCGACGTGCTGCAAATCGATGGTGTCACCGAGCTGAGCGGTGCCAGCCATCGTGTCATTCCCGACAACATCGAGGCGGGAACCTACGCCTTCGCGGTCGCGGCCACCGGCGGGGAGGCGGTGCTCGAGGACGTCGTGACCGCGGACCTGCGGGCGGTGATGCTGAAGCTCCGGGCAGCCGGCGTCGAGGTGGAGGACCAAACGCATAGTCTTTGGGTGCAGGGCAACAGCCGCCTCCAGCCGGTCGACGTGACGACCTGGCCGCACCCCGGGTTCCCAACCGACCTGCAGGCGCCCTTCGTCAGCTTGATGACCCAGGCGCATGGGAAGTGCGTCGTCTCCGAGGCGGTCTTCGAGAATCGCTTCCAGCATGTCCCGGAGTTGCGCAAGCTCGGCGCCGAGATCCACCTCGAGGGCCGCAGCGCGATGGTCTCGGGCCCCAGCCGCCTGCACGGTGGCTCGGTCAGCGTGCCCGACATTCGGTCCGGGGCGGCGCTTGTGGTCGCGGCGCTCTGCGCTACGGGCACGACGACGCTCGAGAACATCTATCACCTCGACCGCGGTTACCAGGACATCGTGACCAAGCTCGAGCACCTGGGTGCGCACATTACCCGCGTCGATGGGAACGCACCCGGAGCCCGCCTGGACCTCTCCCGGGTCATCGGGGATTGAGCCAGAGTGCTCTCCAAAAAGATTGGCATCGACCTCGGAACCTCGACCGTCCTCGTCTACGTCAAGGGCGAAGGCGTCGTCGTCAACGAGCCGGCCTTGATGGCGACCGATGGCAAGGGTGGGCGGGTGCTGGCGATCGGGCGGGCCGCCTCCCAACTAGTGGGCCGCGGCGGAAAGGCCCGCACCGTCCGGCCGGTTCGTGACGGCAACGGGGTCGACTACGGCGTGGCGGGCGCGATGCTCCAGCACCTGATCGGTCGCATCGTCGGCCGGCAGCGGATCTTCCGGCCCGATGTCATGCTCTCGGTGGGCCCGATGGTCACCGGCGTCGAGCGGCGGGCTGTCCTCGAGGCCACCATGCGGGCCGGCGCCAAGACGGCCTACCTGATCGACAAGCCGATGGCGGCCGCCATCGGTGCGAAGGTCGCGGTTTCCAGCACCGACGGCATCGTCGTCGTCAACCTCGGCGCCGGCTCGACCGAAATGGCGCTGATCGTGCTCGGCGAAATCGTTGCCATCCAGTCGATCCCGACCGGCGGCGACGCCCTCGACCGGGCCATCGAGGCGTCCCTTGCGCGGACGCGTGGCGTCCGGCTCAAGCCGGGCGATGCCGAGCGCCTCAAGCTCGAGGTCGGATCAGCGATCACCCCCGTCAACGAGGCATCGATCGAGCTTAATGGCGATCGCGACGCGAGCGGTGCCCCGCTTCGCGTATCGAGCAGCGAAGTTCAGGCGGCGATGCGGGAGCCGCTCGAGGCGATCGTTGCCGGCTTGCAACGCCTGCTGGCCCAGGTGCCGGAGGCGCGGCGCACCGCCGTCAATCGCAACGGATTGGTGCTCTCCGGGGGCGGCGCCCAGTTGCCGGGAATGGGGCAGTTTCTGACCGCCCGCGTCGGCATCCCCGCCCGCGTGGCGAGCGATCCGCAGAGCTGTGTCGCGGTTGGTACGGGTATGGCGCTCGACAACCTGCAGGTCGTGCGTCGAGGACAGCACTACATCACATGAGTACCGAACGACCCGCACTCTCTAACGTCGCGATCCTGCTTGGTGGCGGTGTGCGGGAAGCGCTGATGGCGCAATCGGTGCTGCGTGCCTGCGAGGGCGCGACGGTGTTTGCGTCGGCGGACGCCGTCGGCAGCGTGCTCGGACTTCCATCGGTCGGCCGGGCGTCCGTCTTTGATGATTCGCCAGGGGAACTCCTTCGAGTCTTTCGGCGCTTGCGAGCGGGGCCGGTTGGGACCGTCGTCGTTCCCTACCCGGCCCGGTACATCCATTTAGCGATGGCCTACTTCTCCGCGGTGCCACGCCGTCTGGTGGCGGCCGGCGCCCACGATTGGGTGGCGACGGAGCGAGTGCCGGCCAGGAAAGGTCTGCACCCGGCTGAGGCCAACTGGCGCCTGGCGGCGGTCGCCAGTCAGCGGCCCGTACTGGCACCGGGCGAACCGCCCAGCCTTCGACCGCCGGAGGCGGTGCGAACGCAGGCCATCGCGCGCTGGCCGGCCTTCATCGGCAGCGGCCATCATCCCCTGATCCTGATTCCGGGTGGTGGCGGCTGGTCATCTCATCGCCGCGAGCCGAGCTGGCCGGCCGAACGCTTTGCCGTGGTGGCCAACCAATCGATGGCGGAACGCATCGTCATCCTGAGCGGGGCGGGCGATCAACACGCCGTCCGGGAGACGCGCGCGAGCATCGCCAAGCCCACGCTTACGCTCAAACTCGCCGACATGACGGTCGACGAGGTCGCGGTGCTGAGCGAGCTCAGCCTTGGTGTGGTCGGGCACGATGGGGATGCGCTCCATGTCGCGGCCGCCGCCGGGGCCCGCGTGCTCGCCACCGCCCGCAAGCCCGACATCCCGCCAATGGGCGACCGCGTCGTCACCCTCTGGGCCGACGATTTCGAACGGTTCCCGGCTCGGCGGGTGCTGGAGGCCCTCTCGAGGCAGGCGCGGATCGATACGTACGCCTGAACCCGCCGGCTCCGGCCACAGGCTGCGCGTCGCCCTGGACACCAGGGCACTTCGCGAGCGCGAGGCTACCGGTGTCGGCCGCTACATCCAGGCGCTGATCGGGGCGTTCCGCGAGAGCCACGGCGTCGACCTCACCCTCTATCCGAACCGCGGGCCTCGCGTGGTTGGGCCGCAGCTTGTGATGCCGCTACGGATGCGAGGCGAAGGCGTGCAGCTGGTCCATGGTCCCGCCAATTCGCTGCCGTTGCTCGGCTTCGGTCTTCCTGGGGTGGTGACGATTCACGATCTCGCTATCTACGATCATCCGGAATGGTTTCCCGCGGGCCAGTGGTTCGCGACGAGGGTGGTCGTGCCGCAATCGGTACGCCGCGCCCGGGCCATCATCTGTCCCTCGATCGCAACCAGTAAGGCGCTGGTGCGGCACTTCCAGGTAGACCCGCAGCGATGCCGCGTGATTCCGCACGGGGTCGAGGCCGAGTTCAGCCTTCCGGCCTCACCTGCGATTCGTGCCGATCTGAGGACTCGCTACGCGCTGCCCGAGCGCTATCTGTTGCAAGTCGGCACGGTGCAACCGCGCAAGAACTACCTCACCAGCCTGCGCGCGCTGGCGCGCATCCCCCCCGAGCGGCGGCTGCCGCTGATCGTCGTCGGCGGCTTTGGCTGGAACTATGGCGACGTCGTAGACGCGGTGCGCGATCTTGACCTGGACCAGTGGGTGCGATTCGTCGGGTATGCGCAGATCGAAGAGCTGCCCGGCCTCTACCAGATGGCGCAGGCGGTTCTCTTTCCCTCGCTCGATGAGGGATTCGGGCTGCCCGTGCTGGAGGCCTTCGCGGCCGGCACGCCCGTCGTCGCCTCCAGTGCCGGCGCCATCCCCGAAGTCGCTGGTGATGCGGCACTGCTCAATGTGCCCACCGACGACGAGGCGCTGGCGGGCAACCTCGTGCGACTGCTGACCGATGGCGCCCTCCGCGATCGGCAGGTCGCGGCCGGGCGGGCCCGCGCCGCCCTTTATACCTGGTCAGCGAGTGCCGCGGCGCATCGCGCCGTCTACGAGTCGGTCGTCAGCGGCTGACCCTGACGGGCCACGCCGTCGAGCACGCTCCAGGTCTTGGTGGCGGCCGCCTCCCAGGTGAAATCGGCGCTGCGGGTCGCGCCCGCCACAATCAGCCGGCGCTGAAGCGCGGGGTCGTGGGCCAACTCGAGCATGGCCTGGCTCCAGGCGCCGGCATCATCGGGGCTCAAGAGAATGCCTGCGGTGCCGATGATCTCCGGCAGCGCGCCGGCGGTCGATCCGATGACGGCCGTGTCGCAGCGCATCGCTTCGAGCGCCGGAAAGCCGAAGCCTTCGAAGCGCGACGGCAAGGTCAGGGCGATGGCACCCGGCTCGGCCTCGAGGCCGCGGCGCCGCGCCTCGTCGAACGCGCGGCGCAACATGCCCAGGTTCTTGCGTGGGTGGTTTCGGCCAACATAAAGAAAGTACGCACCACCGATCCCAAGTCGTCGCAGGACCTCGTCCACTTTGGCCGGGTCCTGTGGCTGCATCCGCAGGTCGACACCCGAGTGCACCACGCTTATGCGCCCACCCGGCACGCCGTAGAAGCGAGCGAGGTCATCGGCTGTGGATTTGGACACGGCGATCAGCCGGTTGGCGCGTCGCGCGGCGTATCGCGTCGTCGCTTCCAGGTACCAGCGGGCGCTGCGTGAGTAGGCGTGGGGCTCGCGACGGTGCCCGACGTCGTGGATGGTGACCACGGATTTCAGGCCAAGGGCGAAGGGCAAGACATGGCTCGGGATAAAGCTCACGTCTGGCCGCTCGCGACGGAGCGCCTGCCGCAACCGCCAGTGGGTCCACGCCCGCGGAAAGGGAATGCCGCGCCACTCGACACCGGCCGGCAGCCAGGGGGGCGCGTCGACCGCGTTGGCGTAGACGCGCATTTCGCGGGCTCCTCGCGATGCCGCCAGCGCCTCGATAATGCTCCGCGCGTAAACCTCTGTCCCAGTCGCCAGCCGGCGAGTGGCTGGCGTTCCATCGATGCCGACGATCACCGTTGCACCCCGTCACGCGCGAACCTGCGGCTCGCCCTGCGGGCTCGCTGTTCTGCTAACTTGCGGCAGTGGCTGGCAGCAATTCGGTGCCGGAAGGAATCGCGGTTGATCTCCTGTTTGCGGCGAAGCCCTTTACCGGGCTCGAGCACCATGCGCTCCACATTCTTCGGGGGCTGCACAAGGTCGGCGCCTCGGTCGACGTCCTCGCGCCGGCCGATGTGATCCCCGATCTGGGCGACGCCGCCGACGGGCACTGTCTCGTGCCCTTTCCGGCGGTGCCGCGCGGCCTGCGGCTGGGTCGGGAGCAGTGGTCGTTGCCCTGGCGCTTCGGGCGCAACCCACGCGCGCTCAGGCTGTTGCATTCGGTACTCGGTGTTGCACCGATGCTCAGCGGCGTTCCGCTGGCCCTGAGCGTGCCCGACCTTGCCTATCGGGTCCGCCCCGAGGACATGCATCCACGCGCCCGCTGGTACTTCGCGACGCTGGGCCCGCGGAGCATTCGCCGAGCGCGGCGGGTCATGGTCTCGTCCCAGGCGGTCAGCCGGCAGCTCATCGACCTGTACCATATCGCGCCGGACCGGGTGGCCTACGTCCCGCTAGCCGCGGATCCGATCTTTACCCCACAGCCGGCGAACGAGGTGGCAAGGACACGAATGCAGTTCGGACTGCCCGAGCACTACATCCTCTATGTGGGAACCATCGATCCGCGCAAGGACCTCGGGCGGTTGCGGGCCGCGTACGAGCTGCTGCCGCCCGACCTCACCGACGACTCAGCGCTGGTCTTTGTCGGCCGGACCAACCATGGCGCGGACCGCCTCGCCCGCGAGCTTCGCAAGGCGGGACCGCGTGGCCACGTCATCGGGCTCGATTATGTTCCCCGCGAGATGCTACCGGCCCTCTACAGCGGTGCCTCGATCTTCGTCTACCCGTCCCGCTACGAAGGCTTTGGCCTGCCGGTGCTGGAAGCGATGTCATGCGGCGCGCCGGTGATCGTCTCGTCGGCCGACGCGCTCGCGGAGCTGGTCGATGATGCGGGGATCGTGCTGCGGACGGAAAGCGTCGAGGAGCTCACGCAGGCCATGGAACGGCTACTTCGCTTCGATGCGGAGCAACGGCGGCTGCGGAATGCCGGACTCACACGGTCGAAAGTGTTCAGCGTCGAGCGGCTCGGCCGCGAGACCGCGGAGGTCTACCGGCAGGCGCTCGCCGCGTGACGCGGTTCACGCTCCTGGGGGTACCGGTCGATGCCCTGACGGAGGCCGAGGCGGTGGATTGGGTGGCGCGTGCCATCGCGGACGGGCGTCCGCGCTTTGTAATCAGCGTCAACCCGGAGCGGATCATGCATGCGGGGCGCGACCCCGCCTTTGCGGCGGTGCTCCGCCAGGCCGACCTGGCGCTGGCTGACGGGGCGGGCGTTCTCTGGGCCGCGCGCCGGCTCGGCCATCCGCTGCCCGGCCGGATCGCGGGGGTCGACTTCGTCAAGGCGCTCGCGGCGCGCGGCGCCACCGCCGGCTGGCGGTTCTTCTTCCTGGGGGGCGCCGCCGGGGTAGCCGAGACGGCCGGTCGCGTGCTGCGCGATGCCTATCCTGGCTTCATCCTGGCGGGCGCGCAGCCCGGCTCGCCCGACCCTGTGTCGGACGCCACTACCACCGAAGCGGTCCGCTCCAGCCGGGCCCAGGTGCTGCTCCTCGCCTACGGCGCCGCGGCCGAGGAGGCCTGGCTGGCGCGCAACCTGGAGCACTCGGGCGCGATCATTGGCCTGGGGGTGGGGGGCGCGTTCGACTTCATCTCGGGCCGAGCCCGCCGGGCGCCACCCTGGATGCGCGAGCACGGGCTGGAATGGCTCCATCGGCTCGGCCGCCAGCCCTGGCGATGGCGCCGGATGCTGGCGCTGCCACGCTTCGTGGTGCTGGTGCTCATCGAGCGCCGGCGCGGCCGTCCGGCCGAAGGAAGTCCGTGACGGGGCCGTTACTCTCCTGACCGTGATCGCCGCCTGGCTTCGCCGCGTCACCAGTACGGTCCTGCTCCGCTCGCTCCTCTTTACGGCGGTCTTCAGCCTGGCCGCGGTGCCCCCGCTGGACCCGGATTTGTGGTGGCACCTGGCCAATGGACGGCTGATCCTGACAACGGCGTCCATTCCCCATCTGGATGTCTACTCGTTCAGCGCCGCCGGCCAACCCTGGGTGATGCACGAATGGTTGGCCGATCTTTCGATGTATTGGCTCTACCAGCTTGGCGGGCTGCCCGTAATGGTCGCCGTCTTTGCTGGGGTCGTGACGGCGTCCGCGGTTTGCCTTTACCTGCTCCTTCGGCAGACCGGCCTGGCGGCGAGCGCGGCCGCGGCCCTGACCCTGGTGGGCGTCCTCGCCGGCTCGACGGCCTGGGGGGCTCGACCCCAGCTCCTCAACGTGCTGTTGTGCGGCCTGCTCCTGCTTGGTCTCATGCGGTACCGAAGCGGCCGGCTCTCCGTCTTCGTGCTGCCTCCCTTCATCTGGTTGTGGGCGAACCTGCACTCCGCGTTTCTGGTGGGCGTCATCATCAGCCTGCTCTTCCTCGCCGGTGAAGTCTTCGACAGCTGGCGATCGCACCCGGATGCGATGCCAAGGCGCCGCCTGGTGGCGCTGGGCTGGGGGATCGTCGCCGGCGCCGGGCTGGCCTTCGTCAATCCGTTCGGTTTTCAAACCGTCATCTTTTCCCTGGGAACGCTGACCTCGCCGTTGATTCAGAACAACATTCAGGAGTGGGCCTCGCCCGACTTTCATTCGCTGGCCGGAATGATGTTCGAGGGATTGGTCTTCCTTCTCCTGGTCGGCCTGGCGACGGGCCGGGTCAAGGCCCGCACCAGCGAGTGGCTGATCGCCTTTGCGCTCCTCTATCTCGCGCTCGCCTCGCAGCGACATGTGCCGCTCTTTGTGCTCGGGGCCGCGCCGCTGATCGGGCGATGCGCCCAGGCGCTGCTCGGACTTCTGGCGGGCATGCTGCCGCCGGTGCACGATCGGCCCGCGGCGCAGGCGGCCCTGCGTTGGGCGCCGCCGCGGCCCAACCGTCCCGGCGTCGCGCTCGGGGCCATCAACCTGGTCCTGCTGATCGTGGTCGGGGCCGGCATGGTGGGCTACCGGGCGCTTCCCAACCTCCAGTCCGGCCGCGAGGCGCGGGCCATCAGCGCCGCTCTCCCGGTCGAGGCGACCGACGCCCTCCAGGCGCTCGGCCGGCCGGTGCGGGTCTTCAACTATTACGACTACGGCGGTTACCTGGTTTGGCGCCTCTTCCCCCACGGCGGGCGGGTCTTCATCGATGGCCGGGTTGAGGTCTACGGGTCGGAGGTCTTCAGCCGCTACCTGCAGGTCAGTTACATGGCGGCGGCCTGGCCCGATGTGATCGCGCAGGCTCATCCCGACGCGATCATCCTGCCCAACGGTCATCCCCTGACGGGCATCCTTCGGCACGACGCGGCCTGGCAGGTCCTTCGCCAGGACCCGGTGGCCACGGTCTTCACCCGAGTAGGCTTCGCACCATGAGCCTGGCCTCCGCGGTCGAGATCAGCGCCGTGATGCCCGCCTTCAACGAGGAGGCCAACCTGGAGCAGTCGGTGGGACGGATGGCCGCCGCGCTTGGCGCTCAGGCGCGGGCCTTCGAGGTCATCGTCGTCGATGACGGCAGCCGGGACGGAACGGCCGCGCTGCTGGAGCGGCTCAAGGCGATCCATCCCAGCCTGCGGGTCGTGCGCCATCCCGTCAACCGCGGCTACGGCGCCGCCCTGCGATCCGGTTTTGCGGCGGCTCACTATCCGTGGGTCTTCCTGATGGATGCCGACAACCAGTTCGATCCGTCCGACGTGACGGCGCTGCTGGCCCGGGCGGCGGATGCCGACATCGTCGCCGGTTATCGCAAGCAGCGCCGCGACCCGCTACCGCGGCGGCTGAACGCCTGGGCATTCTTTACGCTGGTCGCCATCTTGTTTGGCCGCCTGGCTCGGGATGTCAACTGCGCCTTCAAGCTGATGCGCCGCGATCTGCTGGCTCGCATGGAGTTGCACTCCGAGGGAGCCTTGATCAATACCGAGGTCTTTGTGTTGGCGCGCCAGCTTCACGCACGCGTGGTGGAGGTGCCGATCCAGCATTACCCCCGGACCTCGGGCCGCCAGACCGGGGCCAACCTGCGCGTCGTCCTGCGGGCTTTCACCGAGCTGCTCGCCTTCAAGGCCGAGATGCGGAAGGTGGAGAAAGCGGCGTGAGTCCCGAGATCTCGATCATCATCCCGGCCTTCAACGAGGCGGGGCGGCTCCCAGCGACGCTCGACCGGGTCCAGCACTTTCTCGAGACCTCCCGCCTCAGCGCCGAGGTGATCGTGGTCGACGACGGCAGCCGTGATGCCACCGCCGAGGTGGTGCGCCAGCGGGCGGCTGCCTGGCCCCAGCTTCAACTGGTGGCGTCCGCTCGCAACCTCGGGAAGGGCGCGGCGGTGCAGCTCGGAATGGCGCAGGCGCGTGGTCGATATCGCATCTTCAGCGATGCGGACCTCAGCGTCCCCATCGATGACCTGGAAAAGCTGTTGCGACCGCTGCGCAGCGGCGCGGGGGTCGCCATCGCGTCGCGCGGGCTGAAGGATTCACAGGTCGAGCTGCACCA
>VBIS01000277.1 GCA_005880605.1 Chloroflexota bacterium
GATCGTGCGCCTCGGCAGAGAGGATCTGCGGCCGCGCGCCGATCGCCCGCACCAGCCGGAACCATTCATCGAACGGCGTGAGATCCTGCCCGTCTTCCGGCGTGAACACCCAGGTCTCTCCCCGAAACAGCGTGGCATCGCTCTCGCTCAGCCCGCTGCGCTCCTTGCCGGCGACCGGATGGCCGCCGAGGAATCGTGACGGGTCGGGCAGGGAGCGCGCCCACTCGAGGACGGGGCGTTTGACGCTCGCGACATCGGTGACGATCGCCTGTCGCGGGATCTCGGCCGCAGTCTGCTCGAGCACCGAGCGGACCTGGTTGATCGGGGTGGCGACCACGACGATGCCGCAATCTGCAAGGTCGCGGAGTTCGGTTGATGCCCGGTCGACCGCACCACGTTGCAATGCCGCTGCAACGCCATCGGCGTGGTGCGCGACGCCGCGCACTTCGAGCGACCCGCCAAGGCGGCGAAGGGCCAGACCGAGCGAGCCGCCGATCACTCCCAGACCGACAATGCCAACCCGCATCAGGCCACTCCGACGGTTCGGCTCAGCGCGGCGGCGACGGCGTTGACCTGTTCGACCAGGTGGGCGAACGCCTGCGGGGTCAGCGACTGAGCGCCGTCGGAGAGCGCGACCTCCGGCTGGGCGTGCACCTCGACCATCAGGCCGTCCGCACCCGCCGCGATTCCCGCCAGCGCCATGGGAGTGACCAGCGAGCGGCGCCCGGTGCCGTGGCTTGGGTCGACGATCACCGGCAAGTGGCTCAACTCCTTGATCAAGGGCACCGCGTTGAGATCGAGCGTGTTCCGGGTGTAGGTCTCGAAGGTGCGAATGCCGCGCTCGCAGAGGATGACATCGTAGTTTCCCTGGCTGAGGATGTACTCGGCCGAGAGCAGCCATTCCTCGATCGTGGCCGACATGCCGCGCTTCAGCAGCACCGGCTTGCGCAACCGACCGACTTCGGACAGGAGCGGGAAGTTCTGCATGTTGCGGGCGCCGATCTGGAGCACATCGACGATCCCGGCGAGAGTGTCGATGTCGGCCGGCTCCAGCACCTCGCACACCAGCGGCAGTCCGGTCTGGCGTTTCGCTTCGCGAAGAATGGCGACGCCATCGCCGCGCAGCCCCTGGAAACTGTAGGGCGAGGTGCGGGGCTTGAAGACGCCGCCGCGAAGCGCATGGCCGCCGGCCGCCCGGACTTGCCGGCAGGTCTCGAGAAACAGCTCCTCGCCGTCAACCGAGCAGGGCCCGGCCACGATCCACGGGCGATCACCACCGACCTCATGCGCACCGACTCTGATGCGGGTATCGCGCGATCGGAATTCGCGGTTAGAGAGTTTGAAAGGCTTCGTGATTGGTACCACCTCGGCAACGCCAGGGGCCTCGATGAAGAGATCCCGCAGGGCGAATGGATTGGTTCCGATTACACCGATCACCGTCCGCTCGTCGCCATCGCTCAGGTGCGTCCGGCAGCCGTGGGCCTCGACCTGCTTGACCACCGCCGACACCTGGGCGGGCGTCGCGTCATGCCGCATCACGATGATCATGCGGTCACCCGCAACAGCTGCGCGCCGCGCAGGTAGACGAAACGCATCGCCGACGACGGCCGGTCGGTGTTAACCAGCAACAGCACCCGGATGCAGCGGGGAAGGCTGCGCGGGTTCGAAGCGGGCACCGCCATCTCGTGGGCGCACATCAAGGGAACGTCCTCCCAGCCAAACCGCCTGGCGGCCGCCGCCGGGAACTCGGCGGTTAGATCAGGCGTGGTCGTGAACCACGCTGCCGCGATGTCGCCGGGCTGCAGCGCGTTCTCGCGGGCGATCTGCGCCAGCAGCTCAGTGGTGGCGTCGACGATCGCCGATTCGCTGTCTTCATCTGTGGTCGTCGCGCCGCGAATGCCTCGAACCGCCATCCTTGTTTGCCTCCTGGGCGCGCCAATGTAGTCGTCTGGTGTGGAGGAGGCCGGTGAACGGGTGGCGCTGGGGAGGGGCGGCGCTAGCCCATCCCGAGCCGGTCCCGTGCCGGCCCGAGGTAGGCGTAAAAGTAAAAGCCCGCGAAGCGAACCCGCCCCGTCATGTGTCCAGCATGCTACAAGGGGCACGCGCGTTTGGCAAGGGCCGAACGTAACCAGGGATCGTATTCAGACACGGGATCTTTCCGGCAGGAGGCATGGATGAGAGCGATTCGCCTGGCGATTGGAGTGCCCGTGGGGCTGCTGGTGGCGTTGCTCCTGGCGGGTTGCGGCGGCAGCGTCGCTTCGGCCCCCGCCAGTAGCCCAACCTCGAGTAATGCCCTGATCCACACGGCATCCATCAAGGTTGGCGACAAGACGCAGACCGTCTTGAAG
>VBIS01000279.1 GCA_005880605.1 Chloroflexota bacterium
TGCACTGCTCGATGGCCGGTAATCCTTCTTTGGTTGCCGGGATCTTGATGAAGATGTTGGGCCGACCCACCCGATCGAACAGTTCGTGCGCCATCGCGACCGTTCCGTTTGTGTCGTGCGCGACCCGCGGGAGGACCTCGATGCTGACATAGCCGTCCTTGTGCTTGGTCTGCTCGTAGACAGGCTTGAGCACGTCCGCCGCCGCCTGGATGTCCTCGACGATCAGGCTCAACATCACGTCTTCGTCCGGCTTGCCGCCCCCAATCAAGCGCTTGAGCGCCTCGTCGTAGTCGCCGCTGCCACTGATCGCCTTTTCGAAGATGGTGGGGTTCGAGGTCATGCCAACGACGGCATCCTCCTCGATCATTCGCTTGAGCTCACCGGACGTGATCAAGCTCCGGCTGATGTAGTCGAGCCAGACACTGGTGCCTGCCTCATAGAGCTCAAACAAGGGGTTCTTGGCCATCGCTCCTCCTATGGCTTCCGACAGATCGGGCCGAATACTAGACTCTCACACCCGACCTCGCCCTTGTGCCGCCGATTCGGCGACCCGCTTCAGGCGAGCCAGTGAGTCCGCGGGGCCGTTGCGCAGCTCCGAGCCGACCAGGTGCTCCACCAACCAGCCCCGCCAACCTGGCGGGAGGGTGAAGTCTCAACCGAATTGGACACGGCTGCCTCCCTCGACCGGGCGTACGCTGATGTGCTCTCGCATCCGGATGCCGAAAGGGAATTGGACGCGAAGCTCGAAGTCGTGCGTCGTCGGATCGACGCGGTCGAGGTCGAAGCGAACCCACAACCGCATGCCCAGCGCGCCACTGCTCAGCAGCACGACCTGTCCGGGTTGTGCGGGTCCGGGCGGCTCGACCGATTCCACCTTGGGGTCCATCCACGTGTGGTAGGCCGCCGGATCCGTCAGCAGACGCCAGACGGTCTCCGCGGGAGCCGCCACGGTGTCAGCGGGGCAGACGTAGAGACCCACACACGCGCGGCGGCTAGGTGCCGACGCCGCTCAAGGTGATCCGCTGAGTCCCGGCGCTGTCCGTGAGGGTGACGACGCCCGAGCGCGCGCCGGTGCCTTGCGGGAGGAAGGTAATGCTGATCGCGCAGCTTGCCCCGGCCGCCAGCGTGGTGCCGCAGCTGCTGCTCATGGTGAAGTCGCCACCCGAGAGCTTGATGCCGCCGATCGAGAGCGCCCCGTTGCCGGCGTTGAAGAGAACGATGTTCTGGGGTGCGGTCGGATTCCCGACGCCCTGACCGCCAAAGTTGAGGAATCCGCTGCTTAGCAAGGCCCGAGCCGCAGTCCCGGTCCCGCGCAAGGCGATTGCCTGGCTGCCGCCAGGTCCGTCGTCGTATAGCGTGAGGCTGGCAGCGCGGAGACCATAGCCCTGCGGAGTGAACCCGACCGTGACCGTGCACGAGGCGCCCGGCTGAAGGGTGCGGAGACAGTCACTCGACTGCCGGTAGTCGCCGGCGGCCGCCCCATTGATGACGATCGCGCGGACCGTCAGCGCGCCGTCGCCCGTGTTGGTGACGGTCACCGCCTGCGGCCCGGCCGACGCGCCGAGGTTCGCCCCCGGCGTCAGCGCTGTCGCGCTCAAGGTCGCGACCGGCTGATAGGCAACGCCGTCGAGACGCGCCGTGTCCTGCGAACCGGGCGCGGCGTTGGCGTCATCGGTGACGACAAGGCTGCCGTGACGAACGCCCGAGGCTTGCGGCGTAAAGACGATGCCGATCGGACAGGTGATGCCTGGGAGCAGCAGGGCTGGACAATGCGGCAATGCTTTGAAGTCGCCGGTCGCCGCAATGCCGAAGATGGTCAATGGACCATCGCCGGTATTGCTCAGCGTGACGGTCTGTTGCGCAGACGAGGCGCCGACGTTCTGGCTGAAGTTGAGCCGGCTGGGCCCGAGGCGCGCCCGCGCCATCGTCGAGATCCCTAAGACGGGAATGCGCTGCGGGCTGTCAACCGAGTCATCCGCCACCACCACATATCCGTCGCGTTCCCCCAGGTTGGTCGGCATGAAGGTGACGCCGATGGCGCAGCTCGCCCCAGGTGCCAGCACCATCGGGCAATTGTTGGTTTGCGAGAAGTCCCCTTCCTCATGGATGGCGCTGAGATGAAGGGGCGCTTGACCGGTATTGACCAGCATGATGGTTTCAGTCGCACTGGCCGATCCCAGGTTCTGGGTAAACGTCATCGACTGGCGGCTGAAGCTCGCCATGGACTGCGCGAGACTTCCGGTCAGCGGGACCGACTGCGAAGTGCAGCTGCTGTGCGCAGTCATCACGCTTGGGCAGTTGTTGCTCTGCGAGAAGCCGGGGCTGGTCCCCTGGTCAAGGCCAATCGATGTGATGTGCAGCAGCCCATCACCGTTGTTGGTCAGGGTCACGATCGCCGGTGTGGGCGGCGCGTTGGCGGGTTGGTGAATCGCAACCGCCGGCGGGCTGAGCCTGACCAGGGAGGCGGTGCCACGTCCGGTGAGTGTTACCAGCTGGGCGCCGCCAATTGCATCGTTGGGGATCACGACACTGCCGGTATGGCCACCTAGCGCGCGCGGCTGGAAAGCCACCTCAAAGGAACAGCTGCTCCCTGGCTCGAGCCGGGCCTGGGCGCAGGCGTTCTTGGCTGGATTGAGGTAGAAGTTGTCCCGGTCGGCGCCGAGGTCGACCGCCCCCATGACCAGGAGCCCGCTGCCGGCACTGGAGACGGTCACGCTCTGCGCTTGGCTGAGGCCGGCGAGGTTGGTGGGATCGAAATTGATCTGCGTCCGCTGGATGCCGGCCTGCGTGACGCCGAGCCAGCGGATCCGGCCATTGAAGCTATCGGCGACGAGCATAGCCCCAGAATCACCGAGCATGCTGAGGCCGCGCGGGCTATTGACCTCGGCGGCGTCGGCCGGACCGACGTCACCGAGCAGTCCGGCACTGGGCGAGCCGGCGACGGATTGCCCGGCCACGGTCGTCACCGTGCCCGCGGTCAGATCGATTCGGCGGACACGCTGGTTCAGGTAATCAGCCACGTAGAGATTGGTCTTGTCCAGCGCGGCGCTCCACGGGCGGTTGAACTGGGCCTGGACGGTTGCGGTCCCGTCCGCCATCGCCTGATCTCCTGTTCCAGCCAGCGTGGTGATCACGTTTGTCGCCCTGGCGTCGAACGGCTTGTTGGTCTTGGGGTTGATTGGACTGACCGCCGCCACTTTGCGGATCCGATGGTTGAAGCTGTCGGTGATGATCAGGTTGGGCGGGCTCGATGTGTCGACGCTGACCCCGTATGGAAGGTACAGGTCGGCCCCCGTTGCCGGACCGTTCTCACCACTGAATCCAAGCCGGCCGGTGCCGGCGACCGTATAGATCGTCCCGCCGATCACTTCA
>VBIS01000280.1 GCA_005880605.1 Chloroflexota bacterium
CGCCAAGCGCAAGCGCCCTCGACTCAAGTCGCGCTAACCCGCTCCCGGCGTATGACCGCGAGATCCGGCGGCTTCGTCGGCACCTCCACGGCCTCGACCAACGGGGATGGGCGGCACCCAGTCACTGTCGCGGCTGGAGCGTCAAGGACGTGGTCGCCCATCTGTGCACCGATGAGGTCTATAACCAGGCCTGCCTCGAGGACACCCTGGACCGTCTGCCCTCGGCGAGCGGTGGCCTCAACGGTTGGAACGCGCGTGGCGTTCGCGTGCGGCGGGCGATGCCTCCGCTCGAGGTGCTGCAGGAATGGGAGGCGCGCCAGGAGCGCGTACGCCGGGCATGGGGCGCCCTTGGCCTCGACGCCCGGATCCAGACCAGCGCGGGCCCCTATCCACTGCGGCTGGAGATCTGGCACCTGGCCCGCGAATATGCGATCCACGCGGACGATATCGAGGTTGCGATGACGGCGCGCGAGCGGCAGGCGCAGCTGCGCTGGCGGGTCGCCTTCGGACTCTTTGCCGCCCGCGATGAGGGTGAGCCGGTCGACGCCGAGGTCGAGCGCGACTGGGTGCGACTGCGGCACCGCGGCCAGACGTACGACCTCGACTTCGAGACCTTCATCGCCTACCTCACCAATCGGCCCCAGCAGCTGAAGGATCCGGCCGGTCGGCGGCTCGTGCACCAGCTCGGCGCGACCGGGTAGCCGCCATGCCAAAGCAACAGTTCGTTTGCGAGCACTGCGGGCGCCGGGTCTTCGCCGAGCGTGGGCCGTTGACGGTCCTCAAACTGTGCCGCTCGTGCTTCGAGAAGGCCCGGGCGGCGCAACGGAACGAGCCAGGCCCGACGGAACCTCAGCCGCGCGAGCCTTCGTGAACCGGCTAAGCTTGGGCCAGATTCCTTCGGGAGAGAAAGGAGTGAGAGGTTGATGAAAAGCGCGGTTCGCGGGGTCACAATCGCGTTGGCGCTGGCACTGGCCGCCTGCGGCGGCACGGCGTCGAACGGGGGCGGATCCACCACCTCCTACCAGGGCAAGACCATTCAGCTCGGTGCCATCCTCTCGCTGACGGGGGCCGGTGGCGTCTACGGTCCCAGCTCCAAGAAGGGAGCGGACTTGGCCGTCGAGACGATCAACAACTCGGGCGGCGTTAACGGCGCCAAGATCACGCTCGACACCCACGATGACGCCTCGGATAAGGCGCAGTCGGCGCAGGTGGCCCAGACGCTCATTCAGCAAGGGCAGTTGCTGGCGCTCCTTGGCCCGACCCTGTCGAACTCAGCCGTAGCGGTCCACCCGCTGGCCGAGAGTTTCAAGATCCCGATCCTCGCGGTGAGCACCACGGGCATCCACATCGTGCCCGACTGCAACTTCCCCAAGACCGATCCCTGCAAGTACGTCTTCCGCGACAGCTTGGGCGAGGAGACGGCGATTCCCACCAACATCAAGATCTACGCCGCCAAGGCGCATCCGAAGACCGGCGTCCTGATGGTCGCCAATGATGACAAGTTCTCGAAGGACGGCGGAACCATCGTCCAGAACACCGTCGGTCAGTACGGGATCACCCTGTTGGACACGATCCAGTTCAGCAAGACCACCGCTGATTTCGCGACGCCAGTCACCCAGGCCCTTTCCAAGAAGCCTGAGGTGATCTTCATCACCAGTCTCGGCGGCATCCCAGCCAAGATCATGATCGAGGCGCGCAAGCAGGGCTTCACCGGCCAGTTCCTCGGCGGTAACGGCTTCAACACCGCCGTCGTCTCCAAGCAAGCCGGCGCCGCTGGACAGGGTGCCGAGAGCGGGAGTGCCTGGTACCTGGACAACACCTTCCCCTCCAACGCGGAGTTCGTGAAGGCCTACCGGGCTAAATACAGCAGCGACCCTGACCAATTCGCTGCGCAGGGTTATGCGGCGATCCTGATCCTGGCCGACGCGG
>VBIS01000281.1 GCA_005880605.1 Chloroflexota bacterium
ACTAAATGCAGTCAGTCAGGCTATCAGGTTTAACTTCCATGATCGACTTAGGGCCATCGTCGCCAACCCCGAAGCGCCGCCCTTATCCCGACCGCCAGGCGGTCGAGTTACTGCCGCACGTCCTCGAGGCGCTGCCGGTCGGGATCGGGCTGTTCGAGCTTCGGCACGACCAGTTCATCTTCCGCTACGGCAACCGCGAGTTTGCGCGGGTGCTCAAACTCGAGCGCATTCCGCCCGAGGGGCTCACGCTGGGTGAGATCTTCACCCGGGCTGAGCACGATGCGGTCCTGGAGTTGTTCCAGATCGTGCGCCTGAGCGGCGAGCCCCACAGCTACTTTGCCGCTGAAGGCCCGCCTGGCAGCTCCAACGAGATCTGGAACATCGACGCCTATCCGGTCCTCGATGCCGGTGCGGTGAGCCACGTCATGGTGCTTGCCGAGCAGACGAAGGAAAAGCTGGAGGCGCGACATCGCCATCAGCTCGAGTCGGACCGGTTGCGGCAGAAAGCCGAGCATCTCGCCGAGCTGGAAAAAGCGAAGTCGGAGTTTCTTCGTCTCGCGTCTCACGAGCTTCGCGGACCCGCGGCGACGCTGACCGGCTACCTGTCGATGATCGAGGACGAGTCCTTAGGTCCGATTCCGCAGCGGATGCGTCCGGTGGTACCGGTCTTGAAGGCCAAGGCCCAGCAGATCAGTCTGCTGGCGATCGAGATGGTGGAGGCGGCGCGGCTCGAGGATAAGTGACCGCAGCTCAAGCGCAAACGGATCGATCTCCGCGAGATCGTTCGGCGGACGATGCTGATGGCCGGGGTGACCGCGAGCTCCAAGCACCGGCTTCACCTCGATGATGCCGTGGGCGGCGAGCTCTGGGTGCTTGGCGACCTGATGCGATTGGAGATTGTCATCAACAACCTGGTCGACAATGCCATCAAGTATTCGCCGCGGGGCGGCGACGTCATCGTCGCGCTCTCGACGGAAGACAACGTCGCCCTCGTGGCGGTCGGGGATGAGGGAATCGGAATCGCCGCCGAAGACATGAGTCGGCTCTTCGTGCGCTTCAGCCGGCTGGGCCATGTGAGCGACATCCCGGGCACCGGGCTC
>VBIS01000100.1 GCA_005880605.1 Chloroflexota bacterium
CGCACCTTCGAGGCCGATCACGACAACATCGAGATCGCGGAGGAGGCGGCCCGCGTGGTGGGCCTGGACGTCGCCGGCATCGACTTCCTCACGCCGGACATCTGCCAGCCGGTGCGCGAGACCGGCGGCGCCATCGTCGAAGTCAACGCCGCGCCCGGCTTCCGCATGCATACCAACCCGACCGAGGGCGAGCCGCAATACGTCGCCAAGGCGGTGATCGACATGCTCTTTCCACAAGGGACGCCGGCGCGCATCCCGATCATCGCCGTCACCGGCTCCAATGGGAAGACCACGACCGCGCGCATGATCGCCCATATCGTCAGGGGCCTCGGGCACAAGGTCGGGATGACCACCACCGACGGCATCTACATCGACGGTCGCCTGGTCAAGCAGGCGGACGCAAGCGGCCCGCGGTCGGCCCGCATGGTGCTCCAGAATCCCCGGGTCGACTTCGCCGTTTTCGAGGTGGCCCGCGGCGGCATCCTTCGCGAGGGCCTCGGCTATAGCGCCAACGATGTTGCCGTCGTGCTGAACGTCACCGGCGACCACCTCGGCCTCAAAGAGGTCAATTCGTTGCGCCAGCTGGCGGCCATCAAGCGCGTCGTCGTCGAGGCCGTTCCCCGGAGCGGCACGGCTGTCCTCAACGCGGATGACGAGCTGGTGGCGGAGATGCGGACCCACTGCAGCGGCTCCGTCATTCTCTTTTCGATGCGCGATGACAATCCGCTCGTCGAGCGCTGGGTCCGGCGCAGCCGGAAGGCCTTCGTCATCGAAAAACAGCCCGGAGGCGGCGAGATGATGGTGCTACGCGAAGGGCGGCGCAGCACCCAGATCGCGTGGGTCCACCTGGTGCCGGCGACCTTCGAGGGCCGGGCCCGCGCCAACGTCCAGAACGCGTTGGCGGCGGCGGCCGCCGCGCACGCCGCCGGTGCCCACCTCCACGATATTCGGCAGGGCCTGCGCAGCTTCCACCCGTCTTTCCACGAAGCGCCCGGCCGCCTGAACATGTTCGAGCTTCATGGCACCAAGGTGATCGTCGATTATGCCCACAACCCGGCCGGCCTACAGATGGCGGGCGATTTCGTCGAGCGGTTGACCGCGCCAGGCGTGAATGGACCGGAGCCAGGGCGTCGGATCGCCGTCATCGCCACGCCCGGCGATCGCCGCGATGAGGACATGCGCGAGCTCGGCCGGGTCGCCGCCCGCGTCTTCGACATCCTGATCGTGCGCGAGGATGCCAATCCGCGTGGCCGGCAGCGGGGCGAGATCGCGCGCCACGTGATGGAGGGCATCAAGGCCGCGCAGGACAGCCGGGTACAGACCGCCGAAATCATCATCGATGAGCGTCCCGCCATCGAGGCGGCGCTCGGCCAGGCCCGGCCCGGCGACGTCGTCCTGCTTTGCGTCGACAAGCCCGCCGATACCTGGCGCGATCTCGAGGCACGCCGGGCGCTGCCGGTCTCGTCCGGCAACTAGCGCGCCGCGCGCTGGACGAGTTCGCGGAGGCGCGCCGGTCCGACCGCCACTCCGCCTTTCGCGCGCAGCAGCTGAAAGATCTCCGGCCGCTGGGCCAGGGCGGTGATGGCAATCACCTCCTTCGGCGTCGACTCATGGAGCATCCACTCGAGCGCCTCGACTTCATTGGGAAATACCGGGGCCGTTGCCTTGCCGCCATCCTGGAGACCAGCCTGCAGCTGTTTGACGAGGTCCTTCGGATTGCGCCCGCGTAGGTAGCGATGTAGCTCCGCAATGGCGGGCCGGTCGGCGCCTCGTGCGGCGGTGTAGGCGAGCCGGTGCAGGATGGCGTTGGTGCGGTCACCCGCGGTGCCGAACGCGAGGAAGATGCGGGCAGCCCCGGGCCGAAGCCCCTGGCAGATCTCGACCAGGCCGCGCATGCCGTCTTCGTTGTGGGCGTAATCGATGACGACCACCCGGCCGTCGACCTCGAAGAGGTTGGCACGCCCCGGGTTGCTTTCCGGATCGAGCACAAACGACCGAAGCCCTTCGACCACCGCCTCCTCGGAGATGCCCGCTGCCAGGGCGGCCGCCGCCGCCGCCATTGCATTGCGAAGGTAGGGACTGGAGATTCCGGCCAGCGCCACCGGGATGTCCTCGAGGGGGAGCAGGTGATGAACGTGGCGGCGCGAGGACATCACCACCAGCGTGCGGTCGAGAACGGAGATGGCGCGCCCGCCTTCGGCCAGTGTGGTACGGATCGCCGGATGCTCGGCATCGAGGGAGAACAGCCAGGGACGTCCGGTCGCCTGGCGCCGCATCGCCAGCACTCGCGGATCGTCGGCGTTGAGAACATCCCACCCGTCCGGGCGGGTGATGCGGGTGATGGTGGCCTTGACCTCTGCCATCTGGTCGATGGTCCGGATGCCAAGCTGGTCGAGGTGATCCTCGGTCACGTTCGTCACCACGGCGACATCGTTGTGATCGGTGCCGATGCCGCGAAGCAGGATCCCGCCCCGCGCCGTCTCGAGCACGGCGAAATCGACGCCCGGCTGCGCCAGCGCCTTCGCCGCCCCGCTGAACCCTGAATAGTCGCCCGCCTCGACTAGCTCGTGATCGCGATACACGCCATCGGTCGTGGTGTAGGCCACCCTGTGGCCGGCCGTCCGCGCCAGGTGCGCGATCAAGCGGACGGTTGTCGTCTTCCCGTTGGTGCCGGTGACCGCGATCACCGGAATGCTCGGACTCAGCGTGGTCGGCGGGGGCCCAGGCGCCACCTCCTTCAGGCGCTGGACGGCCTGTGCCATCGCCCGATCCATCGAGCATCGACCGTCGAGTCCGACCTCGAGCAGCGGCGCCAGCTCGCGGGCGAAGGCCTCGGCCGCCCCCTGCCGGCGCCAGGGAAAGGCAACCACGATCTGCTCCGGCGACGGACCTGGTCGCCCCCGAACGGCAAGATGCGTGCGCGTGGCGTCCGCCAGCGCGCGGGTCAGATGCACAGCAAAGCGGGCGATGTAACGGCGCCGCTGGTCACTCCCCGGCTGGCCACTACTCGCCGAAGGTGAAAAGGCGGTGCGCTGGGTAAGTCGCTCGGCCCGAGCCTGCGGCAGCGCCAGCCAGGGGGACACGTCCAGCGTCAGCTTGATCGCCGGACGCGTGAAATAGAGGTTGGGTCCGTCGAGCACGCGCAGCTCGACCATCGTGGCTACGGCTGGCTCAGGTCCTTTCCAGTGTCACCGAGATGATCGTGCGCTTCGGTCACCGTGTTATGAAGGCGTTCCAGCAGGACACGATAGTCCAGCATCAACTGCCGCGTGCGCTCGCGCACCTGGCGGTATTCGGTGATTGGCGGTCGGGCCGTTTCCGTAAAGGGCTGCAACATCGTGCCCAGCTCACGCGTCTTTCCCGCCATCACCTGCAGGATGATCGCCCGGAGCTGGGGGGAGACGCCCTCCATGATGTCGGCGTAGCCCTGCAGCAAGGAAAGGTGGCCGCGGACTTTGAGGGCCATCACCGAGGTCCGCGCCTCCGGGCGGGTCTGACCGCGCCGGGGAAGCCGGAGGATCTTATTGGGCCGCGGGGCGAGCGCGCTCATGCCGTAAAGACCAGCCCGTAGCCTCGGCGCGGCTCGCTGACCAGTCGGGCCGGCACGCCGCTGGTCGCGAGGTGGCGGCGCAGACGGACCACGTAGGTACGAAGTTGCTCCGGCGACAGCTCGGGTGAAGCCCAGGCGAGGCTGACGAGCTGGGAGGCCGAATAAAACTGGCCAGGACGCCGCGCCAGGAACGCCAGCAGTTCCGCCTCCCGGCGGGTGAGGGTGAGCCGCTGTCCCGCATAGGTGAGCACCCGCCGCCGCACGTCAAGATCGAGACCCGCCAGGTCCCAGAGCCGGCGCTCCCAGAAATCCAGGCGCGACTGCAACCGGCGCAGGTGGGTCTCCATCACGCGCTCGTCGGCATCGCCTCCGTCGTTGCGTAGCCGGCTCAGGGTCCGCTCGGAGAAGGTGACGAGCTCACGATAGATGCTGACCCACTGGCGGGCGTCTTCTAGATCGCGAGTCTCGGGGATCTCCCCCGGGAGGAGATAGAGGTCGCCGAGAGGGCCGCTCGAAAGATTCGCTCGGGCCATCAAATCCGATACTACGCCGAATGGACCCGGTTGTAGCATGGGCCAAGGGAAGGGGAGATTTGGTGCATCAGGAGCGACCGTCCTCCGAGCCGGATGAGGTCGAGCTGCGCGACAAGGCCCGACCCCTTGCCGCTGGGGCCTTTGACGTGGTGGCCCTGGCCTCCTCGGCTGGTGGAATCGCCGCCCTCAGCGAGATCCTGGGAAACCTGCCGGGGGACTTCCCCGCCGCCATCGTCGTCGTGCAGCACCTCGATCCCCGCCACCGCAGCCTGATGGCCGACATCCTCCGGCGCCGGACGCCGCTGGAGGTGGTGCAGGCCGCCGAAGGCGACCACATTCGGCCGGGCAAGGTCTTTATCGCGCCCCCGGATCGTCACCTGCTGGTCAACCCCGACGGCACGCTTTCGCTGTCCCAATCGGAGCTGGTCCATTTCGTGCGGCCAAGCGCCGACCTGCTCTTCGAGTCGGTGGCCGCGAGTTATAAGCAGCGGGCGATCGCCGTGGTGCTCACCGGCACCGGCAGCGACGGATCGATGGGGATCGGGGCGATCAAGAAAATGGGCGGCACCGTCGTCGCCCAGGACCAGGCGTCCGCCGAGTTCGACGGCATGCCGGCCGCGGCGATCAGGTCGGGCAACCCCGATTTCATCCTGCCGCTCGACGAAATCGCCGCGGCCCTGGTGACCTTGGTCATGAAAGAGAGGGCCGGGTGAGCGAGGAGCCTGAGAGTCCGGAATTCGAGCGCCTCCTCCAGTACCTTCGCGAGACCCGAGGCTTCGATTTCAGCGGCTACAAGCGGACCACGCTGCTACGCCGGATCGAAAAACGGATGGCGCAGGTCGGGGTCAAGGGCCACGGTCCGTATCTCGAGTATCTGCAGGCCCATCCCGACGAATTCGGCACCCTGTTCAACACGATCCTGATCAATGTCACCAGCTATTTTCGGGATGCCGCCGCCTGGGACTATGTGCGAACCGAGGTTGTTCCCAGGATCATCGAGGGCAAAGCCCCCTATGAGCCCATCCGTGTCTGGAGTGCCGGGGTCGCGTCTGGCGAGGAGGCGTACAGCGTCGCCATGCTCCTCTGCGAGGTGCTGGGCGCCGCCGAATACCGAGAGCGCGCCAAGATCTACGCGACCGACGTCGACGAAGATGCGCTGACCCATGCGCGACAGGGCCGCGCGGCGGCGAAAGACCTGGAAGAGGTTCCCGCCAGCCTGCGCGCCAAGTACTTCGAGCCGGAAGGCGACCACTTCCTGCTTCGGGGAGAGTTACGCCGCTCGATCATCTTCGGGCGCCACGACCTGGTCCAGGATGCGCCGATCTCGCGCATCGACCTGCTGGTCTGCCGCAATACCCTGATGTACTTCGAGCCGGAGGCGCAGGCCCGGATCCTGGCGCGCCTGCACTACGCCCTCAGCGAAAAGGGCTATCTCTTCCTGGGCAAAGCCGAGATGCTGCTGCGGCGTGACACGCTCTTCGTTCCGGTGGACTTGAAGCAACGGGTCTTCAGCAAGATCCCGCAGGTCGGCGTCCGGGAACAGCGGGTCGCCGCCGCCCAATCTGGGGGTCTCGACGGCCCCAACCCTTCGACGCGCCACGCCCGTCTTCGCGAGCTGGTGGTCGACGTGCTGCCCATCGCCCAATTGGTGGTCGATCTCGTCGGCATCGTGATCGCCATCAACGAGCGCGCCCGTTCCCTCTTCGGCCTCGTCGTCGCCGACGTCGGGCGGCCGTTGCAAGATCTCGAGATCTCGTACCGGCCGGTGGAACTGCGTTCCTTGATCGACCAGGCCTACCGGGACCGGCGGCCGCTGGAAGCACGCGACGTCGAGCGCCGGACCCCAAACGGTGACATCCAGTATTTCGATGTCAACGTGGGACTGCTGGTCGACCGAGATGGCAGCCTGCTGGGCGCCAGCATCGCGTTCACCGACGTCACCGGGTACAACCGGGTCAATCGCGAACTGGAGCGCTCCAAGCAGGAGTTGGAAACGACCTCCGAGGAGTTGCAGGCGACCAATGAGGAGCTGGAGACCACTAACGAGGAGCTGCAGTCCACCGTCGAGGAGCTCGAGACCACCAACGAAGAGCTGCAGTCCAGCAATGAGGAGCTCGAGACCATGAACGAGGAGCTCGAGTCGACCAATACCGAGTTGGAGACGATCAACACCGAACTGCAGCAACGGGGAACGCAGTTGGACCACATCAACGTTTTCATGGAACAGATCCTGGCCAACGTCAGGACGGGTGTCGCCGTCCTCGACAAGGACCTCCGTGTTCAGCTCTGGAACCAGCAATCGGAGGAGTTGTGGGGCGTGCGGGCAAGCGAGACGGTGGGCCACCCGCTGCTCAGCCTCGATATCGGCTTGCCCGTCAGCGAGCTGCTGGCGCCCATCAATGAGGCGATCAAGAATACGAACGGCTTTCGGGAAGTGACCGTCAAGGCGACCAACCGGCGCGGCCGGCGATTCATGTGCCGGGTGCAGTGCAGCGCCATGGCATCCGTGGACGGCGGCCGCGGCGCGATTCTCCTGATGGAAGAGGCGGAGCCCTAGCGACGACCTAGTTGGGCGCGGGTTTCTCCATGCGCGCCAGCAACATCGTCTCCAACTTTCCGGCGTGCTCATCAGCCGTGCCGGCCCGCGTTTCGAATCGGGCCGCAACCCGGCGATCCCCACGCCGCTCCGCCCGGCGGGCGATATGGGTCGCGAGCGACGCCTGCTCTCGCAGCGCGCGGACCCCGGCCCAGAGCGCGGCTTCCAGGCTGACCGAATGGGCGTCGACCAGGGCCTCCAGCGAATAGGCATGACCGACTCGGCAAGCAAACTCCGGGACCTTGTCCGGGCCCGTCCACAGGACGCCGTGGCACTCGGGGCAGGCAATGCCGGATGGAACTCCCGGCGCGTCGCGCGCCCCGACGACCGCCTGGTCGCCATGAGACTCGACCTTTGGTTTCACGGCTGCCCGACGCTCGCCTCCGTTCTCCGATCTCCGAGCATGGCTCACGATCAGCTGAGCAATTTCGCCCACCGGGGCAATGTGCTGGGGTGTCGCGATCTCGATGGCGTTCTGCGGCATCTGGGAAAACATCGCTTGCTTCGGATCCTGCACGATGGCGCTTCCGCCACGGCGCCGGATTTCGCGCAGACCGGCGCTGCCGTCGTCCAACATCCCGGAAAGGATGATGCCGACCACGCGCGAGCCATAGGTGCTCGCCGCCGTGCGAAACAGCGGGTCGATGGCTGGACGGTGTCCGCTTTCTCGAGGCCCCATGTTGAGCCGGACCCGACCTGGCTCGATCAAGAGATGCGCGTCGGGAGGCGCCACGTAGATGCGGTCGCAGATGATTGGCTCTCCATTCGACGCTACCGCTGCCCGCAGCGGGCCACGCCGGCTGAGAATCTCGGGAAGCCTGCTTTCGCCAACCGGAATCGTGTGCACGACGACGAACAGCGCCGCATCCAGCTCGGCCGGCAGCGCGACCACCAGCGAGGTGAGCGCCTCGATAGCCCCGGCGGACCCGCCGATCACGACGATGTCACGCGGCTCGGCCATGGGTTCAATCTAGCCCGCGTGATGGCGCTAGGCCAAGGGAGGCAAGCTCGAATTGCGCCGCCTTTTGCAGGCGGCGATCGCCGCCACATGCTGCGGAGAACTGCCGCAGCAGCCACCAACCACCTGGGCGCCCGCGTCGAGAAAGCGTCTCGCATAGGCGCCCATCTCTGCCGGGCTGGTGTCGTAGCGGGCGATGTCGCCAACCATGCTCGGCAAACCCGCGTTGGGTTTGACCCATAACGGAATCCCGGCGTTGAGCGCGGCGAACTCCTGGACGAGTTGCATCATGTCCTCCAGCGACCGGCCGCAATTGGCTCCGACGGCCGCGACGCGGAGCGGAGCGATCGCCTCGATGACCTGCCCCGGACTCAGGCCCATCATGGTGCGGGTTCCGCGGTCGAAGCTGAAGGAGACGACCAGAGGCAGGGCGCTGGCGCGGCGCACGCCCTCAATCGCGGCGAGGGCTTCGTCGAGGGCAAAGAACGTCTCCAGGAGGAGAAGGTCGACACCGCCCTGGCTGAGCGCGGCGGCCTGTTCGGCGTAAGCATCCGCAGCCGCCGGGGGCGTCAGCTCGCCAAGTGGATCCATCAGCAGACCGGTCGGTCCCATCGAGCCGGCCACCAGAACGCCGGGGCGATCCGAAGCCGCCTCGCGCGCCAATTTCACGGCGCGCAGGTTCACCTCGGCCGTCCGACCCGCATATGGCGATTCGCGGAGGCGCGGCGAGGTCGCGCCAAATGTGTCCGTCA
>VBIS01000101.1:0-8571 GCA_005880605.1 Chloroflexota bacterium
CGGTCGTCCACTCGACGAGGTCGTGGCACTGGTCCGCTTGCCTGAGATCGGTGACCCGGGCGACGACCTCGTGTCCTTCCTTACGGAGCGTGTCGGCGGCGGCCTCGATCCGCTCGGCGTTGCTCGAAGAGATGACGACGCGACAACCCTCGGCGGCCAGCGCGCGGGCCGATGCAAACCCGAGGCCCCGGCTGGCAGCTGTCACGAGCGCGCACCGCCCCCGAAGTCCCATCTCCACCGGCCAATACTAGGAGGCCGTTCAGGCGGTACCTTATCGTTGCGGCCAGAATTCGAAGCTCAGGCGTCCGTCACCACAAGCGTAGGCAGCCGCCCAGGGTTCATGCCAGCTGTCGATGTGAAATGAACTACCAGCCGTCCCGCAAGCTGGCGCGATGCTAACGATCAAACCCGCGCACAGGACGACGAGCGCGATGCACGCGCCCACTGCTGCGGAAACCGATGTTGGGAGGGGCCGGCCCCTTGTCTTTATGGCAGAAGTCGTGGCCACAATCGCGAGAGCGGCCGCGATTAGCAACAGAGCAGCCGTCTCGAAAGTGAACAGCCTTATCCAAAGCCAGAGCGCGCCCAGAGTTCCCAAGCCCACGCCTGCCATCCCCAGGAGTGCGGCGCGCTGGTTCGGTCTACGTGTCAAAGCACCAGCCGCGCAGGCAATCGCCAGGATGGCAACAAAGCTGGAGACGAAGATGAAGATGCGACCAAGTCGATATCCGATGCCTTGGCCGAGCACCAGCAGGATGTACCCGTCGGCCGTTACCGCTAACAGCGCGGCTAAAGCGCCGGGAACCGATACGCCCCGAAGCTGTCCAAAGCGAAAGGTTGTCACGGTCGACTCAGCCTACGGGACGACCAAGTTCCTTTGGTCAGCTACGCGGCGACGCGAGGTTGCTTGCCGCAGGCGGGACACGGTGTCCCCGCCTTGAGCTCCGCCCGTTTGAAGGCGTGCCCGCCGCAGTGGGGGCAAAGCGCCCCGGGACGAAGCGCTTGGCTCTGCGCGGCCTTCTGCATGCGCTCCCGCAGGTGACTGTCTTCTTCGTTTTCGATGAAGCGCGGGTCGGTGGGCGTCTGCGTGCTCATGCCGCCTTCAAAGCTCCCGGCTGGAACGCCCCGGGTCGAATGTGCTCGGCCAGCTTGATGCCGATGACCTCTGGATGCAGGTCGATGCCGCGCTGGAAGGGATGGACGCTCAGAATGGCCGGCACACGGCGGTTGCCGATCTCGACGTCGAGGACGCGGCCGTGCAGCGTTGTCATCGACCCCCATCCGTCCCAGGTCTTCATGGTCCGCCACCACAGGTGTCGGGCAACCGGGCCACCCATCGCGACGATGGCCTGCGGCGCGATCCGCGCCAGCAAGTTCTGCAGGTGTCGATCGACGCATTGGTTGAGGGCCGCGTCGGTGACCCGGTCCGGGTTCTCGGTCGCGCAGCGAACCGCCCAGGTATGAAAGGCCGAGTCCATGACGTCGTGCTTTTCGAGCTTCTGGCCCATCCGCTTGCGGGCGGCGAGCATCACCGCACGAACGAACTGAAAGTAGGGGAGGGGCGTATCCGCGGTCATGTGGTGCTCGAGCCGTCCCTCGTGGTCGAGCCACTCGGTGAAGGCCTCGTTGCTGGCACTTGCCGCGTCGAGCGGGCTCGGGCTGATGAAGACGATCGGGGCCTCGGGGTTGCCGAATCCCACCTGGGGCCGACGGAGTGGCTGCGCGAGTCGTTCGCACGGGCTGTCGGCGCCCCGGTCGGATTCGGCGATCGCGCACCCGTGCAATCGCTTGAGGGCGTCCGAGCCGAAGAACTGCAGGTACTGCTGGCCCTTGCTCACGCTGTTGGAAACGACGCGGAGAGATGGGCGAAGCTTGCGCCCTGCGATGGGCGCGGGGGTCGCAACTAAGATTCACTCCATGACAACGGTTCCGGCCATCGATGTAAAGGAGCTGCGGCGTCGACTGGACGGCGAGGGGCCGAAGCCCTACCTGCTCGATGTCCGGGAGCCCTGGGAGTACATGGCGGGGCACGTGCCCGGGGCGCAGCTGATCCCGCTCGGGGAGCTGGAGCAGCGGGTTGGCGAAGTGCCGCGTGAAGGCGAGGTGCTTGCCATTTGCCATAGCGGCCAACGCAGCCTGGCGGCGGCTGGCTATCTGCGGCACCTCGGCTACACCGCCGTCAGCAACGTCGACGGTGGCACCGCCGCCTGGATCGAACGCGGCTATCCGACCGAAGGCTCGTCCGCGACCTGAAGCTGGGTCGCGTCGAAGCGCCTGACGCCGCCGGAGCGCACCGATTGCGCGAGTTGCGTCCAGGCCTGGGGGTCCGTAATCCAGGCGCGGGCGATCACGATCGATGGTCCCTCGATCGCGAGCAGCTCGCCGCTCTGGCGTATTTCGATCGGAGCCAGCTGCAGGGCCCGGATCTTCTCGGGTGTCAGGTTTTCCTTCAGGACGCGCCGCTCGATCTCGATCCGGGCCATTCCCGGGGAGTCTAAGCCGCCGGCGGGCCGGCGGCTGCGACAGACAGCTGTCAAAACCCCCTGCTTGACTTTGGGAGTGAGCCAAACCACCATGATGACGACCAACCGTCCCTTTCACGTCCTGAAGGAGTTGCCTTGAGCGTCCTAGAACTGGTCCTTGTGATCCTGTTGCTGGCGGTTCTGCTGGGCCTGGTTGCCATGGTGATCCGCCGGCCCGCCGCCACCGGCCCCTCCGATGCGGTGCTCGCGGCGCTGGCCGACCTGGGGGCGCTCAAGTCCCACGTCGAAACCGTCAGCAGCCAGCAGGGCGCCTTGAGCCAGTCGTTGGGGATGCTCCAGGCGGCCGTCCAGGGGGTAGAGACCAAGGTCCTGGAGAGCTCCGCCGGCGTCCGCGAAGCGATCGGCAAGGACCTTTCCGACGCCCGGATCGTCGTCGAGCGACTCAAAGTCGACGGCGAGGAGCGGCGTCGCATGGAAGAAGACGTACAGGCCTCGGCTCGCCGCATCGAAACCGTGCTGCTCGGCAGCCGTACCCGCGGCGCCGCCGGGGAAAACATTCTTCAGGATGCCTTCCGTCAATTCCCGGCGGAGATGATCGACATGAACTTCCGGGTCAATGGCAAGGTCGTCGAGTACGCGCTCATCCTGGCCAATGGCAAGCGCCTGCCAATCGATAGCAAATGGCCGTCCCCGGAACTCCTGGACCGCCTGGGCGAGGCCATGCAGGATCCGGCCAAAGAAGCCGCGCTCGTCCAGGAGATCGAGCGCATCCTGCGGCTCAAGGTCCGCGACGTCCGTCAGTACATCGACCCCGCCGCCACCATCGGCTTTGCCGTGGCCGCGGTCCCCGACCCCATCTTCAACGCCTGCCGGCGAGCGCATCTCGAGGCCTACCGAGAAGGGGTGATCTTGATGCCGTACAGCATGACCATCCCTTACGTGCTGGCGCTCTTTCGGCTGCACCTGCAGTACGCGCGGTCGATCGACCTGGAGAACCTCGAGGGTTACCTGCAGCAGATCGACGACAACGTCACGGCCCTCGACCGCCTGCTCGAGAACAGCATTGCCCGCGGCAGCACCATGATTCAGAACGCCTTCAACGACGCCAAGCGCAACGTGGGCCAGATGCGAGGCGCGCTGGCGGCGCTGCGTGCCGTTCCCCAGGCGGCGGCCGTCAGCCCTGAGCCGGAGGTCGAGGAGATCAATGACGGGGAACTCGCGCTGCTTATCTCCCGGCGTTAAGCCAGGCCGGGCGTCCGTGCCAGGCGCATCATGAGGACGAGCAGGATGAGCAAGCCCGCGCCGCTCAGCAAGAGCATGTTGCTCGGTGTGAATCCGGGATTATCGACCACCAGCTCGTCACTCGCCGTGGTGGTGCCGGCTTCGTTCGTGACCTCGATGGAGTAGGACCCCTGGGCGAGGTTGTCCGGCAGCTTCACGAGCATGTGGTAGGTATCGGTCGCTTGCACCGTGGTGGCGGGCCGCCCGCCGACCTGGACCGTCGAGGCCGGGGTCAGATGCTGGCCGAGGATCATGATGTTGGGCTGGGTTGTCGGGTTGACCTTGGCGGGCGTGACCTGGTAGATCTGCGGCGGCAGGAGCGTGCTCTTGACATGGACCGGTGCTACCGGCTTGGGGGTGGGGATCGCCCGTTTGGTCGCGGCATATGCGGGCAGGCTCGTCACGGCCAGCGCGACCATGGTCGCCAGGCCCCCGGTGGCCAAGCGCCGCAGTGATGTCATCGGATAGACCTCTACTACTGATAACGGCGGAGGTCTTGGGCGAAAGATGGCGGTGCGGCCCATTCGGGCTGCGTAGATGGACGTAGTTGTAACCCGGGCCGAAAGAAAAAAGCCCCTGCCCGCCCGGGGCAGGGGCTATTGAACTCGGTTTTAGCGGTTGCCGCCTCCCGGCCAGGTCTGCTCCGGCGGGCGCTCGCCGATCTTGATCCGCTCTGAACTGCCGCCGGACGAATCGGACTCACTGCCCGGATCACTGCCGAAGCCGCCGTAGGACGGCATGCTCGGCGGCTCGGCCGGCCGTGCCACGGGACGCGACGGGCCGCTGAACGGCGTACCGGCTGGCTTGGGGGCGCTCGGTGGGGCGGCCTTGGGGGCTGCCGCGGGCTTGGCCGCGGCTTTCGGGGCGGCCTTCGGCGTTGCCTTCGCCGCCGTCCTCTTCTTGGCGGCCGGGCGCTTGGCGGCCGCTTTCTTGGTGGCGGGGCGCTTGGCCGTCGACTTCTTGGCGGTAGTCCGCCTGGCCGTCGACTTCTTGGCGGCTGAGCGCTTAGCTGTCGACTTCTTAGCGGTAGACCGCTTCGGAGTCGATTTCTTAGCTTTTGCTTTCTTCTTCGCTGGCATTTCTCCTCCCTCGGGATGCGCGATGATGGCTCGCACGTTGGTTCAGGCGGATGAGGACCGCTGCTGTTACCTGCGATTTATAGCATCGGCTCCCCCCAAAGACAAGCATTCCCTCGCGCCCCCGGGCCCTCAGTGGGCGTTCAGCCAGTTCAGCACGGTAGCGAACAGAAGGTCGTGCTCGAGGTCGACGGTGATCGCGTGGCCCGACCGCTCGAACCAGATCAGTTGCTTGTCCGCCGACCCGAGCCGTTCGAGGATGTGGGGCGCATTTCCGACGTCGACCGTGCGGTCGCCGCGGCCGTGCATGATCAGGGCCGGGACCCGCACCTGTGACAGTTCTCGATCGAGGACCCGCAGCAGGCGCATCAGGCTCTCGATACAGACGGTCGGCCGGCGCGCATAGCTGTGCAGTAGCCGAACGGCCGCCGGATCGCCCAGGTCGGGCTGGTCGCCTGGAACGTGCCAGGGCATCACGTATTTAAGCCCTCGAATGATCTTGATCCGCCAATCGCGGAAATAAGCGGGCGACCCCATGGCGCCCATGGTGATCACGCCCTTGAGCTCAGGATGGGTTGCCGCCAGGTGCAGCGCCAGCGTGCCGCCCAGTGACTGGCCGCAGACGAACACCTCCGAACAGTCTCGACGCAGGGCGGCAAGGGCTTCTTCCGCCGAGCGGACCCAGTCGGGCCAGCGGGTTGCGGCCATGGCTTGCGGCGTCAGCCCATGCCCGGCCAGTAACGGTCCCATGACGTCGTAGCCGCCGGCGGCCAGGAACTCGCCCAGTCCTCGCATCTCCGGGGGTGTCCCTGCGAAGCCGTGAATCAGCAGGCATCCGCGGACTCCGCCGTGGATTCGGAATGGCCGCAGTTGCTCCGGCTCGGCGGGGGTGCTCCACACGGATCGAGTACGCACGGCCATCAAATTCGCAGTCTATCGGCCCGCAAGTTCATAAAGGCGCCCCCGGTTATACGAGCCGGGGCGAGATTTCGCCGTCGGTTTCCGAACGGGCGACTGAACCTGGGGGTGAGAAAGCGGATGGCGATTGTCGGCTGGGTGGTCGCGTTATTGCTGGGCATTGGGTTTGCGCTGTTCTCAGTCGGAAATCAGCAGGCGGCGACCATCAACGTCTTCGGGGCAGCCTATCAGGACATTCCCACCTGGGTCGTGATGCTGGCGTCGGCCACCATCGGCGCCCTGATCGTGATCGTGATCAGCCTGGTCGAACGGGTGCGCTGGTTCATGGCCGGCCGCTTCACCAAGAAGGTGCTCGCCGAGCACAAGAAGATGATCGTGCAGCGGGACAATCGCATCAGCGAGCTCGAGCAGGAAGTGCTCCGGCTTCGAGGGGCCGCCTGAGCCGACCATGACTCTCAAGGCCTGCCCGCAGTGCGGGTACCGCTATAACGCGCCTGAGAACCAGACGTGCGGCAAGTGCAAGGGTTGGCTTGGCGGCGTTGCGGCCGCTACCGTCGCCGCCCCGCCCCCGCGCCGGTCGCTCATCCCGAACAGCATCCCCGAGTATGCCTGCTACCTGGCCGTCCCGGTCGGCGCGTTGCTGGGGTTCCCGAATCCGATCGGCGCCGCCTTTGGCCTGCTGATGGCCACCCTGCTGATTAAGGTGGTTCGTCTCGACATGGAGCGGTTCTCCAAAGGGCTGCTCGTCGGGATCGTCATTGCCGGTGTCTTCTTCGTCTACCTGGTCTTCCTGCTGATCTTCGGCTTCATCTTCAACCTGCTTGAACCCGTCCTTCAACCGCTGGTAGGGCGCATCTTCAAGCACTAGGCGCGCCGCCCGCCGTGCGGCGCGCATGGGTCCACGCCGCGCTCGTGCTGCTGCTCGTGGTCAGCGCCACGCCTGCACTGCTTGGACCCGGCCCAACCCATCGATCGATCGCGGTGGCGCTCGTGACGCCATCGCCGAGTCCGTCAGCTTCACCGACTCCGGCGCCACCACCCAGTCCGACCGCGGACCCGCGTCCGGCGCCCCTGTCGCTCGACCTGGCCGTCGGCCAGATGATGGCGGCAAGCTTCGGGGGCCCGAACGTCACCGACGGCCTGCGCCACCTGATCCTGGACCAGAAGGTCGGCACGGTGCTGATCTTCAGCGACAACTTCACCGACGCCGCCTCGCTCGGCCGGCTGACTACCGAGTTGCAGGCGATCGGACGGGAGGCCGGCCTACCGGCGCCGCTGCTGGTCGCCGTTGACGAGGAAGGCGGTCGAGTGATGCGCATTCACGACGGGGTCGCTGCATTGCCCTCGGAGCTCGAGCTCGGCGCGCAAGGCCCTCAGGGTGTCCGGCAGGCGGTGGCAAATACCGCTGCAGGCCTGCACACCTTGGGCATCCAGCTCGACCTCGCGCCGGTCGCCGACCTGCGCACCAACGCGGCCGATGGGGTCATCGGCGATCGCTCCTACGGCGGCGATCCGTCCGTGGTCGGGCCGCTGGTCGCCGCGGCCGTGACCGGGCTCCACGATGGGGGCGTTGCGGCGACCCTCAAGCATTTCCCCGGGCTCGGCGGGGCCGCCGGCGATCCGCACTCCGCCATGCCGACCGATGGCGAGAGCCTCGACCAGTGGGCCGCGACTCAGGCGCGCAGCTTCCAGGCCGGCATCGATGCGGGTGCCGACGCGGTGATGACAACGGCGGTGGTCGTGCCGGGCCTCGACCCGACGGGCACGCCGGCCGTCTTCTCCCGGGCGGTCGTGACCGGCCTGCTCCGTGATCGCCTGCACTTTCCTGGCGTGATCGTCACAGATGGCCTCGGGATGGGCGGGATCACCACGCTCTACAGCCTGCCCGACGCAACGATTGCGGCCGTGCGCGCCGGTAATGACCTGGTGCTGCTCAACAGCGCCGATGCGGCTTACCAGGCGTCGGCGATCGAGGCCGTCAAACAACAGGTGCGCGCCGGGGTCATTCCGATGGACGAGGTGCAGGCGTCCGCGGCCCGCGTCATCGCGCTGCGGGCTCGCTGGCCGCGCTGGGCGCCCTCGTTGATGGATGTGTCAGCTAGCGCGCCGGTCGTCGACCTCGCCTTGAGCCGGCGCTGACCCGGTCAGCGCCCGAGCCGATGGATGACTTTTGCCATGTTCTCGAGATCTTTCTCGAAGACCGTGATGTAGCTGATGCCGAATCGCTCGCGTCGCAGGATGAGCGTCTGCGCAATCTGATCGGCTGACCCAATCAGCACCAGGGGCGTTTCGAACACCTGATCGACGTCCATCTCGTACTCCTTGGCCAGCGGCGCCGCCGAGACGGTTGGATCGTCCGTGATCACGACGGTTTGCACCAGGGTGTTCAATTCGATGCCTGAAAAGCGATCGCCGGCGGCGTCTCGAATCCAGGCCACCTTTTGGGTGAACACCTCCGGGCTGGCGTCAGCATCTTCCAGGCCCGAGCCATCGCGGCGGGAGCGGGGCATGATGCTGATGATGTCCGCCTCGTTGGCGGCCAGCGTGAGCAGGCGCCGCCCGCCACCGCCGATCAGTACCGGTGGGTGGGGCTGCTGCACCGGCTTCGCAGCCCCGGTCAATCCGGTCAGCCGGTAGTGGTGGCCCTCGTGCGTTACCGGCGTCGCGGCGAACAGGGCCTTGACGATGTGCAACGCCTCCGCCATTCGCTCAACCCGCGTGCCGCCATCATCGAACGGAAGGCCGGCGGCATCGTACTCGCTCTTCAGACAACCAGCGACGAGGCCGAACTCGAAGCGACCATCTGTCAGCAG
>VBIS01000101.1:8625-13476 GCA_005880605.1 Chloroflexota bacterium
AATGCCATCCACTCCGTCTTCGGTCGTGGCCGGCTGACGCTCAGGCCAAACCGAAATGGTCGCGGCGTCAGTGCTCGGCCCGGATCCCTCCGCCGCTGGGGGAGGGCAGGGTGGGGGCCCGGTGCGGGCGCACCAGCCAGTTCAAGGCGTTGATGTAGGCGTTAGCGGCCGCCTCGACGACATCAAGGGCAGCAGCTCGCCCGACCACGACCTGCGATCCCTGGCTCAGGGTGACGACCGCTTCGCCCAGCGCATCACTGCCCTGGGTCGCAGCGGCCAGGCTGAAATCCTCGAGTTCCGCGGGCACGCCGGTGACCTGCTGGATGGCGCGGAAGACCGCATCGAGCGTACCGTTGCCGCTGGCGCGGGCGGACCGCACGGCGCCCTCATCGCTCAGGGCGACTTCGGCGGTGCTCGAGACGCCACTTTGCGCGTTAACCTGCATCTCCTTCAGGGCGAACCGACCGGGCGTCGCCCGTCCCAGCGCTTCCTCGACGGCGAGCTTCAGATCCTCGGCGTAAAGCACCCGCTTGCGCTCGGCCAGGCTGAGGACGAGTGAGTAAACCGGTCCAAGCTGTTGCTCATCCAACTGCATGCCCATCGCGGCCAACTCCACAGCGAGGCGCCGCCGTCCCGCGCAGGTGCCGACCTGGCCGAGCTGCGGCGCGTAGCCGATATCCGCCGGGTCGATAAATGTCGGAACCAGCGATTTCGGCCTGCGCGGTGGGCTCATAACCGTGGTCGGGAAGGCGGCGCGAACCTCATCGATCCAGCGCTCCCATCCGGAGTAGTCCATGGTCGCGAGCATCGCGACGTAGGCATCGAACCGAACCAGCAGAGCCGCCGGCTGGTCGTGATGTTTGATGATGAGCGTCGTGCCGCTTTCCTCAAGCGCCTTGAGAATTGGGTCGAGGTTTCGGGCGAGTTCGGGAGCGGAAATGACTTTGAGCACGACGCCATGGTAGACCTGCGATTGTCGATGGTCAAACAAGATCGATGAGAAGTTTGACCATGTCGGCGACGGCAAAACGCGCGGCTCTCGCCCTGATGTTGATGACGGTAACGGCGTGCCGGCAAGCGCCGGTGACACAACACGTCACGCCCACTCCCGTCGCAAGCCCGAACACGTCGCCATTGGCTGCATGTGCCGCGACCGCGGCCTCGGCAGGTCCACAGGTTCTGCTCCAAAACCAGCCCGCCCCCGATGACCTGGTGTTCGACAACGCCGGGCGTCTGCTCTTCAGCGATATCAAGACGGGTTTCGTCTCGGCGCTGAATGCCGACGGGTCGGTGGAGCGAATCGCCGGCGGGATGTCGGCCCCGGAAGGAATCGTCGTCCAAGCGGATGGACGCATCCTGGTCGGTGAGCAGGGACGCAATCGCGTCGTCGCGATCGACCCGAAAAGTCACGCGGTCACGCTGTGGCACGCGTTTCCGAACCGGACCGCACGCGACGGCATCGACGGCATCGGCCCCATCCTTCCGAGCCTCGATTCCCAAGGTAATTTCCTCCCGACGGCCGACAACGTGATCGTGCCCGACAGTCCGAACGGTGTCGTTTGGCGTGTCAGCTCGGACGGCAAGACCGCCACCCAGATCGCGAGCGGCATGGTGCGTCCCGTCGGGGCCGCGGTCGATCGGGCCGGGCGCATCTTCGTCGCCGACGAAGGCGGCACGCTCTGGGCGCTGACGCCGGCCAAAGTTCGCTTCGCGACCTTGTCGACGCCCGATGACGTGCTCGTCGGTCGAGGTGGGCACATCTTCGTCAACACGCTCGGGGACGACGCTATCCACGAGCTCGATAGTCAGGGGCACCAGGTCGGCGTCATTACCGGCATCCAGCAACCCCAGGGCATCGCGCTGGATGGCGCGGACAACCTCTATTACACGGAGTTCAACACCGGCCGTATCGACCGCGTGATTCGGTCCTTCACGCTCGATTCGCCAAAAGTGACCCGAACCGGTCCGAGCACGTACATCGTTTGCCCGGTCATTCGTCGGGCTGCCGGATTCAGCCGGCCACTCGGGTTGACGCCGGGCTCGAGCCTCACGACGGCCATCCTGCAGCTGGTGCAGCCCGGGACCGATTCGTCAGGCGCGTTCGAAGTTCAAACACCCGAGCACAGCATCACGATCGGCGTCAGCACGACCGACGGCGGCGTCAATCTCGGGCTGTCGCAAAACGTCTCCCTGTCGCCCTGATCATTCGTTGCCCTTTATCGAGGCCAGCGGCATCAGCTCGTGCTCGATGCTCGCGAGGCCCGCTCGGGTGACGGCCTCGACCACCTCGCGAGACGACTTATAGACGTCCTTCGACTCGTCGATGGGGACCACGCCATCGATGTTTACGATGATGCCCGCCTCTCGATAAGCCGCATTCACGGCGTCTTGTTTCAGCGTTTTCCTGGCGGCATTGCGGGACATCCGCCGCCCGGATCCATGGTTGACGCTGTAGCCGCTCACATGAGCGTGCTGCGCCGCCCGGAGGATGAAGCTCGAATCGCGGTTACTGCCCGGGATCAGGATCGGATGCCCCGCCTGCGGGTCGTCGTAGCCCGCGGGGAAGGCGCGGGTGGCGCCCTTGCGGTGGACGTGGACCCAGCCGAACTCCGGATGATGTTCCCGCTGGACAAGGTTATGGCTGATCTCATAGACCAGCGAGAGCGGCTTGCCGAACACGTCCTCAAAGGCAGCGGCGATCTGCTCGAACATGGCGAGCCGGTTCACGATCGCGAAGTTGCCGCCCGCCGCGACGGCATTCAGATACTCGCGATAGTGCGGTGACTCGGGCGTGAAGTAGCCAAGGTCGAGCGCCTTGATTGCCGGGTTCTCCTTTTTCGCGAGGTTGAAATAGTTCGTCGCCAGGCCATGTCCGAAGCCGCGGCTGCCGGAATGCATCTGGACGTAGAGCGTGTCACTGCCGATGTTGCCCTGCAGCTCGATGAAGTGATTGCCGCCGCCGAGCGTGCCGAGTTGCGGGATGCCACGCTCCGGCCGGCCCGGACCACCCCAGGGCGGCTGCCACGCGTCATCCACCGGAAGACGATCGCGTTCGGCGTGTGTGCGGTCCACGCGCTCGCCGTAGTGCTGCGCGTAGTACGCGGCGCCGCCGCGGATGATCGCCTCGAACTGAGGCTTCGTCAGGTCCTTCAGGCGCGTGCGGCTGGCCTTGCCGGGTCCCAGCGCGACTCGGCGCGTGACCTCCTGGTTGAAGCGCAACCGGTTCTCCGGCGTCGCTGCGCTGACGGGTACCTGGCTCGAGGCGGACAGCATCCCACATCCCACGTCAAACCCGACGGGGCCCATTGCTACGGCCCCCGCGTCGGCATCAGTGAGGAGAACCGTGCCGATGGGCACGCCGTAGCCGTGATGGACGTCGGGCGTGATCGCCACCAGCTTGACGCCGGGAAAGCTGGCGGCATTCACGATCTGGGGATAAATCGACTCTTCAACCTGATCGAGGAGATTCGGCGTCAAGAACAAGCGAACTGGCACCGATCCAATCTCCTGCGTGTGCAACGTGTAGTAGCCCTGGCCCGAATCTTTGGCCGCCAGCTTCCAACTCACGCAGCCAGCCTAACGCGCCGCGAAGACGGCTTCTTATACTTGCCTCGTATGCCGATGACGAAGGGCGGTCTCGAGGATGTCGTTGCGGCGACCTCGACGATCTGCGACATCATCGGACCGCTGGGCAAGCTGACTTACCGTGGCATCGACATCCACGACCTGGCCCGGAACTCGTCCTTCGAAGAGACCACCTATCTTCTGTGGTTCGGGTCCTTGCCAACCCGCGAGGGCTTACATCAGTTCAGTGCCAAGTTAGCGTCCCACCGCCCGCTGCCCACGCAGGTCCTGACGATTATGAAGGACTTTCCGCGCAGTGCTACGCCCATGGATGCTCTCCGGACAGCGCTGTCCGCCCTGGCCTTCTACGATCCGCAGGCGCACGATCCGTCCAGGGAAGCAAACGTCGAGAAAGCGATGCGGGTGACGGCGCAAACTGCGACCATCGTCGCCGCCTACGAGCAGATTCGGCGCGGCCGCCAGCCGGTCCCGCCTGAACCCGACGGAAGCCACGCCGAGAACTTCTTGCGCATGCTCTACGGCGCCGAGCCTGATCCGCTGTTCGTTCATGTCATGGACCTTGCGCTGATCCTCCATGCCGACCACGAACTTAACGCATCGACGTTTGCCGCCCGGGTGACGGCGGCCACGCTGGCCGACATGTACTCCGCCATGGTCTCGGCGATTGGTGCACTAGCGGGTCCCCTGCACGGCGGAGCCAACGAGCAGGTCATGAAGATGCTGCAAAAGATTGGCGAGCCATCCCGAGTGGAGGCGTATGTCACCGAGAAGCTCCAGGCGCACCAGAAGATCTCCGGCTTCGGGCATCGGGTCTATAAGACCGAGGATCCGCGCGCGACGCATCTCCGTCAGGCGTCGAAAGAACTCGGCGAGCACATCGGCAACCTCCGTTGGTACGAGATCTCACGCAAGCTCGAGGAGGTGGTGATGCAGCAGAAGCACCTTTATGCCAACGTCGACTTCTATTCGGCGTCTTGCTACTTCACGATGGGCATCCCGATCGACATGTTCACGCCAGTCTTCGCGGTCAGCCGGACGGCCGGCTGGGCGGCGCACGTGCTCGAGCAGTACGCGGACAACCGGCTGATCCGGCCTCGCGCCGAGTACCTGGGAGAGAAAGACGTGGCTTACGTGCCGATCGACCGCCGGGCCAAGGCCGCCAGCTAACTACTCAGGCCCCATGGGGACCATTCCTCCCGCTCGCGGGGGAGGGTCAGGGTGGGGGCCCGGGCCTGAAAACTACCCGAACGATCTCCGTTATATTTA
>VBIS01000102.1 GCA_005880605.1 Chloroflexota bacterium
GGACACGGCGCTGCGCCGAGTCGGCGCGCTCGCTAGCGAAACCTGGGTCGTCGACGGCAATGCCTTCTTCAGCCGGCCCGGTCCGCGGCTGGTGGACAGCGTCGAAATCCTCGCCGGCATCCTCCATCCAGCGGTGGTGGCCTCGCCGCCCGCGAGCGTGGCTCGACGCCTGCGCTAGCTGTAGTTCCCACACACATTGTTGACAACAGTGAGCGGAGCTCTGCCTCCGAGCGCGGTGTGGGTTCGACGCGAATTGTAGAAGTGAACCCATCGCGGCAGGGCAGCCAGACGGAGGTCGTTGGTCGGATAGAGGCAGGTGTAGGCCCACTCGTGAATCATGGTCTGGATAAAGCGCTCCGCTTTGCCGTTGGTTCGCGGGCGATAGGGTCGCGTCAGGAGATGGCGAGCCCCCACCTGGCGCAAGGCCTCCTGAAAGCAGCGGGACGCTCGGAAGGAGCGTGCACAATCGGTCATCACCTGCTGCATCGGCATCCCGTGTCGGCCAAAGAATTGAGCGGCTGCCTGCAGGAAGTGGCTGGCGGTCACGCCGCGCTCGTCGCGGTAGACCCGGACAAAAGCCAGCCGAGTCGCGTCATCGACGGCCACATGGACGAAGTCGGTTCCCAGGCGGAGCCCTTTCGGATTGTTCCGCCTTCCGATTTCCCGCCCCAAAAGCCGATGGCCGCCCCCGGGTGGGATGCGGCCCAGCTTCTTCACATCGACGTGAATCAGCTGCCCGGGCCGCTCCATCACGTAGCGAATCGGCGCGCCGGTCGGGGGATCGAAGTCACGCAGGCGCGCGCACTGGTGCCGGCGCAGCACGGCGTAAATCGTCGAGCGTGGAACTCGGAGCGCGGGCGCCAGCCGGTGCGGTCCCCAGTGCTGCTGGCGCCGGGCGGCCAGAATCCGGTTGACCAGGTCCGCACTCAGCCGACGGGGCGACCGCCGCGGCCGCGAGCTGCGATCTTCCAACCCTGGCTGGCCTTCCGTCCGGAATCGGGCCAGCCACTTGTACGCCGTTGCTCTCGAGATCCCCATCGCCTCGGCGACCCGCACGGTCGGCCAGCCACCTTCAACGATCCGCCGCACCACGAGTTCCCGCCCCGCCACCGTGAGCTTCGCCCTACGATGAGCCATAAGAGCCTCCTGTCGGTCTGGATTTGGACACCCAAACCGTGCAGCGAGGCTCTGTCGGTTGTCAACAACGTCCGCGGGAACTACAGCTAGCGCAGGCGTCGAGCCACGCTCGCCGGCGGCGAGGCCACCACCGCTGGATGGAGGATGCCGGCGAGGATTTCGACGCTGTCCACCAGCCGCGGACCGGGCCGGCTGAAGAAGGCATTGCCGTCGACGACCCAGGTTTCGCCGGCGAGCGCGCCGACTCGGCGCAGCGCCGTGTCCGCCTCGGCCACGCTGCGGTCGAGCGAGAACCCGCAGGCGGAGATGACGAGCACCTCAGGGCGAGCGTCGATCACGGCCTTCCATTCGATAGGGTGTGCCGGCCGGCCGGGGATCCCCAGCAGGTCACGGCCGCCTGCCATCTGCACCAGCCCCGGCGTCCAGTGGCCGGCGTTGAACGGCGGATCGATCCACTCCAGGATGACGGTCGGCCGCACCGGCTCATGGCGAACGACCTCGTGCACCTGCCGGATACGCGCCTCGAGCTTGGCGACGACCTGCTCTGCGTCCGTCTCGCGATCCGCCAGCCGGCCGACGAGGCGGATGTGCTCGAAGACGTCGGCGAGCTGCTGCGGCTCGAGTGAGACCAGCTGCATCGGGGTCGAGCTGCGGCGAGCCGCCCGCTCCACCACGGGATAGGACACGGCGCAAACCTCGCACAGCTCCTGGGTCAGGATGACATCGGGGTGCAGCGTCGCCAGCCGGCCGGCATCCAGCGTGTAGATGCTGCTGCCCTGGTGAACCAGCTCGCGGATGTGCCGATCGATCTGCGCGCTGTCACGCTTGCCGTCGAGCACGCTGCGAGTCACGACGGGCTTGGTCTTGACCGATTCCGGGTAGTCGCACTCGTGCGTGACCGCCACCAGGCTGTCCTCGAGCCCGAGCGCGCAGACGATCTCGGTAGCGCTGGGCAAGAGCGAGGCGATCCGCACCGTCAACCCCCCGGAACGAAGGGGTTGAGCAGTTTCTCCTCCTCGATGGTGGTAGCCGGCCCATGACCCGGATGCACCACGGTCTTGGGTGGCAACGCGTAGAGCACGTTGCGAATGGAGAAAACGATCTTGTGCATATCGCCGCCCGGCAGATCGGTTCGGCCGATGCCACGCTGGAAGAGCGTGTCGCCCGCGTAGCAGTCGAGGCCGAAGAGAAAGCAGACGGAGCCCTGCGTATGCCCCGGGGTGTGGAGGACGCGCAGGCTGAGGTCCTGGAAGGCCAGCGTCATCCCGTGGGTGAGCGCGGTGACGACCGAGAAGGAGCTAAAGTCGGACGGCACGAAGGGGTACTGGGGAATCGTCTCCCAGTCGAGGATGGCAAGGTCGTCGGGATGCATCGCGATCGGCGCACCGGTCTGCCCATGCAGCGCCGGAACGCCCGCGACGTGATCGATGTGGCCGTGCGTCACCAGGATGTGCTCCAGGGTCAACCTCTCCGAATCGATCAGCTGCCGAACCCGGTCCAGCTGCAGGCCCGGGTCGACGGCGAGCGCAGCCAACGTGTCGCGGCGCCGGATCACGTAGCAGTTTTCGCCGAAGAGATCGTCTGCAAAGATCGAGACCTCGAGCTTCTCGCGCAGGGCCTGGGCGGCCGTCATCCGACGCCAATCTCCCAGGAGGCCGAAGTGAGCACCTCCGGGCCGGTGTCCGTGATGAGCACCATTTCCTCGAGACGAACGCCGCCCCAGTCGGGAACGTAAATCCCGGGTTCGTTGGTGATGACCATCCCGGTCCGCAAAGCCGTGTGGTCCGTGGGCGACAGGTAGGGCCGCTCGTGCACCTGCAATCCGATGCCGTGGCCCAGGCCGTGGCCGTAGGCGTGTTCCTCGCCGGCGAGGGCCTCGCGGGCGCGCCGGTCGACGGCATCAGCGGTCTCTCCGGGTTTCATCAGCGCCATGGAGGCGAGCTGCGCCTGCCGCACCGCCTCGATTACGCGGGCCTGCTCGGGGGTTGGCTCGCCGACGACGATAGTTCGCGTCGTGTCGCTGTGGTACCCGGCCGCGGTCGCCCCGAAGTCCACCACCACCATGTCGCCTCGCTGGATAACCCGGTCGGAGGCGCGGCCGTGCGGAAGAGCACCGCGCTCCCCGGCGGCGACGATGGTCTCGAAGGCTGGGCCGTCGGCCCCGAGCTCGCGGAAAGTCTGCTCCAGCAGGAAGGCGACATCCCGCTCGCGAAGCCCGGGCCTGATGGCCGCGCGAACCCGATCGAAGGCACGGCCGGCGATCGACGCCACCGCCCGCAGCAGTTCGACCTCCTCGGGCTCCTTCACGATTCGGAGTTCCTCGACCAGGCTCGCGGTCGCCACCAGCGTCGGCTCGGGTGGCAGCGCAGACGAGAGTCGCTGATGCTGGTCGAATGTCAGGTGCTGGGACTCGAAGCCGACCCGCCGCAGCCCCAGTGCCTTGATGCGCTCGGCAACCAGCGCCCAGAGGCCATGCGACGGCCCCGATGGCATGAGTCTGAAGGCCGGCGCCTCGGCTTCCATCTGCAGCCAATAGCGGCTGTCCCCCAGGATTTCCGCGGCGTCCCCGGCAATGACGAGGTAGCCGAGGCTGCCGGTGAATCCGGATAGATAGCGGATGTTCTCGGGGGAGGTCACAACCAGACCGTCCAACTCGAGATCGAGCAATCGCTGGCGCAGGGCCGCCAGCCGGCGCATCGACGGTTCAGCGCGCATTCGCGCTCATGATACGGACGCCCGGCGCGCGAGCCGCGTTATGCGATGCCTTCTGGGCGGCTGGCGGCGATCGAACTGAGAGGCTCGGTCGCCAGCTCGGCGAGCTCGCCGAGCAGATCGATCGATCCGACCCCGGGCTCGGTGCGATAGACGGCAACTGCCCCCCAGATGGTGCCGCGCTGGGCCATCGGCGTCGCAGCCACGGCACCACGCGGCGGCTCGGCGCCGTGGAGGAGGTGCCGGGCCCATCGACTGCGCTGAAGATTGTCGATGGCGGCGGGCTTCTCGGTGTACAGGGTCCACTCGAGCAGGGCTTCGAGCACGGACGCCAGCTCCTCGAGTCGGTCGGGTCGCCCGGGCAGGGTGAAGGCGTCTTTCTGCCAGCGGCCTTCCGCGTCCCAGAACACGACCAGGCCACCGGCGGCGTCCAGCGCCTGGAGCGCCCGTCCCAGCAACAGGTTGGCCGCCATCTCGCGAACGTGAGTCGTCGGTGCGGTCAACGCTCCCTCCCTGCACCAAGCGTAGCGCGGCGAGGCCGGTGGGTCCAGTCCAGCAGCAGGGTGAGCAGCAAGAGGACGACCCCGAGGCGGATGGCGGCATCGGCAAGGTTGAAGTCGGTGGGCCAGTAGCGGACCTCGATGAAGTCGGTCACCCCGCCCAGCCGGAGTCGGTCGACGAGGTTGCCGAGGGTCCCGCCGGCGACGGCGCCCAGCGAGCCGATGCCAAGGACGCCGCCGACGGTCCTTCGCAGTGCAAGCATCACGATCGCCCCGACGATGACCAACGCCACCACCGCGAAGAGCGCGTTGTTCCCTGTGCCCAATCCGAGGGTGGCGCCGCTGTTGCTGGCAACGCGGAACCAGAGCCAGCCGGGGATGATCGTGACCTCGTGTCCCGGCGTCAAGCCGCCTCGAGCCCAAGCCTTGCTTGCCTGGTCGAGGACCGCCACCAGGAGCGCGATCGCGGCGACCATCAGGAGCACTTGGCGTCGCGGCATCCCGGCCATGCTACCGGGGCGGCGCGAAGCGCTTGCGGCTAGTGGTTAGGCGTCGGGTGGGGCGTCGCGCTCGTGCCGCTGCCCTTGCCGGCCGGTGAGGCGCTCGGCTTGCCGCCGCCGTTCGACGAGGCCGGCTTGTTCGCGGTCTGGATGGCTTGCGCGGCGCGGTCGCGGGCCTGTGCGATCGCGGCGATTGCCTCCGGGTTCGTCACCTGGCCCTGAAGGCCGGCGAGCTGCTGGTCGTGGGTCGCGATCGCCTGGACCAGACGATTCTCGAGGCTGGCACCCAGGGCGGGATCGCTCTGCTTCTCCGACTGGACCACCAGCGCGGCGTCGTTGAGCTGGTCATCGAGACCGTTCAGCGCGCGATCGGCGAGGTCGAGGCGGTGACGGGCGATCATGGCCTCCGCCTCGGTGAGGCGCGTCCGGGCGAGGTCAAGGTGGAACGCGACCTTATCCGACGGGCTGAAGGCCAGCGCGCCGCGGACGTTCTCCACCACGCCCTTGAGCGAGTAAAGGGCCGAGTCCGGCAGGCTGTCGGCGGAGGCGGCGACAGCGCCCGCCACCAGCAGCACCCCGGCGGACACGGCGGCGAGCACCAACCGGCGGACCGGATGCGACCGCGACCGGACGGTCGCCGACTGCTCCACCGCGGCGAGCACCAGGTTCCAGCCGCGAATCTTGGCGCCGGGCGATGGCATGACAGGGTCGATGGAGCGCAACCGCTCCGCCAACCGCTCCAGGCGTTCCATTTCAGGCGTCAATTGTTCGTCCTCCCGTGCAGGGCACGCTCGAGCGAGCCCAGTGCCCGGTGCTGGAGGGCTTGCACCGCGCCCACCGACTTGCCCATGATCCGGGCGGCCTGCGCGGCCGTCAGATCCTGGAAGAAGCGAAGGATCAGGACCTGCTGCTGCTCGTCGGTCAGGGTGCGCAAGGCCTCCCGGAGGTCTTCATTGGAGAGCTGCTCCACCGCGAGCTCGGACGGATCCGCCGAGACCGGCATGGTCGCCGACTCGAGCGGAACGAGTGTCGCCCTGCCCTGGCGGCGGTAGTGGTCGATGGTCGCGTTGTGCGCGATCCGGTAGACCCAGGAGGAGAAGGCAACGCCCTGGTCCTGGAAGAGATCCAGACGGGTGAGGCTGCGGGTCATGGTGTCGATGGCGAGATCCTCCGCATCCTCCGCCCTCCCGAGGCGGGCGTAGACATAGTTGTAGATCCGATCAAAGTAGCGTTCGTAGAGGATCCGTGCCGCGTCCTGGTCACCGCGGCGAACCCGCTCGATGAGGGGGCGATCGTCGTCGGACGCCGCCTTACCGAGTGGCTGCACAGGGTGACATTATGGGGGGTCCCAAAGACAGGCGCGGACATATTCACCTTCTAATACGTGCGCTGGCGGCCTGAACGTATGTTGCGCTGATCCTGATGTTGCACGGCCGCGTCAGCTCGTTGCGGCATTGTCACCGGCCGGGGTGGGTTCAGACGACCAGGATCGAGCCGGCTTCTCCCTCAATCAGCTCGCCGACCACGGCTCCGGACACCTTTTTGTTTTCCAGGCTGCTGAGCAAGCGATCCAGCTCGTCCGCGGCGACGGCCAGCAGCAGCCCGCCAGAGGTCTGGGCGTCGCAGAGCAACGTCTGGCGGCCCGCGGGCAGGCCCGCCGGCCAGCGCACCCGCGAGGCGAGAAAGCGCTCGTTGGATCGGGTGCCACCGGGGACTTCCCCTGCCTCCGCCAGCAGCTCGGCGCCCACAAGCATGGGGACCGACGCCGCTTCGACGCGCGCCGCGACACCCGAGGCCCGCGCCATCCCATGGAGGTGCCCCAGCAGGCCGAAGCCGGTGATGTCGGTGGCGGCATGCACGTCGATGGTCGCCATGGCATCGGCGGCGTCGCGGTTGAGGCGGAGCATGCCCTCGATGGCGGCCGCCGCCGACTCCGGCGGCGCCACCCCGTGCTTGATTGCGGTGCTGATGACACCCGTGCCCAGCGGCTTGGTCAGCACCAACTGGTCGCCCGGCCGGCCGCCCCGGTTGCGCCGCACCCGATCGGGGTGGACGGTTCCGGTCACGGCCAGCCCATATTTCGGCTCGTGGTCGTCGATGCTGTGGCCACCCAGGATGTCGATGCCCGCCTCGCGAACCTTGTCCAGGCCGCCTCGCAAGATGTCGGCGAGCAACGCGGGCCCCAACTCCTTGATGGGAAAAGCGACCAGGTTGACCGCCAGCAGGGGTTGCGCGCCCATCGCGTAGATGTCGCTCAGCGCGTTGGCCGCGGCGATCGCGCCGAAGGTGTAGGCATCATCGACGATGGGCGTGAAGAAGTCGGTGGTGACCACCAGGGCAAGGTCCGGCCGCAGCCGGTAGACCGCGGCGTCATCGCCGGTCTCCAGCCCAACCAGAACCTCGGGGTTGCCGAGCCGCACAGGCAAGTGGCTCAGAACCTGAGCCAGGTCCTCAGGACCGATCTTGCAGGCTCAACCGGCTCCGTGCGACCACTGCGTGAGCCGCACTTTCTCCAGGCTACTCATCATTTGCACTGTACTCGACATTTGTTACCGTCTCGTCAGTGGAGGTCACCTTCCTTGGGACCGGTTCGGCCTTCTCCCCCCATGCGTATAACGCCAGCATCCTGGTCGACCGAGCCATCCTGCTGGATGCCGGCGCCCCGCTCACCGTCCATCTGCCAAAGGCGGGCGTCTCGCTCGATGAGCCGCGCGCGGTGGTGCTCAGCCATTTTCATGCCGACCATACCTTCGGACTCGCCTGGCTGATCCTGGGCCGCGTGCTGCTGCACGAGCCGTCGGCGCCACTCACCATCTTCGGGCCCGTCGGGGCCACCGCCTACGTCGAGCAGTTGCTCGATTTTGCCTGGGGCGAGAAGATGCGGCGCCTCAGCTGGGAACGGCTGCAGCTGACCGTGCACGAGCTCGCCGGCGGGGATACCTTCGAAGTCGATGGAAGCCGCGCCCGGGCCTTTCGCATGCAGCACGTCGACGAACTGAATTGCCTGGGGTTCAGCATCGAGCGCGACGGCGTGCGCCTCGGATACAGCGGGGACGCGGAAGTATCACCAGAACTCGAGGCGCTGGTCGCAGCCTCCGATCACGTGATCGCCGAGATGACCTACCCCGAGGGCGATGGTGCCGAGCTGCACCTGGGGCGCAAGGACGTCGAGGGCCTGATGGAGCGGCACCCATCGACCCGCTTCATCATCACCCACCTCAGCAGCGAGGTATCGGTCAACGGCGCCGTGATGGCTCGGGATTTTCTGACGCTGCGCCTTCCTCTGCGCTGACCACCCGGCCGCGACGCAGCGCGTCACGCCAGGCGCTGACCACCAGGCCCGTGTAGCTGCCGCGGATTCGGTGCCAGGCGCGACGCGCCTCAGCGAGCTCAGCGGCCGACAGACCGCCGCGGCGGAAGCTCGCGCGGGTGTAGAGGTTCGCCAGCCGCCGGACTTCCTCATCGAGTGGTGGGACGAAGCTCGCGAGCCGCCCACCGAATTCCTGTGGAGTATCGCCCTGGTGGCGCGGGACGTTGAGGCGGTCGCCCAGGAAGAGCAGGCGACGCCAGATGCGCGGGATGTCCTTGACCGCCAGCAGCCAGCGCGCCGCCAGCAAGAGGCCGATGATCAAGAGGACGAGCAGCGCGCCGCCCGCCACCACGGCCTGGCGCCAGATATCGGGGAAGGCAGAATTCGACGATGACCCGCCGGCATCGACGGCCGGCTCCTTCGGAATCGGGCGCGGGCGGGCCGATGCCTCGGTCGCCGGGGTGCTCGGGACATTGAGCAAGGCGCGTGTCGCCGGCCGGTTGATCGGAGCGTTGATGTTGTCCGGGGTCGCCTCGAAGGGGATCCAGCCGTAACCGGGGAAGAATACCTCCACCCAGCTGTGGGCATCGAGCGCGTTGACGATGTACTGGCGGGTCTTGTCATCGAAGAGCCCCTGGCCGAAGCCGCTCATCTGGCGACTGGGAATGCCAAGGGTGCGGAGCATGACGTTCATGGCGGTCGAGAAATCCTGGCAGAAGCCCTTCTTGCTGCCTTAGCCTGGTCGTAGGGGGTCGTCGCGTTGGCGGCGTGCACGATCTGCTGGGCCAGCGCGGCGATCTCGGCGTCGCGCGTGGTCGCGTACCCCTTGGCGATGACGTCACCGGCGTAGAGGTTGATGTAAGGCCCGATCCAGGTCGGATAGTCGGTCCCCGCGCTTTTCAATTCGTCCACGGCCGCGTTCGGGACCGCTTCGGTAACGGTGAAGGTGTATGGTGCGCGCACCCGGTTGGCGAGGTGGATCCGGTCGACGGTATCGAACGTGCTCGGGCTGACGTTGTCGCCGGCGACATTGACCAGTGCGGGAACGGGGCCTGGAAGCGTCGGTTGCGAGGTCATGATGCCGCGCACCGTGCTGGGTTGGTTGACGGAAATGATCTCGGCGCTACTGAAGACGGTGGCGAGCGTCTGCTCCGGCGGGACGATCAGCTGGAAGGTGTCGTGCTGGATCTGGATGCGCTGACTGTCCGACGGCAGGTCATCGCGCGGGATCGTCGCCGCCGCGGCCACCAGCGGTTGCTGGCGCACCGGCACCTCCTGGGTGCTGGGGAGCAGGGACCACTGGATCCCATCCCAGCCCGCCAGCGCGATCCCGCGCCAGTATGGGTAGTAGATGGGGGCGTCGCCGCTGACCCGCATTACCGTGTGCGATACCGCTTTCAGCTGCGCGCCGGGTCGAACGGTTTCGCTGTAGCCGATCGATCCAATGCCTCCGCCAGGACCTGAGCCGGTACCGATGCCGAAGGGATGAAAGGGGTCGGCGTGCACGACCCCCGGGATCAGCGCGCCGCTGATGTCCGAGCTGCTGAGCGGCGGCAGGATGAGGAAGGCGATCGCCAGGATCGCCACCGTCGCTTCAGCGCCGACCTCGCCGAAAGTCCAGCCGGTATCGGCCGCGTGCGGCAGCCGTCGCGACCGCCAGTTTTCCTTGAGGGCGACGTAATTGAGGCGAAGAAGAACGGACGCCGCGGCAGCCAACCAGACCACGACAAAGAAACCAAGTCCAGGACTGGTGTCGTTGATGATCTCGACCGCAAGGATGGTGCCGCTCGGCAATAGAGCGACCAGCCCGTTGTGGCGGCGGAAGATCCACCAGCTGGTCCACACCCCGGCAAGGGCGAACATCGCGATCAGGCCCATCAACAACATGAGGTTGGTCTGCCCGGGCAGGGCCACCGACCATTGGCGCAACGCTGGGACCGACAGCCCGGC
>VBIS01000103.1 GCA_005880605.1 Chloroflexota bacterium
GCGCCAGCGCCGGAACCAGGCGGCCATCGGTGTCGAAGCCGGGCACCCACGCTGACCGCTCGACCGCGGCCGCGACCGCCCAGCCCATCAGCAGCGAGAGCGCCAGCAACAGCCAGGTGTCGCGGACATTGAGCGTGACCAGCACCCGATCGGCACGGGTGACCCGTAGGGTCGCACGGCCCTCTTCATAGTGCGCGCGCAGCAGGCCGGCGGCCCAGGCAGCGCCGAGGAGCGCCACCACAAGCAGGGCGATGGTTGCAGGATTAACTTGCGGCAAGCGGTCGCTCCCCGGTGGTATCGAGGTCCTCGGCGCCACGAACGATCCACCAGTTC
>VBIS01000104.1:0-14806 GCA_005880605.1 Chloroflexota bacterium
CCAGGTCACGGAAGACGGTCCGTTCGCTGACCTTCAAAACCTCGGCGAGATCGACCGCCCGGATGCCGGGACGGGCGGTTGCCATCGACAGGATGACGAGGAGCCGATGCAAGCGACTTGCTCGATTCACGTTGCTGAACGTAGCACTGCCTACATGGGTCTGCAATTCAACGACGCCCCCTACAGTCGGCCCACCAGCGCCGTGACGGGGGAGCCACGCCGATTCCGAGGCCGCATTCCGGGTGCCGTCTGGCTGGTGGTCGGCATCATGGTGGCGCTGGCGATCGTCTACCTGGCTCGCCAAATCATTCTGCCGTTCGTGCTGGCACTCTTCCTGACCTATCTCCTCCTGCCCCTGGTGAACGCCATGAGCATTCCGGCGCAGGGGCGGCGCGGGACGCCGCGAGTCATTGCATCGTTCCTCGCCCTCGCGGCGTTCATTGGCGTCCTGGTGGTGGCCATCCTGCTGCTGGCGCCGCTGGTGGCCGGCGAGGCGAATCGCCTCGGGCGGGCGATGTTCAGCAGCGGCGGCCACGAGCCAGCGCTGGCTCGCCGGCTTGCGGCCACGTTCCAGGCCTGGCGTGACACGATCTACGGCACCGGCGTGTTCCCGCCCGACGTCGAGCGACAGCTCGACCAGGAGGTGCGGGACGTGGTCGCCGGATTTGGAGAAGCCATTGGCAACATGGTGCAGGGTTCCTTCGCGCTCTTCCCCAAGCTCCTCGAGCTGATCGCCGTCCCTCTGCTCACCTTTTACATGCTGCTCGATGGGCCGCGGCTGGCGCGGGAAGCGCGAAGCTTTCTTCCGCCTGCGCGTCAGGATGATGCGCGGGAGCTGATGAAGCGATTGAATCGAACCATGCTGGAGTACGTGCGGGGCCAGCTCTTGACCAGTGTGTTCATCGGCGTGGTGGCGACCGTCGGTCTCTTTGTGCTCGGGTTGAAGATGGCCCTCCTGGTCGGGGTCATTGCCTTCTTCCTCGAGGCCGTGCCCTTCTTCGGCCCGCTGATCTGGGGGGCCCTGGCGGTGGTCCTGGCCCTGGCCCAGGCGGGCCCAGGCAATCCGCTCCCGATCTACGTCGGTATTTTTGCGCTGGTCGCCCAGCAGGTCGACAGCCATGTCTTTGCGCCCTGGATCCTCGGGCGCTTCACCCGCGTCCATCCCCTCCTCCTGATCTTCAGCACGCTGCTGGGAGCCTCGCTCTTTGGCTTGATCGGGATGTTCCTGGCCGCGCCGCTTACGGCGCTTGCCAAGGAGACGTTTCTGTTCGCCATGGAACGGGTAAAAGCTAGGCGCGGGGCGGCCGCTTTGAGCGTGTCCGCCTGATCGCGATTCCAGTTGGTAAGGTGAAGGATTCCATGCCCAAAGAGACCAAGGACGGCAAGGCGAAGGCCCAGAAGGAACCGGTAGCGGAAGTGCCCTCGGAGGTCGCCGCCGAGAACGGCGCCGGCGGCGCGGCCAAAGCCCGTACCGCGATCGATGACGTCATCGCCGCCATCGAAGGCGCGCGCGACAAGGTCATGGCCGACGAGGTCAAGGCCCTCACCAAGCTCGGCATTCCGCGTGCCATGGCGTACCAGATGGTCGCCGCACGCTTCCACCAGAACGTCGTGACCGACGGCGAAGGTGGCGGACCCGAGTTCGAAAACAGCCACTGGAACGATCGGTAAGCAGGTAGCGCGGCCGTTACTGACGGTCGCCCAGGCGCGCGAGCGGATCCTCGAACGGATCGCCGCGCTCGACGCTGAAACCGTTGCCCTGACGCAGGCCCGCGGTCGGGTGCTGGCCGAGGAAGTTCGCTCCGAGCGGGACGTTCCGCCCTTTGCCAATTCGGCGATGGACGGCTATGCCATCCGAGCGGGCGATGTCGCACAGGCGTCGGCGGCCCATCCAGTCCAGCTGCGAGTGCTCGGCGAAATCCGGGCGGGCGCCGCGCCCCCGGCCAGCCTGCTGCCGAAGACCGCGTTGCGGATCATGACCGGGGCCATGATCCCCGAGGGATCGGATGCCGTGGTGCGTGTCGAGGACACGGCCGAGCATGACGGCACGGTCGAGGTGCGAGTCGCGGTGGCAGCCGGCACCAGTCTGCGGGCGGCCGGCAGCGATCTACATAGCGGCGATCTGCTGGCGACGGCGGGACGGGTCGTCACACCCGGCTTGATTGGGGTGCTGGCCTCGGCAGGTCGCGTCGCGGTCCAATGCATTCGCCGGCCCCGCGTGCTGCTCTTGACCACCGGCGATGAACTGCGCGAACCGGGGGAGGCTCTGGGGCCTGGTCAGATCACCAACACCAACCGGTACAGCCTGCTCGCGGCGGTCGAGGACGCCGGCGGCATCGTGGTCGATGCCGGCGTGGCGCGCGACGAGCGTGGTGACCTCATCGGCCGGCTGGAAGGCGCCGGCGAGACCGACCTGGTCGTGACCACCGGAGGCGTGTCGATGGGCGCCTACGACCTCGTCCGGGGCCTGCTCGAGGAGCGAGATGCGGTGACCTTCTGGCAGGTTGCACTCCGCCCCGGTAAGCCGCTGATGTTTGCCACCGTGAGCGGCGTGCCTCTAATCGGGTTGCCGGGCAACCCGGTGTCGAGCCTGGTGGCGTTCGAGCTCTTCGTGCGGCCTGCCCTGCTGAAGCTTCAGGGCCGCACCGACCTGGAGCGACCGCGGCTGACGGCGACAACCGAGGAGCCGTTGCAGAACCCCCCGCACCTCGAACAGTACTTTCGAGGCGTCGCCCGGCACGATGGGGGGCGGATCGTGGTTCGCCTGACAGGCGACCAGGGCTCGCACGTGCTCCGTTCGATGGCGGACGCTAATTGCCTGGTCGTCGTTCCCCAGGGAACGAGCGAGGTCGCTGCCGGAACCACGGTGGAGATCATTCCGCTAGCGCCGATCTTTTAACCGCTCGTCAGTTGCGCTATCTTTTGGCTGAAGGGACAAGCGATTGGGGCGAGTCGACCCGGAACGGATCCGTAACGTTGCCTTACTCGGCCATAGCCACGATGGCAAGACCAGCCTGGCCGAAGCGATGCTCTACGCCGGTGGCACGGTCGATCGGCTGGGGCGTCCGGACGCGGGCAACACGACCTTCGACTTCGAGCCGGAAGAGGTCAAGCGGAAGATCTCGATCGGCACCGCCGTCGCGCACCTGACCTGGCACGACCACAAGATCAACCTGCTTGATGCGCCAGGCTTCCAGGACTTCGCCGGCGAGGTCGTCGGGGCCTTGCGCGCTGCCGAGGGCGCTCTGCTGGTCGTGGGGGCGAGCACGGGAGTCGTCGTCGGGACCGAGCTGGGGTGGCACCAGGTGCGCGATCGAAATCTGCCAACCCTGGTCGTGGTCAACAAGATGGACAAGGAGAATGCCGATTACTGGCGGGCGGTCGACAGCTTCAAGGAGTTCACGCCGCGTCCGGTCTCGATCCAGGCACCGATCGGCCACGAAGCGGCCTTCAAGGGCATCGTGGACCTGCTGACGCGCAAAGCCTATGAATTCGACCAGCAAGGCCACGCGAAAGAGATCCCGATGCCAGGCGACATGGCCGCCGAGGTCGAGTCGCGCCGGTCACCGCTGGTCGAGGCAGCGGCGGAGACCGATGATGCCCTGCTCGAGAAGTACCTGGAAAGCGGTGAGTTGAGTGATGCCGAGGTCACGGCCGCACTCGCCAAGGGCGTGGCCGCCGGCACGATCGTGCCAGTGGTCTGCGCCGCGGCCGGGAAGTCGATTGGCATCAGCAGCCTGCTCGATGCCATCGTCGCGCTGCTGCCGTCGCCGAAGCAGGCCCCGTCGGTCGAGGCCGTCAACCCGCGCAATGATCAGCCCGAAACGATGACGGCTGACCCAGCCCGGCCGCTGGCCGCGCTGGTCTTCAAAACCACCGCCGACCCCTTCGTGGGCCGGATCAGCTATGTCAAAGTCGTATCGGGAACGTTGACCGCCGGTACTCCGCTGCTGAACGCCTCGAAAGATCAGCCCGAGCGTCCGGGGACGATCGGATATCCCAAAGGCAAGACGCTCGAGCCCGCGACCGAAGTCGTGGCAGGCGATATCGCCGGCATTAGCAAGCTGCAGATGGCGGCGACCGGCGACACCCTGGCGAGCCGGGATCATCCGCTGCGGCTGCCGTCGATCCAGTACCCGGAACAAACCTATAGCGCCGCCGTCAGCGCCAAGAACAAGGCCGATGAAGAGAAGGTCAACGCCGCCCTCGTCAAGCTGGTCGACGAGGACCCGACCCTGACCCTGGAGCACGAGCCGATCACCAAGGAGTCGATCGTGCACGGCATGGGTGACGTGCATCTCGAGGTCGTGCTGGAGAAGATGAAACGCAAGTACGGCGTCGAAGGCATGCTGGCGGTGCCGCGGGTGCCTTACCAGGAGACCATTACCAGCAGCGCCAAGGCCGAGAAAAAGTACAAGAAGCAATCCGGCGGCGCCGGACTCTACGGTCACTGCGTGATCGACATCGCCCCGGTCCCACGCGGGACGGGCTTCGTCTGGGAAGACAAGATCTTCGGCGGATCGATCCCGCAGAACTTCCGACCCTCGGTCGAGAGAGGCGTGCGGGAGACGATGGAACAGGGCGTGCTCTCCGGCAATCCCCTGGTCGACATCAAGGTCCGCCTCCTGGATGGATCAACCCACCAGGTCGATGGCAAGGACATTGCCTTCAAGCTGGCGGGCGCGATGGCGATGCGACAGGCAGTCATGGACGCCAAGCCGGTCCTGCTCGAACCGATCATGGACGTCGAGGTCTTCGTCCCGGAACGAAACATGGGCGACGTCATCAGCGACCTCAACGGCAAGCGCGGAAAGATCGCCGGGATGGAGCCCTCCGGTGATCACACGGAAAAGGTGCGGGCGCAAGTTCCCCTCTCCTCGATGTACCGGTTCCCAATCGACCTGCGGTCGATCACCCAGGGGCGAGGACGATACACCATGAAGTTCTCACACTACGAAGAGGTGCCGGCGCACGCGGCGCAGGTGGTGATCGCGGCGTATCAGAAGTCGAGAGGCGGCGAAGAAGAAGCGTAGGTCAGCGGGCGCGCGGCTCGGCCCAGAGTGGCACGCCGGCCCAGGCCAGCCCCAGCAGCGTTTTCGCATCCTGCAGCTCGCCGCTCGAGCGCAGCACCTGCAGATCATGGGCATCGAAGGGATTGACCTTGAAGGATTCGTCGAGCTCGGCATGCCCCTCAGTTGCTGACAGGTCCTCGGCGAGGAAGAACGTCATCCGCTCATCGCAATAGCCCGGCATCAAGTAGGCGCTGCCCAGCGTGGTCCAGCGCCCGGCCTTGAGGCCTGCCTCTTCGGCGAGCTCTCGTCGGGCCGCGGCCGGAATCTCCTCGCCCGGTTTGTCCAGCGTGCCCGCCGGGATCTCCCATAGCTCGCGGCCGGTGACGTAGCGAAACTGTCGAACCAGGACGATGCGGCCGTCCGACTGCCGCGGGATGATGCCAACCGAGCCCGGGTGTCGGACGATCTCGCGCGCGGTGAGGTGCCCGTTGGGCAATCGCACCTGGTCGCGGTACACCTTGAAGAGCTTGCCGCCATAGACTTCCTGACTTTCGACCGTTTCCTCCATACCGGGATTATCATGGCTGCTTAGGTCATGATCGAGCGCACCGTTCTGGAAATCGCACAGCATCGCTTCTGGGCCTGGCAGCGTCGCACCGCCCCGACGCCACGCAACCAACTGCGCGAGACCGATCAACTGTTGGGCGCGGTCGAAGAATGCCGGCTGCGAGACATCAAGTTGGTTCCGACCCACATCTGGCGACGGATCGTTCACCTCCTCGGCCAGCTGGATGGCAAGTACAGGGAGAGGCTGGGCATCGACCGCTCGGTGGAGCGGACCGCCGAGGTCCTCTTCGAGGCCCAGGAGGACCTCATGCTGGCGGCTCGAGGCCGCTGGCACGGCGCCGGTAATATCGTGCCCCTGTTCCGGCGGCGCTAGGGCCACACCCCTACCCCGACCCTCCCCCGCAAGGGGAGGGAGATTCTTTGCCCAAATGCCTACGAACATACGTTTGCTTTTCCCGCCCGTTTCTGCTACCCTGCACCCATGGGCGAGATGGCAATGTTGGTCGAAGGCACCCCGGGAAGCCGCCAGGTCAGCGATTTGACGACGGTTCCCTTGCTCCGCCGGGTGGTCGAGAGCCTGGCGACAATGCGACCCGGCCGGTACACCGTGTACCTCGGGCGACCCGATCCCGCGGCCGTTCGGGCCGAGTGGGATCAAGAGGTCGCGCTGCTGCGCTGCGCGCGGCGGGCCGTGGTCACGACACCCGACACCACCCCGTTGCCCCAGGAAGCCGATCGGCGCGAACCGGGTCTCGGCTGGCTGGCCAACGTCTGGTTTAGTGCGGTCATGGGCGACGACACCGCGATGGCGGTGCTCTGTCAACCCGACCCAATCCATCCCCAGGAGGCCTGGCTGCTCACCGACCCCACGGCGGTTCGGCGTTTCGTCGCCGCGGTCGAGGGCGAACTGGCTCGACCCGACCCTCAGCTACTCGCGGTCTAAGCCTCCGTACAATTGGGGCCTCGTGACGCCCCCCAATCAACCCTGGCCGATGGTTGTGGCCGGCACTATTACTCGCGACGACGTTCGCACGCCGCTAGGCGTCAACACCGATGGTCTCGGTGGATCGGCGACCTACTTCACGCTCGCGGCACGGCTCTTCGCGCCGGTGTCCGTCGTGGGCACCGCGGGTCCAGACTTCATGCCAACGTTCCAGAACGCCATGCGGGAAACCGGCGCCGATCTGCGAAGCGTTGCGCAGTCCACGCTGCCAACCTATCGCTGGCGCGCCGAACACGACTACGAAACCGGCACCACGCGCAACGAGACATCGGACCAGGGCGCCTACCGCGGCTTCAACCCCGTGCTCACCGCCGACCAGCGCCAGGCCAAGATCGTCTTTCTCGGAAGCATGGAGCCGCGTCATCAGATGCGCGTCCTGGAGCAGCTCGAGGCCCCCTGGCTGGTAGCCGGCGATACGATGAAGCTCTATATCCGCGAGCAGCCGGAAGCGCTGGAGCCCGTACTCCAGCGCCTCGATTACCTCTTTCTCAACGCGTCAGAAGCCATGGCACTGGCGAAGGTCGACACCATCGAGGAGGCGTCGGAGCAGCTACGCCATCGATTCACGTTGCGCGGACTCGTTATCAAGGAAGGGCCGAAAGGGGCGACGCTCTACCGTCACGGCGAAGACATTCACCTGCCGGCTTTGCCGGTCGACCCGCCGACCGACCCGACCGGCGCCGGTGACGCGGTCGCGGCCGGATTCCTCGGCGCGCTCGCCGAGCAGCAGGTGGAAACCGATGAGTCGGTGCGCCTCGCCCTCGGCTACGCCATGGTGATGGCGTCCTTCGCGATCCAGCATTTCAGCGTCAAGGGACTGCAACCGATCACCCGTGCGGACGTCGAGGCGCGGATGGCCTCGATGGCCTGGCAGGTCCAGCCAGCCGGGTGACCTGGCACACCGGCGGTCTGACGGTCGATATCCTGCAAGGCGACCTCACCGAGCAGGATGTCGACGCCATCGTCAATGCCGCCAATAACGACCTGATTCTCGGTGGGGGCGTGGCCGGTGCCATCGCCCGGCGCGGCGGTCCGGCCATCCAGGCGGAGTGCCACGCGATCGGCCCCATCGAGGTCGGTGGTGCGGCGATCACCGGGGGCGGCCAGCTCAAAGCCCGCTTTGTCGTGCACGCGGCGAGCATGCGCTTGGGCGGCCGCACCTCTGCAGAAAGCCTGCGCAGTGCAACGCGGCGCAGCCTCGAGATTGCAAGCGAGCGAGGGCTGCATTCGATCGCGTTCCCCGCGGTTGGCACGGGCATCGCCCACTTCCCACTGGATGACTGCGCCCGGATCATGCTCGAGGAGGTCGTGCGACATGGCTCGGGCACCACCTCGCTGACGGAGGTGCGCTTCGTCCTCTTTGGTGACGAGGCGGAGGCGACGTTCCAGGAAGATCAGCGTCACACCAGTCAAGAAAGCGAAGACCACGCCGGATAAGGCGTTGGTGAACAGGCCGTTGCGGTACCGCCCCAGCACGCGTTTGTCGTTGGCCAGGATCAGCAGGAGCGGCAGGAGCAGGGGGAGCATTAAGCCGTTGACAATGTTCGGCAAGTTGGTGATCAACGCCAGCGGCGCGCCTGGGAACATCGCCACTCCGGCACCGAGCACGATCAGCGACGTGTAGATCGTTTGGAACGCGGGGGCTTCGCGGAAAGACTTGTCGATACCGCGCTCGAAGCCGAAGGCCTCGGTGATGGCGTAGGTCGTGGTCAGCGGGAGGACCGAGGCAGCCATCAGAGACGCGTTCATCAGCCCGATGGCGAACAGAAGGGTGGCATAGTGACCGGCAAATGGAGCCAGCGACAACGCAATCTTGTTGAAGGCGGAGGGGTCGCTCGGATCGATTCGGACGTGATGGGCAAAGATCGTCGCCCCGCAGGCGACGATGATGAAGAAGGCCACGATCTGGGTCATGAAGATGCCGATCCCGGTATCGACGCGCTCGTAAGTCAGGTCGGAAGGATGCAGGCCTTTGTCCGCAACATTGGATTGCTGAAAGAAGGCCATCCAGGGCGTGATGGTGGTGCCGACCACCGAGATGAAGATCAGGATGAAGGCGGTCGAGGGCCGCACCGTCGGGACGAACGTCTGGCGGATCACCTGGCCCCAGGGCGGGTGCGCCATGAAGGCAGAGATCGCGTAGGAGACGTAGGCCAACGTCAGCACCAGCAAGACTCGCTCCACCACCCGGAAGGAGCCGCGCAAGACGAGGAACCACACCAGGAAGGCGGCGATTGGAACGGCGATGTAGCGCGCCAGGTCGCCGGAAAACGGGAACAGCAGCGCCGCCGCGGCCGCGATCCCGGTAAACTCCGCGACCGTCGTGGTCGCATTGGCGATGAAGAGGAAGATCATCGCCCACAGGGTTGGCATCACCCCGAACCGCTCGCGGATGAGGTCGGATAACCCCTTGCCGGTTACCACCCCCATGCGGGCGACCATTTCCATGATCGGCCAGAGGCAGATCGCCGTGACCACCAGGACCCAGAGCATGTCGTAGCCGAACTGCGAGCCGGCCAGCGTGTAGCCGGTGACGCCGGTGGCATCGTTGTCCGTGTTGCCGGTAATGACGCCCGGACCGATGACGGACAGCAGCAGCAGCAACCGCGTCCGCCGGCTGCGCAGGAGTCCCAGCGGCACGGCCAGGGCCTTCGGCTGCCCCAAGAGCTTTAGAAGATCCGCCGGCGGCGGTGTCCGCCGGCTCGCGCCGGCATGACCCGCGCCATGATGTCGTCGACGGTGACGATGCCCTGGATTCGATTGTGCTGGTCGACCACGGGCACGGCCAGCAGATTGTATTTCGAGCTCACCTCCGCGACTTCGCGCGGCCCGGCGTCGACCCCGACCGAGATCACGTTCTTGATCATGAAGTCGCGGATCTTAGTCTCCGGCCGGGCAACGATCAGGTCGCGGAGCGAGAGCACGCCGAGCAGGTGCTCCTCCTCGTCCACGACGTAGACGTAATAGACGCTCTCGGCATCCGGCTCGAGCTCGCGCAACCGGTCGATGGCCTCGGCCGCGGTGAGCGTATGCAGGACGGCGACGTACTCGGTCGTCATCAGGCCCCCCGCGGTGTCCTCGCGGTATGCCAGCAGTTCTTCGACGTCTTCGGCTTCGTCTTCCTCCATCTTCTGCAGCAACTGCTGCGCCCGCTCGCGCGGCATATCCGCCAGCAGGTCGGCGACCTCGTCAGGCGCCATCGCCTCCAGGATGTCGGAGGCCCGTTCGACGTCGAGGCGCTCGAGGATCGACGCCTGCATATGTGGCTCGTCGATCTCCTCGAGAGTGTCGGCCGCCTTTTCGTCGCTCAGGGCGGCAAAGACCGCGCTCCGATCATCCGGGCTGAGCTCGTTGACGATATCGGCGATGTCGGCCGGATGCAACTTGGCCAGTTTGGTGTGGGCGATTCGCAGCTTGACCGAGCTCACGTCGCTGCGAACCGGGTCGACCGCTTCCCAGGAGATGAGCTTTTGCGGCCAGTCGAGATGGAGGGTAGAGGCGACCCGCCGGCCGAGCCCTTCGAGCGAAACGCGTCGGGCCAGACCGCGGCTGCCGACATCGACGCCGACCAGCAACAGCGACCCCTCGACCTGCGAGAGCTGCAGGTCGTTGACCCGGACCACCCGGCGGCCATCCATGTCGACGATCTGTTTGTCGAGGATCTGACGCGAGAGCCAGAGCTCGTTTTCCGTGCGGCCGTGGGGCTGCAGGCTGGCCTCGTCGACCTTCAGGCTCAGCTCCTTGTTGTCCCAGCTGCGTACCACCGACCAATCGACGGAGCGCACTCTCCGGTTCCCCTTGAGGATCACGCCGGTCACGCGCGGAAACGGTTCGGTCATGACGACCACGAGGTCGCGGACTCGACCGATCCGATGCTGTCGAACGTCGACGACCTCAGCGTTGATGAAATCGCTGAGGAAGATCAATACGCTAGCTCCGGAATTGCTTGAACAGCAGCGAGGCGTTGTGCCCGCCGAAACCAAACGAGTTCGAGAGCGCCAGCTTGATGTCCAGCTCGCGCGCACCTTCCGTGATGTAATCGAGGTCACACTGCGGGTCGGGGTGCTCGAGGTTGATGGTGGGAGGCGCGACCCCCTCCTCGATGGCTTTGACCGAGATCACCGCCTCGACCGATCCGGCGGCTCCCAGCAGGTGACCCAGCATCGACTTGGTGGAGCTGATCGGGATCCGGTAGGCAGCGTCTCCGAAGATGTCTTTCACCGCCAGCGTTTCGGCGACGTCGCCAAGCTGGGTCGCGGTGCCATGGGCATTGATGTAGCTGACATCCTCGGGCGCGACCCGAGCCTTCAAGAGCGTGCGCTTCATCGCCTGGGCCGCGCCCGCGCCCACCGGGTCAGGCGCCGTGATATGGCTGGCATCGGCGGTGGCCGCGTAGCCCACGATTTCGGCGAGGATGGGCGCGCCGCGCTTGAGCGCGGACGAAAGCTCCTCGAGGACCAGGATGCCGGCGCCTTCTCCCATGACGAAGCCATCCCGCTCCACGTCAAAGGGCCGGCTCGCCCGGCTTGGCTCGATCTCGCGCGTCGAGACGGCGCGCACGGCGCAAAAGGCCGCGAGCGCAAGGGGCGTCACGCAGGCCTCGCTGCCTCCCGCAACCATGGCTGTGGCATCGCCACGCTTGATGATCTCGAACGCTTCGCCGATCGCGTGGGCTCCGGAGGCACACGCTGACACCGTGCAATAGTTCGGGCCGCGCGCTCCGATCGAAATCGAGATCTGCCCGGCGCCCATGTCCGCGATCATCATCGGCACCGTGAAGGGGCTGATCCGCGACGGTCCCCGCTCCTTGAGCACCGTGTGCGCTTCCTCGATCTCTTCCAGACCGCCGATCGCGCTGCCGACCAACACGCCGACCTGGTCGCGGTTCGCCTCGGTGATCTGCAAGCCCGACTCCGCCAACGCTTCCTTGGCGGCCACCATCTCGAACTGCACGAATCGCGACATGCGTCGCGCCTCCTTGCGGTCGAGGCGGGTTTCCGGCTTGAAGTCGATCACCTCGCTGGCCACCTTGCTGGGCGTGGCCGAGGGATCGAAGGCCTGAACCCGGCGAATGCCCGAGCGGCCGGCCTTCACCGCCTCCCAGGTTTCGCGGGTTGTATGTCCGAGGGACGTGATGGTGCCGGTGCCAGTCACGACGACGCGCGTTCCGTTCACCATTCGAGCAACCCTCCGCCACCCCAGCGAAGGCAGGCCGCCGCCCAGGCCGGGCCGCGGCCACAGGCGAGCAAGAGCGCCGTCATCCCGTTTTGCAACCGTCCCTCCTGAATCGCGTCGTGCAGCGCCGTCAGGGGCGCCGCCGCCAGCAGGCTCCCGTATCGCGTTGGATCGAGGAGCAGCCGGCCCGACGAGACGCCAGCCGCCTTGCTCCACGCCTCCATGGTTTCGGGCGCCGACTGCTCGGCGATAACCAGGTCGATCTCCGACATTGAAAGGCGCGCCTTCCGCAGACACTCGGTCGCCCCATCCGTGAGGCCCTGCAGTACCGTTCGATCGTTCGCTTCGCCGTTACCCTCCGAGCGCGCAGCACCACCCGCGATCGTCGATAACACACCCGCGTCGCCGCCGGCCCGGGTAAGGACCGCGGCAGCGGCCGCACGGCTGTGGACGTTCCCGCTCTGACCTGGCAGGTCGACGAGCTGGTTGTCCGAGTCCGCGCCGATCACCAGGACGCTTTGCGCCCCGGCTGCAATGTAGTGGATCCCGACATTGAGCGCCGCCAGCAGGCTGGTCTCGGCCGCATAGAGGTCAAAGCTCGCCACCATGGGCAGCTTGAGCTCGGTCTGCACCAGGCAGGCGGTGCTGGGCCAGAGCACGTCCGGTGTCGTGGTCCCGACGACGATCATTCCGATGTCGGCGGGATCGACGCCTCCCGCCTGCAACGCGGCGCGCGCCGCCCCGGCCGCCAATGACGCGGTGTTGATCCCCTGCTCGGCCTGAACGCGGTAAGAGACGCCGGTCAGATCGCTGCCGGTCAGGCGACGTGCCAACGGGGCATCGGCCGGTGGACGGTAGATGCCGAGGCCGGCGATCGCCCCCAGGGCCAATCCGCGCCCCGCCTGGGCGACCGAGGGCATCGAAGCGGAAGTCACGCCTCATTTTAAGTCCGGGTTTTGCGTGTGGTTACGTTCCAGCCGTAACCAAGCGCTACCTGACGGGATACATTCCCTGCGAGCTCGTCTCAGGTATTGGCGCACCCCCGCCTGCCGGTTCGCTATTGTTAGACCGAATTTGGCACCACCCGGTGTCCCGGACTCCAAAAACCAGTAGGAGGGACCGATGGCCGAAGCGAATTTCGACAAGTTCCGCGGCATCATTGCGGAGCAGCTTGGCGTCGACGTCGAGAAGGTGACCCCGGAAGCCTCCTTTACGGAGGACTTGCAGGCTGATTCGCTCGACCTCGTTGAGTTGATCATGGCCTTCGAGGAGGAGTACGGGATGGAGATCTCGGACGACGATGCCCAGAAGCTTCGTACCGTCGGCGAGGCCTGGAACTACGTCAAGGGGAAGGTGTCCGTCGCCTGACCCCATCGATGAGCGCCCCCTACGGCGACGGCCCGCTGGCCTTCGTCTTTCCCGGGCAGGGATCGCAATACGTCGGCATGGGCAAAGCCCTCTACGACGCATCGGAAACGGCGCGCCGTGTTTTTCGGCGGGCCGACGAGATCCTCGGGTTCGGACTGACGCGCATCTGTTTCGAAGGGCCTGAGCAGGAGCTCAACGACACCATCAATGCCCAGCCCGCGATTCTCACGGTCAGTATCGCGTGCCTGACGGCGATGCGGGAACGCTGGCACACGATGGGCCAGGTGGTCGCCCCGCGATATGTGGCGGGCCACAGCCTCGGCGAGTTCACGGCGCTGGTGGCCGCCGATGTCATCGACTTCGATACCGCCCTCGTCCTGGTTCGTGAGCGTGGTCGCCTGATGAAGGAGAACGGCACCGAGCGTCCCGGTGGGATGCTCGCCGTGCTGGGCCTCGACCGCGACGCCCTGGAAGCGGTGGTGACGGAGGCCTCCGTGATGGGCGTCATCACCCTGGCCAATGCGAACTCTCCTGGACAGATGGTGCTCTCCGGTGAGGCGGCGGCGCTCGAGCGCGCGGCCGAGCTGGCGCGCGCCCGTGGCGCGGCCAAAGTCGTCCGGCTTCCGATCAGCATCGCCTCGCACTCGCCGCTGATGGCGCGGGCCGCCGCGCAGTTCGGCGAGATCGTCGCCAAGCTTCCGCTGCGTCAGCCACGGATCCCGGTAGTGGCCAACATCACCGGCCAGATCCTCACCAGCGCTGACGACATCCGCAAGGAGCTGGCCGACCACATCCTCAAGCCGGTGCAATGGACCTCATCCGTGGTCGAGATGGTGGCTCGCGGCAGCGCGGAATTTCTCGAGATCGGGCCCGGCCAGGTGCTCTCGGGGCTGATCCGGCGCATCAGCCAGGAAGCTCACGTGGTGACCCTGAACGACCGCGAGGTCGCGCGCGTCCTCACCCCGTTGCCACTGGGATGAAGCGGGTCGTCGTGACCGGCGTGGGGGCGGTGACGCCGGTCGGTCTCGATGCGCCCAGCACCTGGGCCTCTATGCTCGAAGGCCAGTCTGGGATCGGCAAGGTGACGCTCTTCGACGCCAGCGAATACCCGGTGCAGATCGCCGGCGAGGTGAAGGGGTTTGACGCCACCGGCCGGATCGAGCCGAAGGAGCTCCGTCGCATGGACCGCTATGCCCAGCTGGGGCTGGTCGCCGCCCAGGAGGCATTCGCCGACGCCGGGCTCGCGAAGAACGGCCTGATTGACGATATCGGCGTCATCTTCGGAAGCGCGGCGGGTGGACTGGGGGTTTTCCTCGAGCAGCAGCGCATCCTCCAGGAGCGCGGGCTGAAAAGGGTCAGCCCGACCTTCATCCAGAACATGCTGGTCGACACGGCGTCGGGGCATATCGCCATCGCTCTCGGCCTGCGTGGGCCGAACATGGCCGTGGTCTCTGCCTGCGCCACCGGCAGCGGCGCTGTGGGAGAGGCCTTTGAGACGATCCGCCGGGGGGATGCGGCAGCGATCGTAACGGGCGGATCCGAGGCCGTGCTCATCCCGGTCGTCTATGCCGGCTTCTGTGCCATGCGGGCCCTCGCGCAGCACGAGGACCCAACCCAGGCATCGCGCCCCTTCGATCGCGATCGCACCGGCTTTGTGATTTCCGAAGGTGCCGGAGCCCTC
>VBIS01000104.1:14929-18345 GCA_005880605.1 Chloroflexota bacterium
CGACAAGTTCGAGACCGACGCTATTCACCGCGTGTTCGGCGAGCACGCCAACCGGCTGGCAGTCAGCAGCACGAAGTCGATGACGGGCCACATGATGGGCGCCTCGGGCGCCGTAGAGGCCGTTGTCCTTGCGCTGACGATCCGCGACCAGGTGATCGCGCCCACCATCAACCTCACGACGCCGGACCCCGAATGTGATCTCGACTACGTCCCCGGCCAGGCTCGGCACGCCAACGTCGGCGTCGCGCTGTCCAACTCCTTTGGGCTCGGCGGACACAACGCCAGCGTCATCATGTCGCGCTACGGGGAATAAACCGTCCCCACCCCTCCCCAGCGGGGGAGGGCGTGCAAGTTTTGCCCCGGTTTTTGAATACAAGGTGAATTCGGGAGGTTGTGCTATCATCAGGCCGATTTTGGGGGCGCCGGGGCCTTCCAGTAGCCAGCAAAAGGAGAGTGTTATGGCCGTTAGCGGATATTGCCTGAAATGCAAGAAGAAGGTCGACATCAAGGACCCGCAGCACATCACGATGAAGAACGGGAAGCCGGCCACCACCGGAACCTGCCCGACCTGCGGGACGAAGATCTATAAGATCGGCAAAGCGTAACGCTGCGTAGTCGGAATTGAACAGCCGGTCCAGTACCGGCTTTTTTCCTTTCTAGGGCTGGGCGGCGGACCGGTTCGCCGGTTCCTTGCTGGCCAGCTCGGACTCGATCAGGTCGAGTAGGACCTCGGTGGCGCTCAGCGCCACGTCAACCCCGAGGGTCTTGAAGATCCGGACATTGGCAGGGTTATTGACCCGAGCGACCGTCTTGGGCACGTTGAACTTGCGCTTGGCCAGCTGGCAGGCGACCAGGTTGTCCTCATCGTCGCCCGTCACGGCCACCACCACATCGGAGCGCTCCATGCCGGTGGTCGACAGGAAGGCCATCTCGTCGCCGTCGCCCACCATCACGATCTCGCCCAGGGCGGAATTGAGGACTTCCGCCCGGCGCGGATCCTTCTCGATCAGGGTGACCTCGTAACCACGATCGAGCAGGTGCTTGCTCAAGTAGTAACCGACCTTGCCGCCGCCAATCACGATCACATACATGGCTGGGTCATCCTTTCAACATCGTATGGATCTGGCGAACCCCGGATAACGTGGGGCAGACCGTGTCGAGGCCGAGTTCCCGATAAACGTCCTCGCGCATTGGATCGTAGATCCGGGTGATAACCCGCGGAACCTTGAAGATCTCGGCCGCGATCTGGGCCGCCATGATGTTGCGATTGTCCCCGTTCGTCAGGGAGGCGAAGCCGTCCGCCGACTCGATCCCCGCCTGGCGGAGCACATCTTCGTCGATGCCGTTGCCGAGCACCATCTCACCTGGGAAATCACTGCCAAGCCGGTCAAAGGCTCGGCGGTTGCTGTCGATCACCGTCACTTCATGCCCGGCCTTTGAAAGAGCCATCGCGGCCATCGCGCCGACTCGCCCGCAACCAACGATCACCAGCTTCATGAATGGAAGACCCATTCTAGGTCTAGCGGCCGAGCGCCAGCCGCGCCGCCTCGAGCTCGGGCAGTCCCGCCTCGCGGATCTTGGCCTGGGTGGTCGCAACGTCGTACGACACTCGTTCGAAACGGACGGCCGACCTGCCCAGATCGACCACCGCGAAGGCGGCAGCTGGGTTCCCATCGCGGGGCTGCCCAACGCTCCCCGGGTTGACCAACGCCGAGGGCGGCAACGGAAGCCACTCCCCTGGCTGCGGTACCTGTTCTCCCTCCTCGGTGAAAATCCGCGGTAGGTGGGTGTGGCCGAAGAAACACCACCGCGCCCCAAGCCACATCAGGAGCTCGAGCGCCTGGAGCTCTTCGAGGTATCGCCGGCTTCCCGGAGTGAGGACGGTCTGGGTCCAACGGGCGGCGGCGGCGGCCTGCGGATTGAACCAGTCGAGGACGGACGGGTCCAGCATCGCCTGATCGTGATTGCCCAGCACCGCTTTGGCGCGCGCCGAGCGAAGGCGGTCGATCACCGCGTTCGGGTCGGGTCCATAGCCGACCGTATCGCCAAGCACCAGGATTCTGTCGACCGGCGGCATCGCCGCGAGGACGGCCTCGAGCGCCTCGAGATTGCTGTGGATGTCGGAGAGGAGCCGCCCACGACGAACGCGATGATGATGAGCATCGGGCTCAGGTGAACGGCATCGCCGAACACCTTGGGCGAAATGAAGTTGTAGATGACGTTCGAGATCACGAAATAGATCACGAGCACGAGGATCACCTTGCCCGAGGACTGCGAGACAAAGGCCGCGATTGCGACCGCAGGCAGAGCGCCCAGGAAGGGGCCGATGAACGGAATGAAGGCCGTCACCCCGGCCACGATGCCCAGCGCCAGCGCGTAAGGGACGCCCACGATCCACATCGCCACGCCCGTCACCAATCCCACGAGGGCGCAGATCGCGAGCTCGCCGCGCATGTAGGCCCCCAGCATGCCGTAGATCTCGGCCGCAACCTCGTGCACGTCGGTGCGGTAGCCGCGGGGTACCAGGCTCTTGAAAAAGCGGCGGATGCTGTGCGCGTCCTTGACGAGGAAGAAGGCCACGAGCAGCACGAGGACGGTCTGGAACAACCAGTTGACCAGCATGAAAACGTTTTCAACGACCGAAGACAGGTGACCGGCGAGCAGGGCCGGCAGATTGTGCACAGAGTCGTTGTACGCCTGCCGCAGATCGATCGGGACGCCGAGGACGGAGACGACGTGTTCCTTGTCGGCCAGGTCCTGGAAGTAGCTCGCGATCGCGGGACCCTGGGCGACCAGGGAGCTGAACTCCTGCTGGATCAGCGGGACCAGGAAGAGAATTCCCGCGGCTAGCGCCGCGCCTAGCACGCCGTAGAGCACTAGCACGGCGACGATCCGGGGAACGCGACGCCGCTCGGCGGCATTGACGATCGGGTTGAGCATGAGCGCCAGGATGCCGGCGACGATGAAGGGCCCGAGGATGCCGCGGATGGCGATGGCCAGGATCAGCGTGAGCGTGGCTAGCACCCCGAGGAAGATCAGGGCGCGGAAGTCGCGGCTCCGCCACAGCTCGTCGACCCGGCTGCGCTGGATCATTGAGACCTCACGTATAGGAGAAACGACCGGAGGGCGGCGCGGCATGCGCGCCGGAGGGCAGGCATCGGGTTATTTTGACGGACTGGAGGTGTAGGCGGGGGTCAGGGCCGGCGCCCGCTGACTGCAGCGGATGATCAGCCAGGCCACGCCCGCCGCCATCAAGAGATCACCGATGCTGACCAGGGACGAATGGCCGCCAAGGCCGGGAATGGCAAAGATGTCGCCGATGAACCAGAGCCCCTGCGGCTGGGTCAGCACAACGTGAAGCGGGTCGAGACCACCCCGGAGCAGGGCCAGCACCGGCGAATTGGGGTCGGCGTCAG
>VBIS01000166.1 GCA_005880605.1 Chloroflexota bacterium
GACCGGGAATACGAGATCATCACCACCCGGCTTCCCGACGTCCCCGTCAAGCTGGCGCGCCAGGTTAGCACCTTCATCGGCGGCGTCCGGGGCCTCGAGCTCTACAAGTTACCGGGGATTGCCGAAACGCTCGACTGGACGCGCGCGCTGGTCGCGCTGGGACAGACCGAGCTCACCGACGCTGCGGTACAGTCCACGCTCGGCGCGATCGTCAAGTACCAGGAGGATCTCGAACGGCTGCGCGGCGCGGGTTCGCGGGAGCTCCTCGCCCGCGCCGTCAATGCCTGAACCCGCCATCGTCCTGACCCGCAAC
>VBIS01000167.1 GCA_005880605.1 Chloroflexota bacterium
GGCGTCGAGGAGCAGGAGGTGGCGAGCTACTCGCAGGCGGAGGTACTCCGGCAGAAGGATTTCGATACGCTGACCGAGGCCGAGATGGCCGAGGTCCGGCGGCTGATCCGCCTGATGCGGCTGCCCGCGGGCATGACCCGATCGCGGCGTGCCCGCGCAGGTGGCCATGACCAGCTCGATATTCGGCGACTGCTGCGGCGAAGCCTCCGATTTGGCGGTGAACTGCTGGTCTTCAGCTGGAAAAGCCCGCGACTCCGGCCGCGGCCGCTGGTGCTTCTCTGCGACATCAGCGGCTCGATGGAGCGCTACACGCGCCTGCTGCTGAATTTTGCTTACGCGCTCAAGAACGCCAGCACGCGGGTCGAGGCCTTTGTCTTCGCGACGCGGCTCACGCGCATCACGCGTCTGCTGCGCAGCCATGACGTTGACGCGGCGCTCAACCGGGTGACGGCGTCGGTCGACGACTGGTCCGGCGGCACGCGTATCGGCGAGGCGATCGAGTCGTTCAACCGGCGCTACGCGCGCCGCGTGCTCGGGCACGGCGCGACCGTGGCCATCATCAGCGACGGGTGGGATCGAGGCGACGCCGCGCAGATGCGGCATGCCATCGCCCGTCTGCAGCGGTCCTGCCACCGGCTGATCTGGATGAACCCCCTGATGGGCGCTCCCGGCTATGAGCCATTGACCCTGGGCCTGCAGGCGGCGCTGCCGTTCGTCGACGACTTCCTGCCGGCGCACAACCTCGCCAACCTCGAGGCCCTCGGCACCCTCCTGCTCGAAACCGCCAACCGGCGTCCGGTTCGGCGGCAGACGCTCGTAACCGCATCGGCCTGACGGAAAACGAACGCGCACTACACTGGGTTCATGCGCGACGTCATGACCGACGTCAAGGCGTGGCTGGACAGTGGCGACCCCGTGGCCCTCGCGACCGTGATCAGCACCTGGGGGAGCGCGCCGCGGCCCGCCGGCTCCCGGATGGCGATCAGCCGGTCGGGCAAGATCGCCGGCTCGGTCAGCGGCGGCTGCCTGGAGGGCGAGGTCTTCGAGCAGGCGCAGGCGATCCTTCAGGGCAAACCGGCCACCCTGTTTCACTACGGGGTCAGTGACGATCTGGCCTGGACCGTCGGACTGAGCTGCGGGGGGGAGGTCGACGTCCTGATCGAGCCGCTGGCGCCGGTGCATCGTGAGCTGATGACAGCGCTGGAAGCGGAGCGCCCGGTCGTACTGAAGACCGACGTGGGCGAGAAGCCCGGCGCCCGGCAGCTGCTGACCGCCGCCGATCCCGAGGTCACGGAGCTCCTCGACCGCGAGAATCCGGTGCGGCAGGACGGCATCTTCCTGGAGCCGTTTCCCCGACCGCAGGAGCTCTACATCTTTGGCGCCTCGCACGTTGCCATCCCGCTGACCCGGCTCGCGAGCGCGCTCGGCTTCCGGGTAACGGTGGTCGATGCGCGCTCGAAATTTGCCGACCGCGATCGGTTCCCCGAGGCTCGACGGGTCATCCACGCCTGGCCGGATGAGGTCCTGAAGGAGCTGCCCATGGACGGGTCGACGTACGTCGTGATCTTGACCCACGATCCGAAGTTCGACGACCCCACGATCACCGCGGCGCTGCGCGGACATCCACGCTACATCGGTGCCATCGGGAGCAAGAAGACCCACCGCGACCGGGTGGCGCGCCTGACGGCCGCCGGGGTCAGCCCGGCCGAGATCAGTCGCGTCCATGCGCCGATCGGTCTCGATCTCGGCGCCCAGACGGCGGAGGAGACGGCGCTCGCCATCCTGTCGCAAATGGTCGCGGTCCGCCACGGCAAGCAGGGAGGCCCGATGCCCGGTTCGGTCGCCGCGGCGACGACAGCCGCATGAAGGCCGAGGCACTCCGCGGTTCGCGTCTGAGCGCGGAGCAGATCGACGGCGCGGTGCTGGCGGAAACGCTCCTGGTTCCCGACGATCACCACCGCGTCTTGCTTCTCAAAGGCCGGATCCTGACCAAGGCCGACTGGCCGGTGGTGGCCAGCGCTCGGGTCGAGGAGATCCATGTGGTTCGGATGGAGCCAGGCGACATCCATGAAGATGAGGCCGCGCGCCGCCTGGCGAAGGTCGTCGCCGGCCCGGGTGTCATCGCCCATGGGCCAGTCGAGAGCCAGGCCCGGCTCAGCGCCGAGATCAACGGAATCTTCCAGGTCGATGTGCAGCGCCTGCAGGCGCTCAACAGCATCCAGGACGTGTCCGTCTTCACGCTCTTTAGCGGCCAGCTGGTGTCCAGCGGGAAGACGATCGCGGGGGTCAAGATCACGCCTTTCGTCGTGCCGGAGCATCGACTGCGCGAGGCGGAGCTGGTCGCGGCGACGGGCGAGGGGGTCATCCGGGTGTTGGCGTTTCGGCCGATGCGGGTCGCGGTCCTGGTTCGTGAGCGGCTGGAGCCGGCGCAGCGTGAGAAGTTCCAGGCATCGATCGAAATGAAGGTTGCCTGGTTCGGCTCCTCCGTCAGCGAGATTCGCTACGTCGCCGACGACGTCGCGGCGGTGGAGGAGGCAGTCCGCAGCCTGCTGCGCGACGCCGACCTGCTGCTGACCGCCGGCGCCAACGCCACCGATCCGCTCGATCCGACACTGGTGGCGTTGAGCGGCCTTGGTGCGCGGATGGAAAAGCAGGGCGCGCCGGCCCACCCGGGCAGCGCGGTCTGGCTTGCCTACCTCAGCGACAAGCCGATCTTTGGGGTGGCGGCCTGCGGCATGTTCTCCAAGGCGACGGTCCTCGATTTGATCCTGCCGCGGCTATTCACGGGGGCACGTGTGACAGCGGCGGACTTCAACGAGCTTGGCCATGGGGGCTTGCTTTCAAAAGACATGGCCTTCCGCTTTCCGCCTTACGGCGCCTTCGACACCCTCGACAGCTAAGCGGTGCGCTTAATTGACAATGCCAGCATGTCGGCATAGGGTAGGGAGACACGTCTGCTGGTTCAACAGTCGCCTGTAGGAGGGGTTGTCTATGCTGCCAGCGCCGTTCGAGTACCACGCGCCTCGAAGCGTCGATGAAGCGCTCGATCTCCTTGATCAGTTCGGCGACGAGGGGAAGGTGCTGGCCGGCGGCCAGAGTCTGATTCCCTTACTGAAGTTGCGGTTTGCCAGCCCGGGTCATCTCGTCGACATCAACACGATCAAGGACCTGGACTTCATCGAGGAGCGCGATGGAACGCTGCGCATCGGCCCGCTGTTCCGCCACAAGGCCGCCGAACGGTCGAGCCTGCTGGCCTCGCGCTATCACGTCATGGCGGACGCGGCTCCCCAGATTGCCGACCCGATCATCCGCAATCGCGGCACGATCGCGGGATCGGTCGCGCATGCGGATCCGTCCGGCGATTGGGGAACGGTCTTGCTCGCGATGGACGCCGACCTCATCCTCCGATCCAAGAAGGGCACCCGCACGGTCAAGGCGCGTGACTTCTTCAGCGGGCCGTTTAGCACCGCGCTGGAACCCACCGAAATCTTGAGCGAGATCCGGATCCCGGCCGCGAAGCCAATGACCGGTGGGTCCTACCTGAAGCTGGAGCGTAAGGTCGGGGACTTCGCCACGGTCGCGGTCGCTGTGCACCTCGTCATGGACGACGGCAAGGTCGGCTCGGCGGGTATCGGCCTGACGGCGGTCGGCCCGCAAAACCTTAAGGCCGAGAAGGCCGAGGCGTCACTCAAGGGCGCTCGGCTGGATGACGCCGCGATCAAGCAGGCGGCGGCGCTGGCGGCCGAAGCGGCCGACCCGAAGGCCGACCATCGTGGGTCGGTCGAGTACAAACGCAATGTCGTCCGGGTCTTTACCGAGCGCGGGTTGAAGCGCGCCTATGAGCGCGCCAGGGGAGGTGGGTGAGCATGGGTCAAGCGATCACCGTTACCGTCAACGGCGAGAAGCGCAGCGCCGAGGTCGAGCCTCGGCTGCTCCTCGTGCACTTCCTCCGGGAAAAGCTCAGACTGACCGGGACCCACATTGGATGCGATACGACCCATTGCGGCGCGTGTACCGTTTTGGTCGACGGGACGCCCGTGAAGTCCTGCACCATGCTCGCCGTCCAGGCCGATGGTCAGCAGGTGACCACGGTGGAAGGCCTGGTCGCCGGTGGCGTACTGCATCCGATCCAGGCCGCGTTCAAGGAAGAACACGGGCTCCAATGCGGGTTCTGCACGCCCGGCATGATGCTGACCAGCATCGCGCTGCTGAAGGAGAATCAGGACCCGAGCGACGACGAGATCCGCTGGGCGCTCTCGGGCAACATTTGCCGCTGCACCGGCTACATGAACATCGTCAAGGCGGTCAAGAGCGCGGCCGTCCAAATGAAGGCGGCAGCGGAAGTACCGGCGGCGACGGCCGCCGCGAGGAGCTGACCCATGGCTGTTGAAACCCCACTCAAGGGAAACATCGGCGACAGCATCAAACGCAAGGAAGACGACCGGTTCATCCGGGGCAAGGGCAACTACCTGGACGACGTCGTGCTTCCAGGCATGCTGCACATGGCCATCAACCGCAGCCCCTTTGCCCACGCAAAGATCAAGTCCATTAACACGGACGCTGCGCAGGCCGTGCCCGGCGTGGTCGCCGTCGTCACCGGCGAGCTGCTCGCCCAGCACAAGCTGGCCTGGATGCCGACGCTCTCGGGCGACACGCAGGCCGTTCTCGCCACCGACAAGGTGCGCTTTCAGGGTCAGGAGGTTGCTTGCGTCATCGCGACCGATCCCTACGTCGCCCGCGATGCCGCGGGGCTGATCGAGGTCGACTATGAGGTGCTCAAAGCCGTCGTCACCCCGCAACAAGCGCTCAAGTCGGGCGCGCCCCTGATTCGCGACGAGAAAGAGGGCCAGACGAACAACCACATCTACCACTGGGAAGCCGGCGACAAGGCGAAGACCGACGAGGCCTTTGCGAAAGCCGATAAGGTCGTCAAGCTGGATACCTTTTATCCGCGGTGCCATCCCTCACCCCTGGAAACGTGCGGCATCGTCGCCGACGTCAATCCCGCAACCGGCCACGCCACCCTATGGATGACCTCGCAGGCGCCGCACGCCCACCGCACGCTGTTCGCGATCGTCGCCGGGCTACCCGAGCAAAACATCCGGATCATCTCGCCCGACATCGGCGGTGGCTTTGGCAACAAAGTGCCGATCTACCCCGGTTATGTGGTCGCAACGGCGGCCTCCTTGCTGATCGGTAAACCCGTGAAGTGGGTCGAGGACCGCAGCGAGAACCTGATCTCGACCGGGTTCGCCCGCGACTATTACATGTCGGGCGAGCTGGCGCTGCGCAACGACGGGCGCATGCTGGGACTGCGGGTCAAGATGCTCAGCGACAACGGCGCCTTCTATGCGGATGCCCAGCCGACGAAGTTCCGAGCCGGGCTCTTCCATATCGTCACCGGCTCTTACGATCTCCCGGCGGCACACGTCGTAACGGACGGCGCCTACACCAACAAGGCGCCCGGCGGCGTCGCCTATCGGTGCTCCTTCCGAGTGACCGAGGCGTCCTACCTGATCGAGCGCCTGGTCGAGAGTGCCGCGCTCGAGATGAACATGGACCCGACCGAGATCCGGCTAAAGAACTTCATCCAGCCCGAACAGTTCCCCTACATGTCGGCCACCGGGTTCGAGTACGACAGTGGCAATTACCCCAGGGCGATGCAGCTCGCCCTGGACAAGCTCGGGTACAAGGAGCTGCGCAAAGAGCAAGCCGAGAAGCGGAAGAAGGGTGAACTGATGGGGATCGGGGTCGCCAGCTTCACCGAAGTGGTGGGCGCGGGCCCCGGCAAGCACTACGACATTGCCGGGCTGCGCATGTTCGACTCGGCCGAGTTGCGCGTGCATCCTACCGGCAAGGCGATTCTCAAGCTGGGCGTCAAGAGCCAGGGCCAGGGACACGAGACCACCTTCGCGCAGATCGTGACCGAAGAGCTCGGCATTCCCGCCGCCGACATCGAGGTCCAGGAGGGCGACACCGACAACACCCCCTATGGGCTCGGGACCTATGCCAGTCGCAGTACCCCCGTTGGCGGCGCGGCAACGGCGATGGTGTCGCGCAAGCTGCGCGACAAGGCGAAGAAGATCGCAGCCCACCTGCTCGAGGCCTCCGAGGCCGACATCGAGTTCGATCACGGCAAGTTCTTTGTCCGCGGCTCTCCCTCGAAGTCGAAGACCATCCAGGATGTGGCCTTTGCCGCTTACACCAACCTGCCCGATGGGTTGGAGGCCGGGCTAGAGGGTGTCACCTATTACGATCCGCCGAACATGACGTTTCCCTTCGGGACCTATCTCGTCGTGGTCGATATCGACCGCGGCACCGGACAGGTCAAGGTTCGGCGCATGGTCGCCGTTGATGACTGCGGCGTGCGCATCAACCCGATGGTCGTCGAGGGCCAGATCCACGGCGGCCTGACTGAGGGCTTCGGGATCGCGTTCATGGAGCTGATCACCTTCGACGAGGAGGGTAACTGCCTCGGCTCGAATTTCACCGATTATCTGTTGCCGACCAGCTGGGAGACGCCGAAGTTCGAGATGGGCGAAACGGTAACGCCGTCACCGCACCACCCGATCGGCGCCAAAGGGGTTGGTGAGTCGGCCACGGTCGGCTCACCGGCGGCCTTCGTCAACGCGGTGATCGACGCGGTTGGACACCTGGGCATCAGGAACATCGACATGCCGGTCACGTCCGACAAGGTCTGGGCTGCACTGAACGAGAAGGGCGCGGCCGAGTAAGGAGGACCGATGTCACTGGCGGATGACGTCCTGGACCGGGCGGCGAGGCTGCGGGAGCGCGGCGAGACCTTCGTCGTCGCGACGGTGGTGCGCGTCGACCCGCCGACCTCCGCCCGCCCGGGCGACAAGGCGCTGATCGCCGCCGACGGGACGCTCTGGGGTTGGATCGGTGGCAGCTGCTCGGAATCGCTGGTGCGGCGCGAGGCCTTACATGCGCTGGGCGACGGGCAGCCGCGACTGGTCAAGATCGCACCGGAGATGGCGCCCGAGCATCAGCCGGGCGTCGTCGCGCACGTGAGCACCTGCCCCAGCGCCGGCGCGCTGGACGTCTTCATCGACCCGCACCTGCCGCGGCCGTTGCTCCTCGTCATTGGCGATACGCCCGCGGCGCACACGCTGATCCGGCTGGGCGCGGCCATCGGCTACGAAACGTGCGCGGTGCACCCAGGCGCGACCGCGTCGGATTTTCCAGAGGCGTCTCATGTCATCGGCTCGCTCGACCTCGCGTCCGCGAACCCGGGTCCGACGACCTTTGCCGTGGTCGCGACCATGGGGCATTACGACGAGGAAGCCATCGAGGCGCTCCTGCCGTACGAGGTCGCGTATATCGGCCTGGTGGCCAGCCGACGCCGGGCCGCCACGGTTCTCGACGTGCTCGCAGACCGCGCGACACGCGACCTGGAGCGCGTCCGTCGCGCTGCGGATAGCTCGGTCGGCGGCACCCAGGAGGAGATCGCGCTCGCGGTGCTCGCCGAGATCGTCGCCGAGCGCCACGCGCATCAGCCGAGCCACCCGGTCGCCCTGCCTGCGTCGGCTATCGATCCCATCTGCGGGATGACGGTCGATATCAAGGGGGCGATGCACACGCTGCCGAGCGGGGAGACCACTTATTACTTCTGCAGCGCCGGCTGCCTGGAGGCCTTTAAGCGGAGGGAAGGCCAGGACGTCGTCCCCCTGGCGGCGTAGGCGATCGCCTCGTCCTGGTTCTTCGCCTCGATCACGTAGAAGCCGATGATCTGCTCGCTGCCGCTCGTGGCGGGGCCTGACGCCGTCTTGGTTGCCCCGTTGCGGACGCGCACGGTGGTGGCGGCTTTCGAGGGCTGGACCGGGTCGCCGCCCTTGAACATGCCCTTACCGGACAGTTCTTCGTAGTAGCGACCGAAGGCGGCCTCCTGCTGCTGCATCTGAGGGCTGTTGGGGGCGGGCATCTTCGACTCGTCGGCGTAGAGCAAGTACAGGTATTTCATTTCCTCTCCTAAAATTTGGTTGGTTACGCCGGTCTGGCCTGGGCGAGCACCTGGTCTTTGGTGACGCCCTCCATGTTGTGGATCTGCTTGGCGTGCTGCTGGACACCGGCCACTAGCTTCGCCTCATCGTCCGTCTGGAGCGACCAGCCGCACTCGCATTCGACGCGTTTTTGCATTCCGCACCTCCTCAATTCATTGGACTGAACCGCCGCCCTTTCCACGCCGGGGGCGGCTGACACCCAGGTCCGTAACATCATCGCTGGACAGCTTTGGCGAATGTTTGGAGGGATCTTGCTTCGCATCTACTTGACAGGTGAGGTGGCCGTCGAGCACGGCGAGCAATTGCTTCGTGACGCGGATCTCGCCGGCCGCCAGGGCCGCCTGGCGCTCGTCTACCTGGTCGCGGAGCGGGAGCGGGCGGTGACCCAGTCCGAGCTCGCGGAGCTGCTCTGGCCGGATTCGCTCCCACCGTCGTGGCCGGTGGCACTGAGCGCGGTGATCAGCAAGCTCCGCCAGAAGCTCGGGACCCTGGGCCTCGATCGCGACCGGATCATCGCCAATGCCTTTCGGTGCTACCAGTTCCGCCCGCCCGCGGACACCTGGATCGACATCGAGGCCGCGGCCGATGCGCTGCACCAGGCTGAGGGCGCGGTGCAAGTCAATCAGCCGCAGGCCGCCTACGGGCCGGCGCTGATCGCCACCACGATCGCTCGCCGACCGTTCCTGACTGGCGAGGACGCCCCCTGGGTAATGACGCGGCGCGAGCGTCTGCGCGAGATCCTGGTGCGTGCGCTCGATTGCCGGGTCGAGGCGCTGATCTGGAACGGCGAACTCGCGCTTGCCCAGGACCAGGCGCGCGCCGCCGTCGACCTCGAGCCGTTTCGCGAGTCCGGCTATCGCCGCCTGATGCAGGTTCTCGTCAAGCGGGGCGATCGGGCCGAGGCGGTGCGCATTTATAACGACTGTAAGCGGCGCCTCGCCGAGGAACTGGGGGTTGCGCCATCCGACGAGACGGAGTCACTGATGCGAACCGTGGTCGGCTAGCGCTGGATCTCGGAGCCGACTTCGTCCCGCGCCAGGTCTCCGTCCCGCTTGGAGGACCCGTTGGCGGGGAGGGGCGGCGCGATCACCGGACGCGTCGACGCGGGACGGCTGATCCCCGCCGCATCGTAGATCTCGTCCTGGTCGAGCGTGTCCTTTTTCAGCACCGCCGCCGCCAAACGATCGAGGCGGTCGCGGTTTTCCGTGAGCAGCCGAACCGCCTCCCGGTGGCATTCCTCGACGATGCGGCGGACTTCCTCATCGAGCAGCCGGGCGGTCTCGTCGCTGAAATGCTCTGACGCCGCGCCGTCGCCGGGCTGCGTCAGGTTGATCGGCCCGATCTTCGGCGACATGCCGAAACGCGCCACCATCGAGCGGGCGACCTGGTTCACCTGCTGGAGGTCGCTCTCCGCGCCCGTCGTCACGGCGCCGTAGGCGACCTCTTCGGCGGCCCGGCCGCCGAGCGCGAGCGAGATCCGGCCGCGCAGGTACGCCTCCGGATAGTTATATCGGTCGTCGATCGGCTGGCTGTAGGTCGACCCGAGCGAAAGACCGCGCGGCACGATCGTCAGCTTCTTCACCGGGTCCGCTCCTGGGATCAGCAGGCCCATCAACGCGTGACCCGACTCGTGATACGCGATCAGGCGTCGTTCGTCGGCCCCGAGCACGATTGGTCGGCGGAGTCCCAGCACCGATCGTTCGATGGCTTCGTCGAAGTCGGCGCGCGTCACCATCTCCTCGCCTTTTCGCGCGGCGATCAGGGCCGCCTCGTTGACGATGTTGCGCAGGTCGGCTCCCACGAACCCGGCAGTGGCGCCCGCGATGTCGGCGAGGTCGACGTTGGGCGCTACTTTGACATTCCGGGTGTGGATCCGCAGGATCGCCTCGCGCCCCGCCTTGTCGGGGGGAGACACCGTCACCCGTCGATCGAACCGTCCGGGTCGCAAGAGCGCCGGGTCGAGCACCTCCGGTCGGTTGGTGGCCGCCAGCACCACGACATTCTGGTTGGGCGTGAAGCCGTCCATCTCGGTCAGGATTTGGTTCAGTGTCTGCTCCCGCTCGTCGTTGGCGCCAAAGGTGGCGGACGAGGCGCGCGAGCGGCCGATGGCGTCGAGCTCGTCGATAAAGATGATGCTGGGCGCCGCCGCCTTGGCCTTGGCAAAAAGATCGCGTACGCGAGACGCGCCCACGCCGACGATGGCTTCCACGAACTCGGATGCCGAGAGGCTGAAGAACGGTCGGTTCGATTCACCGGCGACGGCACGCGCCAGCAAGGTCTTTCCGGTTCCGGGCGGGCCGACTAATAGCACGCCGTGCGGGATCTGCGCCCCGAGCTTCTGATACTTTTCCGGCGTCTTGAGGAAATCGACGACCTCGGCCAGGTCCTGCTTGGCTTCGTCGATCCCAGCCACGTCGTTGAAGGTGATTCGGTTCGCCGAATCGGCCGTGTACAGGGTGGCCCGGCTCTGGCCGAAGGCGCCGAGGATGCCACCCGGACCACCCGCTGTCATCCGCCGGCTCAGGTACAGAAAGCCGCCGATGAGCAGCAGGGCCGGCCCAAAGCTGAGCAGCAGATTGAGCAGTGGAGATCCGCCGGTGCCGGGAGGTGTCGCGCTGATCGGGACGTTGTGCTGCTGGAGCAGGGTTTCGAGATTGTCGGTGGCGAAGACGGGTCGCTCGGTCTGAAAGAGCGTGCCGTTCGCCGACCCGTAGGTGACCGGTTTCTTGAAGTCTCCCTGAATGGAGTTGGACTGCGCGGTGATGTCGTTGATGTTGTCGGCGTTCACCTGCGCGAGGAAGGTCGTATAGGGGACCGTGATCCGCGATGGACCACTCATGAAGACGAAGGTGATCAGGTAATTGAGGGCCAGCAACACGAGCAGGTAGATCCAGAATCCTCGGCTGCGCCAGAAAGGCGTTGGCCTTGACCCGCTCGCGGTCCCCGATGGCTTTTGGGGTGCCGGAAACAATGGTCGTCGGTTCTGATTGGAAGCCACAGACCCCTCATTCCGACTCTACACGCTTGGCAAAAGCGCTGTCGTCCGCCTATGATACGTTATATCGAAACTACCTCATATTTGGAGGCTTGATATGACACTTACGCATCTGCTCGTCTTGCTCTTGGTGGGGGCGATCGCCGGACTGATCGGGGAACGGCTGGTGAGTCGGGGGATGCCGGGCGGTCTGATCGGTGCCATCGTCGCGGGCCTGGTCGGCGCCTGGTTGATGGTCGATGTCCTGCATGTCGTCATCGCCCCTGAACTGTCGCTTGGCGGCATTCCCGTCCTCTCCGCAATCCTTGGCGCGGCGATCGTCGTCTTATTGTTCAGCTTGGTGGCGGGCGGCAGCTTCGCCCGTGGGTGGCGCCGCTCCTAGTCGAAATCGTTTCGCTCCACCACCTTGTGCAGTTGGCACAAGGTGGTGGAACCTGAGTCCGCTCACTGACGCGCTCGTTAGAGAGTGTTAGAACTTCCCGGGAAAACGGCTTTGCGCTTGCGAATTCAATGCCCGAGCCCCCAGAATGATGGTTCCCACTAGCACAAGAACTTCAGGAGGGGAAACACAATTGGGCAAACTTAGATCGTTGACTCTATTCGCGTGCCTCGGCGCGATCGCGATTGTCGCCGCGGCGTGCGGGAACTCGACCGCAGGGACCTCGGCGAGCGCGACCGTACCGGCGGGTCTCAGCGTCACCTCGTTCGATCAGAGCTTCTCAGTGATGGCGCAGCTCAAGGGGCTGCACGACGCGGGGACCGGGCTCGTTGGGGTGATCCTTCCCGACACCACGTCGTCGACGCGCTACGTCAACTTCGACGCGCCGTATCTGAAGCAAGCCCTTGATGCGGCTGGCTACAAGTCAAACGAGTACAAGATCGATAACGCCGGGGGCGACCCGGCGCAGGAGCTTAACCTCGCCACGGCGGACATCACCGCCGGCGCGAAAGTGCTGGTCTTCGACCCGCTGAACAGCAACGTCGGCGGCCAGATCCAGCAACTAGCCCAGGGCAAGGGCGTGAAGACCATCAGCTATGACCGTGCCACGTTCACGGGAAGCAATGTCTACTACGTGAGCTTCGACAATGTCCAGGTCGGCAAGCTGATCGGCGACGGCTTCCAGAAATGCGTCACGGACTGGGGCGTGTCGAACCCGAAAGTATTCGAGTTGGACGGCGGTCAGGACACGGACCCGAACGCGGTTTCCTTCGCCCAGGGTTACAACCAGTCGATCTGGAACGACAAGACAACACCGCTGACCGCGGGTAAGACGAACAGCGCGGGCTACACGCTTGTCGCGGAGAAGATTGCGCCCGGCTGGGACAACGCCGCCGGACAGACTGTCTTCCAGCAGCAATACACCGCCAACCCGAGCATCAACGCCACGGTCGAGGCGAACGACGGCCTCGCCAACGCGGCCATCACGGTCTTGAAGAACAAGGGTGTCGCCGCGAAGAAGGTCCCGACCACCGGACAGGATGCGACCGAGCAAGGCATGGCCAACGTTTTGAAGGGCTACCAGTGCGGATCGGTCTACAAGGCGGTCTATCTCGAGGCCCAGGATGCGGTCGCGCTCGCGACCATCCTCCGGGCCGGCCAGACGCCTCCATCCGCATTGCTGAACGGCACGACCTCGCCGCCTTCCGGCGCCGCGGGCAGCCAGCAACCGGCATCATTGCTGGTGCCGATCTGGGTCACCCCCGCGAACATGAACTCGACCGTGATCAAGGACAAGTTCGTCGACAAGACGCAACTGTGCACCGACGCCGGTGCCGCCGCCTGCAGCGCAGCGGGCATTAGCTAGATCGGTCGTGGCGCCGCCGCCTTCTGCGGCGGCGCCAACCACCCATCTCACGCGATAGAGTGACGAGGTGGGCCAGGTGATCAAAGACTCGCCGGCGGGCGAGCCACGGTTCAAGGCCCGGGGCGTTGACAAGCATTTCGGCCCGGTTCAAGCTCTCACCAAGGTCGACCTGGATCTCTATGCCGGTCAGGTGACCGCCCTCTGCGGCGATAACGGCGCCGGGAAATCGGTGCTGACCAAGTGTATCGCCGGTATCTACGAGATCGACCACGGTCAATTCTTCTGGGAGGGGAACCCGGTGCATATCCGCTCCCCACGCGATTCCGCCCGGCTGGGGATCGAGACCGTCTACCAGGACCTCGCGCTGGCCGACAACCTGGACATCGTGCAGAACATGTTCCTTGGCCGCGAGCGGCTGCGTAGCGGTCTGCTCCACGAGGACGACATGGAGCGCGCTGCGAGCAAAACGCTGGCCGAGCTTCGCGTCACGACCGTGCGCTCGATCCGGCAGCCGGTGGCGTCACTGTCGGGTGGGCAGCGTCAGTCGGTGGCAGTCGCCAAAGCTGTGATGTGGAATTCCAAGCTCGTGATGCTGGATGAGCCGACGGCGGCGCTCGGCGTCGTGCAAACCAAGCAGGTGCTCGACCTGATCCGGCGGTTGCGGGACCGCGGCCTTGCCGTCATGGTGATCTCGCACAACCTGAACGATGTCTTCGAGGTCGCGGACCGGATTGCCGTGGTACACCTCGGCCGGATGGTGGCCCAGGGCCGGGCCTCGGACTTCGACCGGCAAACTGTCGTCGATTACATGACCACCGGTGCCTCGAATCGTGCCGGGCAACCAACGGGCGGGGATGGAGCAAAGAGTGGCGCGCGCTGAGGCCCCCGAGCAAGCCCAGGATCCGACGGCGGCCGCGGCGGCGGCTACCGAAGTCCCACCGGAACTTGTTGCCCAGTCTCTGAGCGAATGGTTACGCGCCTGGCTGACCCGTATCCGGAGCGGGGACAGCGGTGTTCTGCCCGTCATCCTGGCGCTGCTCATCATCACGATCGTCTTCCAAGCGATCAGCCCGAATCACGTCTTTCTTTCGGCGGGAAACCTCGTCAACCTATTCCAGCAGAGCGCGGTCTTCATGGTGCTGGCGATGGGTGAGATCTTCGTCATCCTCCTCGGCGAGATCGACCTCTCGATCGCGTACGCCGGCGGTGTCGGTGCCGCGGTCACGGTGCAGCTAGTGCAGCCGGCCACGACGAAATGGTCCTGGTGGGCTGCCATCATCGCGGGGCTCCTGGTCTGCATCCTGATTGGCGCGCTGCAGGGAAGCCTGATCACCCGGCTGCGCCTCTCATCCTTGATCGTCACGCTCGCCGGCCTGCTCATCTGGCAGGGGACGATGCTCATCATCCTGGGGCTGGCGTTCTCCGGCTACCCGAGCCTGGCCGGCCTCGACGCAAACCGCCAGGTCCTTTACAACCTCATGAATGGAACCATCGACCCGATCATCAGCTGGATCGGGACGGGCGTGATTGTCATCGCCATGGCCGCCTTGCTCTGGTTTGGCGACAGCCGCCGGCGCCGCAGCGGGCTGGTCGCGCCGCCGGTCAGCTTGACCATCATCAAGATTGCCCTGATCGCGCTGATTTCGACCGCGGTGGTGGCGATCTGCAATGTCAATCGGGCCGCCTTCGGCACGCTCGCGGGCGTGCCCTGGGTCATTCCCATCGTCCTCGCAGTCTTTCTCGCCTGGATGACGCTGCTTCAGCGAACCAAGTTCGGACGCTATGTCTATGCGATTGGTGGTAATCCCGAGGCGGCGCGGCGGGCCGGCATCAATCTTGCCGGCGTTCGAACCCTGTGCTTCATCATTTGCTCCTTCACGGCAGGGATCGGCCTCTTGTTGTACGCCTCGTACCTGGGGGGCATGTCAGGCAACATCAACGGTGGCCAGCTCGTCCTCTATGCGATCGCGTCGGTGGTTCTTGCCGGGACCAGCCTCTTCGGCGGCCGCGGCAAGGTGATCCACGGCATCCTCGGCGGTCTCGTCATCGGCGGCATCTACAACGGCATGGGCCTGCTCGGCCTGGACGTCCGGTGGCAGTTCATCGTCACCGGCCTCGTGCTCCTGGTCGCGATCACGATCGACTCGCTCTCTCGCCGGAGCGCCACCTCAGGCAGCGTGGCGCGCGTCTGACTTCGCCGCGGCGAGCAAGACCAGGACCGACACCGGCATCAGGAGGTTCACGAGCACCGGCACCGGGCCTCGGATCGTTCCGATCGGCAGCAGCGACAGAAGGGCCGTTATTGCGAGGCTCACCATTTCCAGGCCGACCAACCAACGCCAGGCCCAGCGGCGCCCGCGGCTGAGGTTGCGGGCGAGCCAGAACACTGTCGCGGCCATGAGGATCGTCACCACGGCAAGCACGCGGAGGCCCGGCTCGACGATGGCGAATGGAACGGCGCTCAACCCGGCCATGAGCGAGAAGCTGGCCTGGACGACCACGAGCACCGAGGCGATTTCGGCAGCACTCCTGTTCGTCGCGGGTGTCTGATTCACCGTGTTATGACCTCCCGGTGAGTTGGCGCTGGACGGTCTTGTCGAGGTCGGCGGAGAAGGGTCCTTCCTTTCCGTTGTCGATGATCCATACGTGGAGCATCGGCGGCGTCGTGATGCTGGTCGAGCCGACCGGGCAGGTCCAGAAGGGTGTCTCGAAGCTGAATTCGAAGCCGAAGGGGGAGAAGCAGATGCCCTCGTGCTGATGCCACTGGGTTAGCGGCCCGCCCGGGTCGGGACCCCACTGGCCGGCACGCGGCATCTGGTACATGGCGCCGATCAGCTGCAGTCCGTGCGTCGTCGTCGCGTAGACGAGCGCCTGCGGTCGGTTCGGATCCAGGACGGCGGCCGCGTTCCCCTTGTTCTCGAAGTGGCGCAATGGTTCGGCACTCGAGGCCGGGCCGGGCTTGAAGCCGGCTAAGATCGCCGCGGCCGGATCCTGGTAGCGGGCGATGCTGAGTCGAGTGTCGGCCAGCAGTCTCGCAGCGGCCGCCTGTTGCTCCGGAGTGGCAACCTCGGCGACCGGTTGTAGCAGCGCGCCGGCGTGGGCATGTAGCGCATCGGGGTGAGCCAGCCCGCCGACCCAGATGCCGAGCGTCGTGAGGCATGCCATCAACGGAAACGCCGTCGCCCGCCAGGCGCGACGCGGCCGGGTGCGGCGGGTCGGGTTCGCGAGCCGCATAAGTAGGCCGAGCGCGACGAGCTCGATGAGTTTGCACGCGATGCCGATTTGGTCCGGCGTTTCCCAGCCGGCGACGACCCAAACGATGTACGCGGCGATGGTTGCCGCCAGCCAGAGAACGGCGGGTCGGCGCCACCAGGTCGTGAGAAAGGCGGCGATCGCGAAACCGACGAAGCCGAGCCCATCGATGACGAACAGTAGCCCGGTGATCCCTTCGTGACCGGGTGCGAGCGCGAGATGGATTCCGCCGCTCAGCAACATCAAGGTAGCGGCAAGTTTCGTG
>VBIS01000168.1:0-4525 GCA_005880605.1 Chloroflexota bacterium
TCGAATGCCGGGTCGACAGGGCGCTGCCTGGCATTCGGATCGAGTCGGTGGTCCGCTGCGAAGCGCGCACCGGCGCCGAGATGGAGGCGCTCACGGCCGTCGCGGTGGCGGCCCTGACTATCGTCGACATGGCGAAAAGCGTGGACCGCTGGATGACGATCGGGGGGATCGAGCTGGTGGCGAAACGCGGCGGCAAGAGCGGCGACCTGCGTCGCCCGGGTTAGCGTGCGGTCTTGATCGCCTTCATCGCCGCGTCGTACGCCTTCTGCATCGGACCAAACGTCTTGCTTTCGTAGTCCGCCGGTAGGGTTTCCTGCGGGCTCGACATCGCCTTCAACGCCACGTTGGTGGCATCGGTGTATTTCTTGATGCCCGCCGGGTCCTTGGCCTGGATCGCCTGGATCAGGCTCTCGGTGTTGGCCAGGACGTCGTTGAAGCTGCCCACCTGTTTGGCAATCTGTGGCGCCAGCCCAGGCGCTGCGGACAGCGACATCGCCAGCTCGATTTTCTGCTGGGCGTCGGGGTAAGGTGCTCCGGCCCCCACCAGGTCGTGCTTGGCCAGCGCCGCGCTCATCTTCGCGTAATCGATCAGCGCATCGAGATACGGCTGGATCACCTTCGACTCGTTGACCGCCGCCGTCATCGCCTTGTCGGCCTGCTGGAGCCCGGCAAGCGCCGCGGCGAGCCGCTGCCGTTCGCTGGTGATCTGTGGGCTCTTCGACGGCACGCCCCACTTGATCAAAGACAGGCGCTGGTCAACCTGGTTGAGGGCGGCTTCGTCGGATTGCACCAGGGTGAGGCCGTCGTTGAACGAGGTCGCCAGCTTGGCGATCTGGGTCTTGAGTGCCGCCGGATCAGTCGAACTGGTGGGCGAGCTGATGATCTGGGCGAAGACCGCGTCCACTTTGGCCTGGTGCGACGCGGTCGTCGTGAGCGTTTGGTTCGCGGCCGAAATCTGGCTGGTCGCGATCGCCGGCAGGACGCCCAACAGCAGCACCAGCAGGACGACCAGGGCGACAGCGCCGGCGACGATTTGCCGCTGGTAGCGCAGCAGCTGCGGCGGCAGAGCCACGGGCAGCGTCAAGGTCTGACCGAAGACCCGAAGGGTCGTGCCCGGGGCGGCGACCGGGGCCTGGGCAGGCGCGTAGCCCGGGTACCCTTGGCCGTAGCCGGGTTGCTGCGGGTACCCCGGCTGTCCATATCCTGGCGGGGCATAGGACGGGTACTCGCCCGGCTGGCCCGGTTGGCCTGGATAGCCGGCGGGAGCGCCCGGATACTGCGGCTGCTGCGGGTAGCCTTGCTGGGGGTAACCCGGCTGCCCGTAAGGCTGGCCTTGCTGGCCGGGTGCGTAGCCGGGCGGTGCGTAGCTCGCCGGCGGCGGGGGCAGCTGGTTGCGGCAATTGGCGCAGGTCTGGGCGCCCGGCTGGTTCCAGGTTATGCCGCAGTAGGGACACGGAGCCGATTGGTAGGCCTGCATAAAATGGCGCCGCCGCGCTACCCATGCAACTGGCCGGCCGCGGGAACCTTTCGGCCGGAAAACGGCCCCCACCCTGCCCTCCCCCCAGAGGGGGACGGATGCACATTAGCGGAGGAGCTGACCAAACTCCTCGGCGTTACGAACGGCGTAATCCGAGTAGCAGTTGTTGAAGATCGCGTGTACTTCCGTGGCGGTGTCGGCCATGTCCTGGAGCTTGGGCGCCCACGCCTTCAACTCATTCGGCTGGTAGAGGTAGCGGAACTTCTCCGCCGTACTGATGCCCTTCTTCTCCCAGTTCTCAGCGTTGTGACCATGGAAGCGCACCATGCCGAGCGGCGCCGTGGTGGCGACCACTGGCGGCACGCTGGAGGCGAAGCCTTGCGGCTCGTCGACGACCACGTAGGTGTAGTGGTGGTCCTTCAGAAACTCGATGACCCGCTGGCGCCGCGACTCCTTCATCCACAGCACCTGCCGAAACTCAATCGCAATGCCGAAGTCTGGCAACCACTCCCGGAGGTCTTCCATGAATCGATACGCCGATGGGGACGGGAGGAACCATTTCGGAAACTGGAAGACGATCGCGCCCAGCTTGCCGGCATCGTGCAGCGGCTGCAGCCCCTCACGGAACCGATCCCAGACGCTTTCCTTCTCCTTCGGCCCCAGGTCTTTGAAGTAGAGATTGGCCTTCGAATCGGAGAGCTTTTCGCGCAGGTCTTTCGGCAACCGCGCAACCGGAGTCGGATGCTGCGTCAGCAGCGCATAGGCTTTGGCATTGAAGGTGAAGTCCTTCGGCGTGCGCGCGACCCAGAGCTCCGCAGTCTTCTGGTTGGGGATCGCATAAAAGGTGCTGTCGATCTCCACCACCGGGAACTTCGAGGCGTAATAGCGCAGCCGGTCCTCGGCGGTGGTCGCGTCCGGCGGATACCAACCGCTTTTGATCAGGGTCGGCTCGGTCCAGGAGGAGATCCCGACTTTGATCCGACCCATCAGCTGGGGCGGTGCGCGGCGGGCGCGTCGCTGACCTCGCCCCGCAACGTGCGCAGCCCGTGGGGCAACGCTTCCATCACGGCCTCGAGGCTGTCGACCACCCCACGCGGGCTGCCGGGAAGGGCGAGGACGAGCGTCCGACCGATGACGCCGGCCAGCGAGCGCGAGAGCATCGCGTGTGGCGTCTTTCGCAGACCCGCCGATCGCATCGCCTCAGCGATGCCAGGGACCGGGTAGTCCAGCAATGCTTCCACCGCCTGCGGGGTAACGTCGCGCGGACCCAGGCCCGTGCCGCCGGTCAAGACGATGAGGTCGGGATCGGTCACACGCAGCCATTCGCGAATCTGGCGCTGGATGTCGGCCAGCTCGTCACTGACGATGGCGCGGCCGACGACGTCCGCGGGGATGCGGGCCAGCGCCTCGCTGATCTTTTCGCCACTCTCATCGACGCGCTCACCACGGGCACCCTTGGTGCTCACCGTCAACACGCAGGCACGAAAGCTCATGCCTGAAGTCTAGAAGCCCCCACCCTGCCCTCCCCGAATGCGCTAACCCTCGGCGCGATAAGCGGCGTGCGCGGCGATCGTGCGGCAGAAATCCGTAACGGCGCCACCGACTTCCATCAGGTCGTGATAGCCGAAGGGGACGCAGTGGTCGAAGGGTGGAAAGCGGACCACCGCCGAGGCAGGCGGGAGATCGGCGTCGTAGAGCGCCAGTACCGGACGTCCCCGGCCGAGCAGCCAGCCGGCTTCGAACCCGACCCCGGTGCTGCGCCCCGTCATCTCCATGCAACCGGCATCCGCCTCCAGCAACTCGCGGTGCATCATTTCGGCGATCAGCTCAGGCCGGTCGAATCCGGGGCGGTAATCAGGATCCGCCACCCGCTCGGCGAGAATGCCAGCCCCGTACTCCTTCAGCGCCCGGTGGGCGAGCTGGATGGCCTCGAGGCTGCGCGGTCCTATTTCGCCGCTCACCGCCCGGCCGAGGTAGACCTTCACGGCAAGACTTTAGGGGCAGGGTTCCGCTTGGGCCGCCAGAGTCCGACCATCAGCATCACCATGCCGAGCACGGGGTCGAACGGCAGGACGATGCCCCCGAGTAGCGCAGCGAGCCACCGCGGCCGAAAGCGCCGCATGGGCGGATTATCCGCCATCGCCGCTCGATCTGCTTGTCCCGTTGGTAGTCACCGCCTCGCTGGGCTCATCTTCGACGTCCAGGCCCTCGTCGTCGTGGTGGAGCTCACCTGTGTCCGGATCCCCCTTCTTCCGCCGGGCGGGGCGCTCGGCCGACAAGGAGCGTACGTCCAGGCCCTGGCGAAGGAGGTGAATGCTCTCCAGCAAGGAGAGGCGCTCGACCAGCCACCCAACCCGGTAATGCACCGCAAACCAGTTCTCATTCGCCGGCGGATGCCGATGACGGCGCCGCCAACGTCCGACTGCTTCTTTGAAGGTTGGGGCAAAACCGCCTTCTCCGCCTCCGCCTCCGCGGCGGTCGGCCCCCGCATTCGCCGGCACGGACGGATTCTAGTTCGGATCGGCGGTGGAGCTTCCCGGCGGCCGCCAATCGCGATAATGCCGGAGTGCGGCTGACCGAGATCATGGCCCTGGCCAACGGCCTCGCGGACTGTGCCGACACCCCGCCCGACTCGCAGGTCTACCTCGACGGCGAGGTCCGCCGTGTTTTTGTCGGAATCGACATCGACGTCGGCGAACTGCTCCTGGCAAGAACGCTCGGGGCAGACGGCGTCATCGCGCACCACCCGATTGGTTCGCGCGCGCGCCTCGGGATCCCGGCCGTGGTCGAACGACACGAGGCCCAGATGAAAACGGAGGGCATTCCGGCGGATACCGCCCACAAGCTGATGCTCGCCCGCCGCGATCCGCTGGCGCGTTTGTTGCACACCAGTAATTACGATCGCGTGGTCGACGCGGCCAAACAGCTCGAGATGCCATTGATGAATATCCATCTGGCCGCGGATATCCTCGGGCGTCAGTTCTTCATCGACTTCGTCGGGCGGGCCGTCGACGGCCAGGGAACCACGGCCGGCAGCCTGGTCGATGA
>VBIS01000168.1:4531-17960 GCA_005880605.1 Chloroflexota bacterium
CCAATGGGGGCGCGGCCATCTATCGCACGTATTATGAGCACGGCATCAATACCATCCTGGCGATGCACATCGATGACCGGGACCTGCGGAAACTCGAGCAGCTGCAGCTACCCGGGGCGAACCTGGTGATCACCGGCCACATGCCGAGCGACTCGATCGGGATGAACCGGGTGATCGCGGCCCTGGAACAGAAAGGACTCGAAGTTATCGCGGGCTCCGGAGTTATACGGGTATAGACCACCATCGAGGAGGACCGCTTGGACGCATCACCTCGCGCATACGGCAATGAAGCGGAGCGCCGCTATCACCTCCGACGGCTCGACGACCTGCTGGAGGCCCTGGAGCGGCTGAACCTCGCCGAAGCCAAGACCCTACCGGTGGCCGTCAAGGAGCGCATCGAGAAAGAAGGGATCACGGTCGAGGAGGAAACCAACTTCAGCAAGCTGATCGAGTTGGTCTGGGCGCAGCAGGAGAAGTACCTGATCGACCTCAAGGCGGACCGGCGCAAAGGCTCGCGTCGTGTCGCCGACGGCGTCGTCGCCTCACACCGCGTTCTCGACGCCTTCATTCTTGGTCGGCTGAACCTCGCCGGCAAGCGCCGCCGCCGCATTACGGGCTAACGCTCCGTTACGCGAGCCCATCGCGGCTGCGCCGAGGCGCAGTTAATTCAGTGACCTAAAACGCGCCGATGCGCCATCCAGCCCCTCGCGGCGGCGTACTCGCGCAAAACCGTGGATGCGCTCGTGTGCTTGCACGAGCGGCATGCGGCGCCGGCGCTTACGCGCGAAAGCGCGGCTCGCCCTGCGGGCTCGCTAGGCGGCTTTGTAGCGCCCGAGCTCTTGCTCGAGCTGCTGGATGCGGAAGAGCAGCTGGTTGATGTAGCGCTCGCGGCCCATCAGGCGGGTGTTCATCGAGGCGGTCGCCTGCAGCTGCTCTTTGACGCGGTCCCATCGCCGGACGTTCTGGATCGCGACCGAGGCCTGCTCGGCAAACGCCTTGAGCTGCTCGAGGTCACCAGCCGGGATCGGATCGAGGTTGTCGCGATAGACGTTCAGCACGCCGCTGACGTCGTCTGACGCCTCGACCTCGGAGCGACTCAACAGGGCGCCGTCATCTGTCATGTCCTGCTCGCGCAGCGAGCCGCACAGCACCGAGGCGATCATCGTCAGTCCCGCACTCTCGACCGTCTCGACCAGGTTCGGCGGCAGCATCTCCCGCATCGGCGACACCCAGGGCTTGCCGGTCCGCATCACGTCACCTGCGGCGGGCGCACCCCAGGTAATTCGCTGGCTGATGATCGATTCCCCGATGCCTTGCGAACCCGCGACCTCCAGCTCCAGGGTCTTCTGGTTGCGGAGCGCCAGCAATGCGGCTTTGCCGCCGATCAGTTCCTTTGCGCTTGAGAGCACGAATTCGACCAGCTCCTTACTGTCATTTGCGACCGACAGCTCCCGGGCCTTGCGGACCAGCGTCGTCAGCCGGTCCTCCCGCTGCTTGAGCAGGTCGACCAGGCGGGCGTTGATCAAGGCGTTCGCCGCGTCGGTGGCGACACGCGCCAGGTTGCGCAGGTCGTGCTCGGTAAAGGGGTCGCTGGCTGCGCGTGCTAGCGTCAGCACTCCCAGGCCCTCCTTGTCGGCAAGCAACGGGACGGCGATGAAGGATCGCGGCTGATGCTTCGGGTCAGATGCCTTGAAACGCGCGTCGGACCGGCTGTCGCGGACGAGCACTGGCTCGCGATGGGACAGCGCCCAGCCGGCGATGCCTTCGCCCACTTTGAAGCGTGACATCTCGCTGATGGCGATCGGGCTGTTGCGCGCCGCCTCGACCTTGAGCTCTTCCTGCAGATGATCAACGAGCGCGAGCGTGCCGCGCTCGAAGCGCACCAGCTCGGAGGCGGCATCGAGCACGCCGTCGAGGACGCTGCGCCATTCCACCGAGGACGACAGCCGCTGGGCCGCCTTGATGGTCGCCTGGGAGCTTTTCAACTGCTGCTCGGCCTCGGCCAGCTGGGCGCGCGCAACGTCCCAGCGAGCCGAGAGGGCCTCGAACTCGAGTTGCACGCGGTGGTGGGTGGACTGGGCCTCGAGCGCGCGCTCGAGGTCGGCCCGAAGCCCGTCACTGGCCCGCTTGGCCGCCTCGGCTTCGGCGCGCAGCCCGGCAATCCGCGCCTCAACGCTCTCCTGCTCGACTTTGAGGGCGGCGATCTCCGCGTCGCGCGCCGCAATCGTGGCGTGGGCGCTGGCGAGCTCGCCGGCGAGTCGGTCCCGCTCGGTCTGGGCCGTGGCCCGGCTCCGGGTTATTTCGGCCAGGCGAGCCGTGAGGTCCTGCCGCTCCCGATCGAGCGTCTCGTAGGCGGTCTCCAGCGTGGCGTGCTTGGCCACGATCTGCTCGAGTTCCTGCACCCGGTGGGCATGCTGCTCGGCGCGCTTGCGCTGTTCGCCGATCTCAGCCTCGAGCGCGGTTGCCCGCGTGCGATGGCGGTTGAGATCCAGTTCGGTCTGCTCGAGAAGCTTTTGATTCCGCTCGAGCACCCGGCCCTGTTGGCGGTGCGCCTTGAGCAGCTCGGCGAGATCGAGCCGCAGCCGTGCCTGTATCGTCTCCGCCTCGTCGAGCTGCGCCTCCACCGAGCGGCTCGAGGTCTCCGCGTCGGCGGCCCGCCGGGCGCGGGGAGCGGGCTCCGGCGTGCTCGGCGGCGTCACACGCGGCGTTTTGGCCGCCGGCGGCGGGACGGCGGGCTTATCGGCAGGCTTCTGCTGTCGGGAGAAGGACCACTTTGGCATCGGTCACTCCGCCGTGGCGCGTAGCGCCGCGTCGCCGGCGGCCGCCGACTGCCCCTCGATGACCTGCAGGCCGCTCTTGCCGAAGACCTCGATCGGGAAGTCCTCTCCGTTGGCCTTCAGACGGGGCAGCAGCTTGGGCACCACGCCCGTCCAGCGGAAGGCGCCGAGCACATTGCCCTCTTCGTCGATGCCGGTCTGGTCGAAGACACAGATGTCCTGTAACTGGATGACGTTCTGGGCAATTCCAGTGATCTCGGAGATGTGGGTGACGACGCGGCGGCCGTCACGCAGCCGCGCCTGCTGTACGAACAGCGTGATGCCGCCGACGATCTGTTCGCGGATCGCCTGGAAGGGCAAGTCTGACCCACCCATGATGACCATGGTCTCGATCCGGTTGAGCGCGTCCTTCGGGCTGTTGGCATGGACCGTGGTCATGCTGCCGTCATGGCCGGTGTTCATGGCCTGGAGCATGTCCAGCGTTTCGGCGGCGCGGCATTCCCCAACCACGATACGGTCGGGCCGCATGCGTAGGGCGTTGACGACCAGGTCGCGGATGGCCACGGCGCCGCGGCCTTCGACATTGGCGCTGCGCGCTTCCAGGGTGACCAGGTTGCGCTGCCGGAGCTGCAGCTCCGCGGTATCCTCGACGGTCACGACGCGTTCCGTATCCGGAATGAAGTTCGAGAGCACGTTCAGGGTCGTCGTCTTGCCCGAGCCGGTGCCGCCGCTGACGACCATCGAGATTCGCGAGCGTACACAGGCGCGGATGAAGTCCGCCATCTCTTTGTTCATGGTCCCGAAGGTGACGAGGTCCGAGACCTTGTACGGCACGCGAGAGAACTTTCGGATCGTGATGCTCGAGCCCTGCACCGCCAGCGGCGGGATCACGATGTTGACGCGCGATCCGTCCGGGAGGCGGGCATCGACCATCGGCGACGACTCGTCGACCCGGCGACCGATCCGCGCCACGATGCGGTCGATCACCCGGCGCAGCTGACGCTCATCCTCGAAGACCAGCTCCGACTGACCCAGGCGACCGCGGCGCTCGGCAAAGATCGTCTTCGGTCCGTTGACCATGATTTCGCTGACCTCGGGATCTTCGAGCAGCGACTCCAGCGGGCCTAGCCCGAGGGTGTCGTGCATGATCAGCTCGGCCAGCTCTTCGCGGTCGTGCTTGGTCAGTTTGAGGTTGGTCTCCTGGCAGTACTCGTCGACCAGCTCGCCGATGCGGCGCTGCACCATGTCGGCGCTGGCGGTGTCCGAGTTGCCGCCGAGCGAGGTGATCAGCCGCTCGTGGACGGCCTTCTTGATGCGATCGATGTTGGGAATCCGGGCCGCGATGTTCTGCGGCTTGACCGTCAGGCTGGACAGGCTCGGCGGGACCCCCGGATCCCCGCCCTGGGGCTTCTCGGGAAGCTTGCCTTTGTTGAGCTTGTCAACGAGCAGCATGCAGTCCTCCTGGATTCATCAGCACAGCGGTAGCCACGTATCGGGGAGCGTAGCCTGCGCCGGCCCCCTCTCTTATCCGCCACTCAGCCCAGCTTCGGGCCAAATGGCGGATACCCGGCGCAAGCGGCTCCGTAAGGGAAACGTGAGTTCTCGGCGATTCCGGCGCGGCCCCACCCTGCCCTCCCCGCAAGCGGGGAGGGAATCGCAAAGCGGTTAACTCGCTTTGCGTTCCGGGAAGCCGTCGTCGAGCAGGCCATGCTGGGTGGCCCAGACCGCGGCTTGGGCGCGCGAGCTCAGATTAAGCTTGCTAAGAATGTTGGAAATATGATGCTTGACCGTCTTGTCCGAGAGGAAGAGATCAGCGGCGATCTGCTTATTTGTCTTTCCCTGGGCCGCCAACCGTAGCACGCGCTTCTCCTGGTCGGAGAGCGCGGCCCGAACGACCTCATCGGAACTGGCAGCCATCTTCCGGATCCGCTCGAGCACCTTGCGGGTCACCTCCGGGTCGAGCAGCGACCGGCCTTCCGCCACCGAGATCACGGCGTCGATCAGCGCGCCCTTGTTGATCTCTTTGAGGAGATAACCCGAGGCGCCGGCCATGATCGACTCGTACACCGCATCCTCGTCGGCGAAGGAGGTCAGCATGATGACTTTGCTGCCCAGGTTGCGGCCGAGGATCTCGCGGCAAGCGTCGATCCCGCTACCGCCTGGCATCCGGACGTCGAGCAGCACCACGTCGGGTCGCAGCAGTGCCGCCTGGCATTCATAGGCGGTACGGAAATACCGCCTCCAGCCGCGTGCCGGCGCCGGGCGCGCTCTCCAGGGTCAGCCTGGCGCCGAGCTCGTGCACGCGCTCCTCGATATTGGGGAGTCCACGACCGCGTTCGATTCCGGGTGCGGGCCTAGCGTCGACGTCGAAGCCCTTACCGTCGTCCTCGATCGTAAGGGTGGCCGCGTCGTCCCCAAAGTTGAGCGACAAGGTGGCGTGGGTGGCTTCCGAGTGCTTGAAGACGTTGGCCAGGGTCTCCTGGATGATGCGAAAGAGCGCGATCGAAATCTCCGGCGAGAGATCGTCACTAGGTGAGGCACCCACCTCGACCCGCACCGGGATGCCGGTCGCCTCCTGAAAGTGCGTGCACAGATCCGACACCCACTGGCCGATTTCCTTCTCTTTCATGATGATCGGGCGTAGCTGGTAGATGAAGGTCCGCATCTCGGAGAGGACGTGATTCAACTGCTGAATCGACCCGCTGAGCACCGGCGGCACGGCATCCGGCTGGCTGACCGCCAGGTCACGCGCGTGTTCGAGCTGGAGGCCGAGAGCGTAGACGTACTGGACGAGCCCGTCGTGCATGTCACGGGCGATCCGGTTGCGCTCGGAGACCACGGCCATCTCGTTCTGCTGGTCCTGGACGCGGGCCTGCAGCCGCAGCCGCTCCATCCCCAGCGCCACCTGGCGGCCGATCTCATCGAGGAGCTCGAGTTCGGCCGGCGTCAGCCGCTCAGCATCGGCAAAGCCCACCAGCAGCGCAGCGGTCATCCGCCCCTGCCAGCGAACCGGGACCGCGGCCACGGCGTGCGCTTCGCTGTGTGACCAGAAGGTGTCGTCGAGCAGGGGTGGCCGAGCCGTGCGCAACAGCACGAGGGGCCGCACCGACTCGCCGAGGGCGGCCATCAACGGCAACGCACCCACGGGTTGGCTGCGAAGCGACTCGAGACCGAAGGCCGGCGGATCCGAGGCATCGAAGGCCGCCTCGATGATCTCGCCTTCCTCGTCCGGCAGGATGACGGCGGCGGCAGTAGCACGCATGGCGAAGGCCACCTGTTTAACGGCCCGCTGCAGCAATTCCGGCGTGGTGACCGCCTCGCTACCGGCCTGGGCGGTCGCCAGCAGCGCTTCCGCCCGGCGCCGGGAGGCGCGCTCGGTTTCGAACAGCCGGGCATGATCGATGGCCACCGCAGCCTGGGTGGCGATCGCCTCCACCAGCTTTTGATGCTCCGGGCCGAAGGGCTCGCGGGCGGCGCGTACCAGCACCAACGCCCCCAGCAGATTCTCCTGGGCGCGTAGCGGCGCGGCCAGCACGGTCTTCGACCGGCGCTCCGCACCGGTCACCTTGTAGCGGGCGTCTTTGGACGAATCCTGGATCAGGGCGGTCGTGCCGTGGCGCACCACCCAGCCGACCACGCCTTCGCCCACCTTGAAGCTCTTGACCTCTTTCAGCGCCACCGGCACCCCGAGGGCTGCCTTGACATGAAGCTCGGTGCGGGAATCGTCGAGCAGGAAGATGGTGGCCGCATCGAAGGCCACCAGCGCGTTCATCCGCTCGAGGACGTCCTTGAGGGTGCGGTCGAGATCCAGTGAGCTGCTGAGCGCGGCGCTGACCTGGGTGAGAAGACGGTAGGACGGCGCCGGTGTCGGACTGCCCCCGGAGATCACCTTGAGACGGCTCGCGTCCAGCTTTCGCGCGCGCTCTGTCATGCGAGTGAGACGTGTAGCGGCCCCCTTTCCAGCGGAGCAGCTTCACAAGATCGTGACGCGGTGGGCGCGAGATCGGGGTGCCGTTCGACGCTTACGAGTCTCTAAGAACCGCCCGATAGACTTGACCCCGTGAGGCGGCGGCGTGGCGCAATCCTTCTTTTTGCTGTCCTGCTGGCCGCTTGCGATCCGGTCGCAGCCAAGCCCAGCACGCCGAGTGCGGAATCCTCGCTCGCCCTCATGTTCCAGAACAGATATGCGGCGGCCACCACCCAGCTGCAGGACCTGATCAAGGCGCATCCCCAGGACGCCAAGGACCACGCGGTCTACGCGCTGGTCCTCAACTACGAGACCAAGCAGAAGGCCGCACTCGACGAAGCCAAGAAAGCCCAGAGCATCGCTCCCCATGACGGCTTCGTGCTGACGATTCTTACCCGAGTGGAAGACTGGAACGACGACGTTCAGTCAGCGGCGCGGGACGGGGCCGCGGCCGTCAAGGCAGTACCCGACTCGACGCTGGCCCACGTTTTCTATGGCGAAGCCCTCGCCGACGTCGGTCAGTACGCCGATGCCCAGACCCAGCTGAAGAAAGGCGCCGACCTCGCCAAGAAAGGATCCGACTACGACAAGGCAGAGGTCGACCGCAACTGGGCCAACTATTACCGCGACAAAAAGGACTATCCACAGGCGCTCGCGCATCTCAAGCTCGCGGCGGGCGCGCAGCCGAAGTGGGTCGAGCGACTGCTCGAACTCGCGCGCTTCTCCATCGCCCGCCAGGACCTGAGCGGCGCGACCCAGTTCCTGCAGCGAGCGGCGACCCTGTCACCTGATGACGCCGGACTCCGTGAACAACTGGGTGAGGTCGCCCTGTTTGCGCAGGACTACGACGTCGCGAAGAGCGCCTACCAGGCGGCGCTCCAGCTGCAGCCGCGCAGCGCCCTCGACCTCAGGCTCCTGGGCGACATCGCGGTCGCCAAGGACAAGGATCCGACCACGGCCATCAAGGATGAGCGCGCCGCGATCGCGGCACAACCGACCGACCAGGAAGCCGGCGCGTACCTGGTCGCCGTGCTCCGCTATCTGAACAAGGATGAGACCGCCGCGGCAACGGCGGCTAAAGGAACGGTGGCGCCCACCGGCGTGGGCGCAGCCCCTGCCGCGACCTACGTCGACCTCGATCAGGCGGCGATCGACCGGCAGGCGCTCGCGCTGGCGACCGTGAACCGATATCGACGGCTAGCTGGTCTGGCTCCGGTCACCAGCTCGACTGTTATCCACCAGTCGGCGCTGGCCCACGCCTTCTATACCTTCTTCAATGGCGCGCTCGCCAGCATCCGTGACCTCGGGATACACAAGGAGGAGGCGAGCGGCCAGGGCTACGTCGGGGATAACGTGCTGACGCGGGCGCAGCATTTCGGCTATCCGCAGCGCTCGATGGCCGAGGTCATCACCCACCGCACCGACCCGGCGGCCGCGGTCAGTGACTGGATCGATTCCGTATACCACCGCTTCCCCATCCTTCGTGCCGACCTGCTCGAGCTTGGCTACGGTGACGCCTACCTGGGGCCGATGACCGTCCAGGTGATGGACATGTCGTACCGGGAGACCACCACCGGACGGGTCATCCTCTACCCCGCCGACAACCAGGTCAACGTGCCAACTGCCTTCAACGGCAACGAAATCCCGGATCCCGCGCCCAACGCCGCCTACCCGATTGGCTATCCCGTCTCCGCCACCTTCGACCGCAACGCGAAAGTCGCGATCACCGCCTTCCACCTGCGCGATCCCGCGGGCACGGACCTTCCGGGCATCTCGCTGCCACCGACGGCCGAAACCGAGAACTCCTTTGCCTTCCTCGCCAACACGCCCCTCCAGCCGGGGACCACCTATACGGCCGAATTGACCTACACCATCAACGGGGTCGCCGGCAAGAGAACCTGGCACTTCTCCACGGCGGCCGGCCCGACCCCGACCCCCCAATCCCAGACCGCTTCTGAACTCAAACCCTAGCTCGATGGGCGCCTCGCTCCCTATCGTGGGAGCCAAAGGAGGTGAGCCATTTGAGATCGTCGAGGTTGCGCCGCCAGGCTGGTGACGGGTCGTCTGCCAGCGTGGTCGCGGTCTTCGCCATGGTTGTCATCCTGCTCATCGTGCTGTTCGCCTGGTACGGGTTCCTTGGCGGCGGGCACTGGTTTGGCAACAGCGGTAGTGGCGGCGGCATCAACGTCACCGTCCACTCGTCCCCCTAGGCTCTACCGCCTGCTGACGAAGAAGGGCTGACTCCAGCCCTTCGTCCCATTCTCACCGTCCGCTTCGACCCGGACGTAGCCCTCGTCACCACGGACCTGATATGAGCCGCTGCTCCCATTGACCGCCTTCAGCAGCTGACCGCCGCGGCCGATGAAGCGGAGGCTCGAACCGGACGCTGCTTCAGCCGCGATGATGGTCCCGGTGACGTTCAGTCGGGTGAAAGCGGCGCCGGTGGACGCGATGAACGCACCCTGGCGTAGCGAGCTCAGCAGAGATGCGGGGTCTTGCGCGGACGCGAGCACCTCGATCCAAGCACGGCCGAGCGCAGGGTCGTGCAAACTCGTCGCATCATCACCGGCGAAGGCGTAAACGCGATTGCCCGCGGACAGCAGCCTGTCCCACATCGCGGTCGTGTCCGCCTGAGCCGAATTGATGTCCGCCAGCCTCGCGTCATAGATCTCCAGCCCGAACAGACCGCGCGCGGCGAGCACGGTCGCGAGACTTTGCGGCCGGACGGTGGAACCAGGCCCGGCCAGAACGGGCAATCCGCCCTCGTGCGCGATCCAATCGATGGCCCCCTGGAGATCACTGGCAGGCTGCCAGTGATCCATGCCAACGGCGAGCAGCTCGGCAAAGGGATAGGTCGCGTCGACGACAGGGACCGCGGGATGAGCCCGAGTGCCGTACTCCGATCCCCAGGTGTAGGTGTTCATGTCGCTGATCCCGAGAAAGGCATAGCCGTGCGCCGCATACCAGGCGCCGATCGCCGACGGCAGGTCTTTGCCAACCCCTCGCACAGAAGCGACGTGGAGGTTGCCCTTGTACCAGGTGCCGCCCGCCACATACGGGTCGGCGACGACGATCTTCTTCGCCGTGACCGCCACCGGCTTTCCAGTCGACAGTCCCAGCTGGTGTCCGAGGACGGCCGACCCGGCGACGCCCAGCACCACGAGGGCAATCAGCGCGGGGTGGAAACGCTGACCCCAAGCGCGCCCAGCTCCTGACGGATCCGCCTGGCCAGGGTCACGGCGCCAGGGGTGTCGCCATGTATGCACAGGGTTCCAAACGATACGGCAACCCGGCTGCCGTCGCTGGCGACAACTTCACCATCCGTGACCAACGAGCGGACCTGCCGTGCCACCGCATCTGGATCAGTGAGGACGGCACCCGATTCGGACCGCGGCAGCAACGTGCCATCCGCTGAGTACCGCCGGTCGGCAAAGGCTTCCGCAGTAAAGGGGTGAGCTACCGCTCGCGCCGCGTGTTCCATGGCGGATCCGGCGCGACCTATCAAGCGCAGGACTGGATCAAATACGCGAATACCCGCGACGATCGCGACCGCCAACGCGCCGTCGGTCTCCGCCTGGTTGTACAGCGCACCATGCGGCTTGACGTGGCGCAGCGTAGTGCCGTGGGCGCGGGCGATGGCATCCAGCGCACGAAGTTGAGTTACTAGGAGCTCCCGGATTTCCGCGTCGCTCAGCTGCTGCGGCCGCCGGCCGAAACCCTCGCGGTCATTGAACCCCGGATGGGCACCAACGGCGACGCTGTTGCGTATGGCGAGCGCCACGGTCGTTCGCATAGTGGGCGCGTAGCCGGCATGAAATCCGCAGGCCACATTGGCAGACGTGACCAATTGGAGCAGCGCCTCGTCGGTTTGCGCATCTCCCTCCCCCACGTCGGCGTTCAGGTCGAGCTGTCGCACCCGCCGAGATTTTGTCAGGCCTTCGACAATTCGAAGGATGCCGATTGGTCTTCGGACGAGACCTTGCCGGCCTCGAAGATGCTCCACCGGAGCGCGAGGGATCCGGCCATGCTGCAGAGGGCGGCAGCGGTCGATAGCGATCGCAGCGTGCGGCCGTGGTGGCGCGTCGCGAACCTATGAAGCAGCAGCGGGAGCAGCGCTCCAATGCCGACGGCGCCCAACCAGAACGGCGCGGCGAATCGTCCGGTCGTCAATGGGCGCGCGGCCTTTCCTGACTGCATGAGGTAGCCCGTGATGACTGCCATCTCGCCAAGCGACGCCGCCGACTCGATGGTGGCGAGCCGGTGCAAGGTCGCCTCAGGTGAGCCGCGGCGCGCGGCCTGGAGTGTGACGGCGGCCGAGCCGCTCGACAATGCCGACGCCATGAATACGCCCCCGAGCAACTTGCTCTTTGCCCACAGCGGGACATTGGTTGCTCCTAACAAGACCCCGCTGTAGCCAGCCAGCGTCAGGCCAAGGAGACTGCCAGCCAGTTCCGTCAGGCGGCGCGGCAGAAGGCGGGTCAATCCCCGAAGGGGGCCGTGGAGCAAGCCCGTGTCGGCAGCGTGTGATGCGGCCCTCGCGAACGCGAGCGGCGTGAACGCGGTCAGGGTCCAGGCGCCGAGGTTCATCGGGGAGAGCGGCTTGAAGATTCGCAGCATGTGATGAAAACGCGCGGGGCGCCCGAGGTCACCGATCAGCAGCGGTGCACAGGGGACGGGGGCCGCCGCCGCAAGATAAAACCCGTCTGCGGCAGTCCGGCGATCGTCGGCGGAGCCGAGCGTTTGTGCCAGCGATGCGGTCACAAAGGCGCCGGCGCCCATTCCGCCGAGCCAGAAATATGCGGGCACCTCCCAGGTCCAGACCGGGCGGCGGACGATTGGGTTGTCGTAATAGCCCCCACCACCAGTGCCCCCACACTGCCCTCCCCCGCGAGCGGGGGAGGGTGATTCTTGCGAAGGGGGAGGGTGATTTGCCTCCTTCATCGTCGGCCGCCGCGAAAGACCAGGGCCGCGACCATCGCGAAGCCAATCCCGACGGCGGCACTCCACCCATAGCGTTCCGCCATGGTTTTGCGTGGCAAGCGGGGGACTTCAGGCAGGTTGTAAGCCTGCGGCTTGTCGAGCAGCAGGAAGAAGGCATGCAGCGGACCGACCTCGACCGCCTCCTTCCCTTCTGGCATTCCATAGAGGCGTGCCGTCGACTCGCCGCGGGCCTTGAGCTCGCCGAGCCGCTGCCGAGCACGGTGCTGCAATTCCTCGACGTCGCCGAATTGGATGGACGCCGTCGGACACGATTTAGCGCAGGCGGGGGTCATGTCATCTTTGAGCCGGTCGTAGCAAAGCGTGCACTTGTGGGCCGTTCCCACCTCGAACGTGCTCTCCTTCGGCACGCGGTCGATGACCCCGAAGGGGCACGCCGGCACGCAGAAGCCACAGCCATTGCAGATGTCCTGCTGGACATAGACGGTGTCGAATTCGGTGCGCACCAGGGCGCCCGTCGGGCACGCCTCCAGGCAGGCCGCATTGGCGCAGTGCTTGCAGACGTCCGACATCATCAGCCAGCGCTGCTCCTGCCGGCTCTCGTTGGCCTTCGCCTGTTCGATGAATTGGACGTGCCGCCAGGTGGTGGCCCCGAGGTGACCGGTGTTGTCGTAACTGTTGCCGGTAATCGCAAATCCATCGGCGGGCAACTGGTTCCACTGCTTGCAGGCGACTTCGCAGGCCTTGCAGCCGATGCAGAGGCTGGTATCGGTAAAGAAGCCCTTCGCCTTCTTCGATGGCAGCGGCTCCTCCAGATTCATCAGGCGCTTATAGCCGTCGATCATCGCAAGCGCCCCTTTCGAAGGTTGCAGGTCAGCGCCTTGTCTTCCTGGATGTAGACGTTCGGCTCCTCGGACAAGGCCACCAGGTCATTCGCCATCGCGCCCGTGACCAACCCTTTATACCCCCAGTGATAGGGCAGGCCGATCTCATGAATCACCTTGCCGTTGTGGCGGAAGGGACGCATGCGATGGGTCACCAATGCCTTGCACTCGATCTGGTTGCGCGGGGTCGACACCACCACCCAATCGAGATTGGCGATGCCTTTCTCGGCGGCCAGCTCGGGGCTGATCTCGGCAAACATCTCGGGCATCAGCTCGCTGAGCCAGCTGTTCCAGCGCGACATCGCACCCGATGTGTACTGCTCGGTCACGCGATATGTGGTGACGACGTAGGGGTACTGCGGGTCGCCGGGTGGACTGATGGCGTTGTCTTTACGACGGAATCGCTTGGCCACCGGGCTATCCTGGCGCGGATAGAGATCATTCACGATCGGTGATTCGAGCGGCTCGTAGTGCGTGGGAAGCGGGCCGTCCTTGAGCCCGCTGGGGGCAAAGAGCCAGCCGCGACCATCGGCTTTGAGGGTAAAGGGATCAGAGCCGGAGTGGAGGTCTGTCCCGCTACCCTCGTCCTTGGCCCTTGTGTCGGGCGCCTTCTTCAGCGGGAAGTCGGCGACGTCGAGCCCGGTCCAGATCCCTTTGCCGGCGTCCCACCACACATACTTCTTTCGCTCGGACCACGGCTTGCCGGCCGGATCCGCGGAGGCCCGGTTATAGAGGATGCGCCGGTTGCCGGGCCAGGCGAAGCCCCACTCGGGATCGACGTAGTTGCCCGGCGTGCGGTTTCTGCGACGCGCCATATTCTGACCCGGCGCGGGGAACACCCCCGAATAGATCCAGACGCCGCA
>VBIS01000283.1 GCA_005880605.1 Chloroflexota bacterium
GTGAGGAAGTCGACGGCCGTGATGGAATCGGCCGAGTCGAGTTGAACCTTCCAGTTGTCGTCGAAGATGTTGCCACCGAAGGACCAGAGGATGGGCAGCGAGTCGCTGCTCACCGGGTTGGTCGCCTTTCCGCGGATGACGTAACCGTAGAAGTTCGGGGCGTTGTATTTGGCCGCGTTGTTGTAGACGTCGTCCCAGCTTGCCGGCGCCGAGGACTTGTCGCTGCGGTACATGAACATCTCGACGTTGCCGACGATGGTGATGCCGTAGAGATGCTTCGCCTTGCCCTGCTCGGTGGGCGGAACCGGACCATGCGGTGGCGGCCAGGTGCCCACGTCGTAAACGACGGTTGGAATGTCCGAGTCGCGGGTGAAGCCAAATTCCGAGTCCAGCGGCTTGAGCGCGCCCATGGTTCCGAACTTTGGCATCCAGGGATCGTCCATCATGCACAGGTCATAGGACGAGTCGTTGGCCTGGAAGGTGGTGACCAGTTTCGTGAAGAGGTCCGCGTAGGGGAATTCGACGACCTGCACCTCGATGCCCGTCTGGCTCTTGTAATTCCCGACCACTTTCTTGAGCGGGCCGTCCTCGTTGCCCTGAACAGCCGCCACCACGAGCTTGGATGGCTTGTTGCTGGTGGTCGTGCTCTCCCCGCAGGCGGCCAGGAAGGCCGGGAGCGAGGTGAAGGCGGCGCCCGTGACCGCCGTCCGTTTGACAAATTCCCGCCGGCTGATTCGCTGCATTCCCTTCTCCTCCTATGAGGTTGTCAAAGCCCACCCACTCTTGCGCCGAACCTCACTATAGTATTGAGGTTAGGTTGTCATGACAACCGGTTTCTGTGGCCGCGGCCGCAGCAGGTGAGGGACATGGGGGCTCGGAGGGGACAGACGGACACCGTGCTCGACCGGGCCAGCCCCGTCCCGCTGTATTACCAGCTGGCTCAGAACATGGAA
>VBIS01000169.1 GCA_005880605.1 Chloroflexota bacterium
TTCGCACTCGCTACGCCGAAGGCAGTGACGGGCGTCAGGACGTAGAGGTACCAGGGCGCAGGGCCGGCGGAGGGCGCGCTGTATTCGGCGGTGAGCGCCCCGTCCGTGGCTTTTGCCGGCCATCCCTGGGCGGCATAGCGCTCGGCGAGCCGCTCGATGGTTGCCTGGTCCGTCACTTTCGCGGCCCGGCCCTCGACGACCAGGTCCAGGCCTGGCAGGGACATCGACAATGTGCAGTTCGGATTCGCTGCCAGGTTGCGGGTCTTGCGGGTGGCAGGCCCGCTCGTGAAGTAGAACTTGCCGTCAACCCAGAGGGCGCCGATGCCGGCCGTGTGTGGGCGCCCGTCAGGGCGCACGGTGCTCAGCCAGGTTGTCCGCGGGACTTCTGTGTCTGGGGCTGCCTCGAGCTGTTCCAACGCGCGCGACCACGGGATCGGCGGGTCACCATAGATGTCGAGATTCTTCTCTTCCATATCGAAAATGCCGACCCCTGGATGCTGCGAAACTCATCGGTATCGGACGGTCCGCCGTTCGATCTTAGTGCTTGGGGTCGTTCGGCTTATCGGACTGGCCGGAGTTCTGCGACTTGGTGGACTCGAGGTTGAGCCTCGCCTGGGCCGCCGTCACCAGGGTGTCCATCGCTGCGATCGTGCTGGCGGCGACTGGCCGGCTGGTCGCGAGCGCGGTCCGCTCCAACTCCGCCAGCGCGCCTTCGCGGTCGGAGATGTACTGATTGAACGCGGGGTGTGCGCTGCCCTCGAGCTGCGACGCCTGCTGCCGGAGGTGCTCCAGGGCAACGTGGTCGCGCTGGTAAGCCGCGCGGATGGCAGCGCCCGGATCGATGGCGCCGGTCGCCGTCTCGGCGACGTGGCTGGCCGCCGTCTGCAACGCCACCGGCAGCGCGTTGGCTGAGGTCAGGGTGATCGGAGCCAGTGGCCGCTGTGGCGCCTCGGCGGCGTGCGCGACGATCCCGCTGGTCAGCGCGAAGGCGATGACCACGCCCAGCAACCGGCTCGTCATGCTGATGCCCATCTAAATTGCCTCGGCATTAGCCTATGTCTCCGCCATCGCCGCAGCATTTCTGCGAACGTTACGTCACCCCTCCCCGGCAGTTCGTGAGCACGATCGTCACGGGGCCGTCGTTGACCAGCCGCACCATCATCTGGGCGCCGAAGGAACCGGTGTGCACCGGCAGTCCGCTCTCCCGTAACCGACCAATGAAGCGGTCGAGCAGGTGGATGCCCTGCTCCGAACGTGCGGCGTGCAGGAAGCTCGGCCGGTTCTGGCCGCGGGCATCCGCAAACAGGGTGAACTGGGAGACAACCAGGAACGCCGCCTTCACCTGGACGGCGCTCAGGTTGAATTTCCCAGCCTCGTCGCTGAAGACCCGCAGCTTCAGGATCTTGTCCGCCAGGTAATCGGCGTCGCGCTCCGCGTCGGTATCGGCAACCCCCAGCAGAATGCAATAGCCCGGACCGATCGACGATTCACCGCCATCCCACCGAACGGATGCCTCGCTGACGCGCTGGATCACGGTTCGCACGTTAGATCAGGGAGGCGGATTCCAGCCGGTGAGATGGGCGTCGGTGCGTTGTGTCAGCCAGCTCTCGATGTCCTGGAAGACCCGCTCCTGATCGACCTCGTTGAAGATCTCGTGGTAAAGGCCGGGGTAGAGGCAGAAGGCGCGGTCGGGGGCGGTGGCACGGGCGAAGAAGCGCTGGCTGCCGGCCGGGTCCACCACCTGGTCGTCGCGGCCATGCATCAACAGAAACGGCAGACGCAGCTCCGGCGCCCGCCTGATGAACTCCTCGCCGCGCGCGATGGTCGTTGCGTACAGTCCGGCGGTGATCTGCTTGTGGACCAGCGGGTCGCTCGTATATGCAGGCGCGATGGCAGGGTCGTGGCTGAGCAGGTTGGGGTCGATCTCGTTTGCAAAGCTCGCCTTCGGCGCGACCTTTGGCAACACACCGGCCAAAGCCCGCTTCCAGGCCGGTACCCTCACCCTTGCGATTAGCGCGGGTGCGGAGAAAACCGCCTTGTCGATGTGATCGGGCCGGTCAAGCGCGAAGGCGATCGCCAGCAGGCCGCCAAAGGAATGACCGATCAGTACCAGTGGCCCACCACTTTCCGCGCGAGCGCGCGTCACGACGCTATCAATATCGTCGAGCAGGGCACTGAGGCTGGGCGCGTGGCCGCGCTGACCTCCGCTGCGCCCATGCCCGCGGTGGTCCATGGCGTAGACGGTGGCGCCGCGTCGCGCAAACCATTCCGCGAGGTGCTGGTAGCGACCGCTGTGTTCACCCAGGCCGTGCACGAGCACAAAGGTCCATTGGTGAGACACCCCGTCCGTCTCCCAGCGGCGCAGGGAGAGCTCGAGGCCGTCCGCGGTCTCGAGCGTGACCGTCGACTCCCTCACGGGTTGAGCTGGCGGAAGCCTCGATAAATCCGCATTGCCTCCGCCTCCGCCTCGAGGAATGAAGGGGCGAAATCCCGGATGCCCTTGAGACTGAAGCCCCACATGCCGGGCTTGTCACGGCGGAAGTACGAGTTGGGGCGGTAGGTCGGAGGGTAGAAGGTGATCGGCTCTCCTTCCATTTTCTTGATCACCGGTCGCGCGGCGAGCACGTCCTCGATCGGCATCCCGGACGGCAGCCGGCCCTGGCGAATCTCGAGGCGGCGGAGCTTGGCGATCGGGTTCTCCTCGTCCTGTAACGCGGCCCTGGCGTGGAATCGCTGGGAGATGTCGTTCAGGAAGTACAGCGTGGCGAGGGCGTCGGTCTCGTCGCCCAGCAGGCGCAAAAAGCCGGCGGCGGACAGGGAGGGGCCCGCCTCGTTGCGGAGATGCCGGAAGTACTCCATGGCGAAGAGGTCGGTGGTGTTTTCGTCCGCGAGCCAGAAGGCGTCGCCCCGCCAGGCCCGGCTCCGCGTAAACGCGCGTGCCTCATCCTCCAACTCGGCCAGCCGAGTGGGGATGACATCGTAAAGCCGGTAGAAGAGCACTCGGCGCATGGTGGTATTTGGGTCGTTTCGTTAAGGCTGATCGGCGGCGACAACGGCTTTCATTCTAAGTAGTCGCACGCTATGCGGCGGGAGCTTGAGCCGGAGGCTGTCGCGCTTGATCCCGAGCGTCCGGCCTCCCCGCCGTGGTGACCAGAGATCGGCCACCGAAAAGGTGCCGTCCGTCCCAATCGCTTCACTGAAGTGCAGCCGGTATGGTCGCGCCGAGTCGCTCCAGTTGTAGATGGCGACCACGGCGCCGCCATCCGCGTCGCGGCGCACCCAGAGCGGCGGCAGTTCCTGCGGGAAGGCAAACCAGTGGTCCTGCGCCTCACGTTCGGGGGCACTGAACAGGTGCACCGGCTCGGCCGCCGCTCCGCCGACAAGGCCAAGCAGATTGGGATTGCGCAAGAGGGCCAGCCGGTCTGCCGGGAGGGTCTCCAGGTCGTCGCTCAGCATAAAGATCCCGCCCGAGAGTGCGCCGATGGTGATCATCACCCGCGCCTCGTCCGGCGTGAGTTGCGGCGCGGGAGCCATTACCACGTCGGCATCGATGGCGAAGAGCGACCGATCGAAAAAGAGCCGGGCGGCCTGGTTGCGAGCCATCGAGAGAATCAGGGGAAAGCCGACGTGTGGTGGTCCCGCCTTGCCGTCCTCCATCTGAGGCACGCCCACATCGCCGCCCGTCCTGGCTCCATGCACCAGGCCCACGATCGGCATCAGCGGCGCGCCGCAGGCGAGGATGAAGGCCTTCTCTGGTTTGCCCGGTGGATTGACGGCGTCGGCGATCTGCTTCAGCCCGAGTCGCAGTGCCTGCGTTCCAGTTACCGCCGGATCGTGGCGCGCGGCCTCGTAGGCGGCGCCATAGAGAAAGTCGAGCTTGAAGTAAGTGAAGCCGTCCTTGCGGAGGCCGCGAAAGAGGTCGGTGAGGAACCGCGCGACGTCCGGATGGGTGGGGTCGAGGACGTGGTAGGCGCGGCCGAGCCGGGGATCGACGAGCGGCGACCCGTCGCTTGCCTTCAGCAGCCATTCCGAATGCGCTGCGGCCAACTTCGAGTCGCCGGCGACGTGAAACCGTTCGACGAGCTCTTCGCGATTTCCGGCATCCGGCGAGCGAGAAACGCCGCGTGGCGCGTGATGTCGGCTTCGGTCACGGCCAGGCCGAGGTGATACCAGCTGCACCATCCACGCGGGACCATGGGAAAAGCGCGCGCGCCGGCAGCGTGTCCCGCAGCGGCAAGCGCTTTGCGCAATGTCGCGGTGCCGTCATCGCCGTAAAGGAGGAGGACGGGGTCCGACACCAGTCCGCTTGCTGGTGGAACTTCCAGGCGGAGCTCTTCGGGCAGGCCCGAGCGCTGCTCGGGCTGCGACAGGGGTGAGCCAGTCTGTTCCGCGACGAAGCTGGCGATGGCGGTCGGCAGCGAATCGCCTTCGTGTTCATCGCGGTGATAGTGCCAGCGGAAGTTGGTGGCAAATCGACTCGCCTTCAGCACCTGGGCGACGAACATCGTCTGGCCATCACAGATGGCCGCTGTCCACCAGGATGAGGCGGGCGGCTTGTGACCTCCCTCGGTGATTGCCTCATCGAGCGGATGAATGCCGGCATAATCCCAGGACTGGTAGCCGTTGATGAGCACGCTCGCGCGCCAAGGTTCGTCTCCGACGTTGAGGGTGGCGCCCCCTCCGTCGACAGCAATGGGCCGCCAGCCGTTGAAGGTAAGCGGCTGACCGCCATTATTGTTGAGCTCGCACTCGATGACCACCCCGCCCTCGTGCGGGATGAGCCGCGCCGTGGCCAGTGCCGTGCCGGCTTTCCAGTGGAGGGCGTAGCCATCCTGGTGGGGGAGCGGTCCGCTGGTGCTCGGGTACCACTCACCATTTAGCTTGACGGCGCAGGTGGCGTGCGCAAGCAGCGGGCGATCGCCGGCGAAGATGGAGAAAGTACCGGCCTGCTGGTCGGCGAGCGGCTTTAAGTCCAGATCGCCGTCAGTCTAACGTCAAATTTGGAGCGCGCTGCCGCCGGACCCGTCCAAACGGCTTGCGGCCCTCGAGCGCCTGGATGAATAGATAGATGTGGCGGGCTGCCTGGGTATCGAGGCCGCCGAGCCAGATCGGATGCATCTTGAGCTTGGCCGCCAGCAAATCGCGGACCTCACGGGCCTCCTCATTGCGACGCTCAGTGAGGTCTTGCACCCTCTTTTCCCCTTTGCGTGGCGTCCCCAGCCACGCGCCCCCCGCCTCCTTCGCCGAGGTGACGGTGAGCGCAAAGTCAGCCGCTAATGTACTGCCTGCCCCGGCAAAAATCAATGAGGCGCCGATCAGTGACCTCGCGACATCACGATGAGCTCGTCCATCCACGGCGGGGCCATCACGTGGATGGCGACTCTATTAGGCCCGGCAACCAGCAGAAAGTCGCCCCGTTGAGCCGTTTCGAGATAGTTCACCTGCGGCTCGGTGAGGTTGAAGGCTCGCTGGAGCTTGGCTGCTTCGGAGTGTTTGAGCGAACCGAGCAAGAGGATGCTCGGATTGGTTGCCAGGACTGCCCCGTCCTTGGTTTCGAAGAAGTCGCCAGGATTCTGGCTCACCAGGATCAGACTGCCACCGTACTTGCGGATCCGGCGAGCCAATCTGATCAAAAACTGCCGGATAGGCTCATGCTCGAGCAGGAGTCCCGCCTCGTCGATGAGAAGGTGCCGCGGTCGACGATCTCGCCGAAGTGCAGTCCATAGCCAGTTGGCCAGCAGTAAGTAGGAAGGGGGAATAAGTTCCTCGCTCAGGTCACGAAGATTGAACCCAACGATAGCGGCGCCCAGATCGACGTTGGTCGGGGCGCTGAAGAGCTCCCCGAGCTCGCCCGTGACCCAACGATGCAAGATGGTGCTGGCGCGCGATCCAGGGTGGATGACTTGAAGCTGGCGCCAGATGTCACCGAGCACCGGTGTGTGCGTGCTTTGCGAGATCACCGACCGGGTAATTGCGGCGATTTGGGCCCGCTCCACCTCGTCGAGCTTGCCGCACATCAGACCGATCAAGTCGAGTACGTCGCTGAGCTGATCCGCCGGCTCGTCGGCATCGACGCCGAATAGCAGGGGATCTAATGCGTTGATGGCATGGCCGGCCCCGGCCGCCAGATGAAGGTATGTCCCGCCGACTGCGCGGATCATGCCGCCATACTCGGCTTCGGGATCGAGGACGATCGCGCCAATACCGCGCGTGTAGCCGCTGAGCACGATGGATGCAGCCGCGTAACTCTTGCCGGCGCCAGAGTGAGCCATCACAGCGATGTTCGCATTGCTGAATCGCTGCTCATCAAAGGGATCGAAGACGCAGAGGCCCCCGGTTTCTTTGTTGTACCCCCAGTAATGGCCGTCGGCATCGGCCAGGTCCTCCTGGAGCCAGGGCAGCATCGTCGTAACCGCGCTCGTGTGCAGGATATGCTCGCGGCCGAGCACATCCATGCCGAGTGGCCAGGAAGACACTAGACCCTGACGCATTTCGAAGAAGGGCTGCACCGTTTGCAGCATCATGCGGCGGCAGCTAGCGCGTAAGGCCTCTGCCAGACTGCGGAGCTCGACCGGATCGTCCGCGCCAATCGTCAGGTAAAAGCTAACTGCGAACGCCTTCTCCTCGTTGCGCGCCAGCGCCTGGTGAACCGTCAGCGCCTCAGGGAGTGTCCGCATGCTCGACTGATCGAGCTCGCCAGATTCAACATGTGCCAGGGCGTCGGCGCGGAGATCCCGAATTCGATGGTTCAGCAAGGTCAGCATGCGATCGGTGTCGAGCGGCAGGATGTGCATGCTGACGTGAAGCTCTCCCTTGAAGCTCAATAGTGGGAGGAGCCAGCCCGGCTCCACCTCCTCCCCCGGGTAGCGGTTAACGACGAATGACAGATACTGGCGCCCGTTGATTTCGAAGTTATCAGCGCGGTGGGCGAAGGCTTGGCGTCTCGGAGCGAGATCGCCCTCATCCGGGCGCGCCTGGCCGTAGAGTTCGGCGAGCAGGCTGGATAAGGCGTCATCGTCGAGTGGCCGGCCCTTGATCCCGATTCGACGAAGCTGTTCGATCAGCGCCTGGGCCCGCAAGCGCAGCGGAGTGCCGAGGTCGCTGGCGACGATGGATGGCTGGTCGCGCGATCGATCGAAGCGAAACATTAGCGCCCCGAAATAGCTCGGCGCGTCCGCAAAGGCAGCGCGCTCTGGTTCGCGCGTGTCTCCGGGCGGTACCCGCCGAATCCGCAGGTAGAGCTGCAATGGCCCACTTTGCGCGTGCAGGAGATCACGGAAGGCCTGAACCGATCGCGATTGTTGCTCCGGGGCAAGGCCTTGGAAGTTCAGAGAGCTGGTCGCGATGATGGCCCGGGGCGCTCCGCCTCGGAGTCGGACGAGTCCGTCCTGGACGTCCGACACCTCATCCCCAAAGGCCTCCCTTCGGAACAGTTTGACCACGTTCGCCTTAGTCGGTGCTCAGAGCCAGTACGAATGATGCGGCGACGATTGCCGCGGAATAGGTCGTCTCCTCTGCCTGGGGGATGGCAAGGAGGACGCTCGCCGGCTTACTACCGATATTCACTCCGTGGTCGGCCTGGGCGACGTCCGTTCCCTGTTCAGTCCGAGTGCCTATCACAAGGATGTTCTTCCCGATCAGGGCCGGTGCCGGTGCCGACTGGTCAGCCGGGCTGATCTGCCTCGAGAGATTGGGGATCGCCATCACGTCAACTCGGTCGCCTGGTTTCAGTACGCCGCCGACGGCGGCTGCGGGCGCAATCGGTACACCGATGATGCGATATCCCGGCGGAATGTCAAGACCGGAGCCGACGAGAGTGGCGTTCTTGGTCGGAGCCACTTCGCGGGCATCCACAAATTGCCCCTCGAGAATCGGAAACGAGACGATCTGGCCGATCGCCTGATCCGTGGATCTCAAGACATTACCGCCGACCGACCCTAGATTGACCTGCCGCACGGCGACATCGGAATCCTGGATCCGCGTTCCGACCGTCAAGTCATGGTTCGCGACCAATGCCGTTGCCTGGCGAGTATGCGAGTAATAGAACAGGCCGGCGATTCCCGAAAGGGCAACGAAGACCGTGAGATAGAGACTCCGACGCATGGCCCCTCCTATCCGCTCTCAGCGGCAAAGTCGACGGAAACGGAAAAGTTCGAAGCGATCGCATACGACTCGACGTGGCCGTCCGGAAACCGCGTTGTGACGAAGAGTGTGACCGGCACCACGTATTCCCGGGGTCGGCCACCGAGGATGTGATTTGGAGCGTTCCATTGCAATCGGAGTAAGTCTCCGGCACGGTGGCTGCCGCCCGGGACCGTCCCGACGCCGCGTGGCGCATCCGAGGGCGCCCCATCGAGCCGCCAGCCAGTCAACCATGACTGTCCGAAACCACGAGGGGCGCCGTTGATGAGTAACTCACCCTCACGAAGGATCAGGAGTTGGACCGAGAGGCTCGTAAGCGCGCCACGAAGACCGTCGATATGACGAAATGCCGTGGGGGTGGTGGCCGCTCCGATTGGCAATCCGATGTAGGGGACGACTCCGATTTGCGCTCGCGGCGGCATGTAGCTGCGGGATGGCCGCACGCTGGCGGTGGCCAGCGCGTGATTGCCAACTTCCACTGAGAACGGACGGCGCAGCAGATGCACTGTGCCGTACCGGTCGTAGACCGCGGCCTGGGCGTGGCCGGAAATGAAGGCGACGACACGAGCGTCATAGAGTCCGGCCGCTTGGTAGATGTGAGGGACCTGGATCGAGGTCGCAGCCGGGGTATTGATGGTCGCCATCTGTCCGTCACCGAAATCGATCGACCAGCTGGTCACGGCCCATTCCTGGATCGCCATGCTCAGGTAGAGGTTGAGATCCTGGGTGAGGGCGCTGCTGAGCACGGCAGAAACGCGGCTCGTCGAGCCGGCAGCCGCGACAACCGGAGACACCGTGACCTGAAGATCGAGATCGAGCCGCGCAGCCGCATCTGCCTGAGGTGGTTGTCCAACCGGCGTCTCCGTCGGACTTGCGCAAAGAACGGTTGTCGTCCCGAAATTCGGTGGGGGTGAATTGGGAAGCGGTGTGTTGATCTGCCGGTTGGTCGCCCGATCGAAGACATACACGGCCCAAATCCACGGACAAGAAGGGCTCGCGATCGGCTGTGCGACCCACTCCGAGAAGAACGGGGATTGATGACCAGTTCCGGTCGGGGCAGGGAAGGCGAAGGTGGAATTGCTGACCTGCGCGTAGACAAAGGCGTGGCCGGCGGACCCGGAGACCGAGGCGATCGAAACGGTCGTGACCGAGCCGCCTGCGCTCTGGCTATCAGTCGCGCCGGTCGCCACTAATGCCACGCCAAGGCCGAGCGCGGCAACGGCCTTCGTCGCAGTCGCCGCCGGCTTCATGTTCGGATCTCGGCGTTTGCGGCAACCGTCACGTCTACGACGCGCAGTCCAATCCATCCGAGCAAAAGGAATCGGTACGGAACGCGGATGCGCGCACAGACAGCCGGCCGATCAAGGTACGCCCGTGTATAGGGATCCGCCGCTGGTGTCTGGTTGATGATGCTGACGTCGGCGGTGGCCGCTACCTGCGCTGGCTCTGGGATGCCTGGCATACCGGTTAGGTTGCGCATCAGGAAGTCCCGCGTTGTCGCCGTGGCGAGCGCCGGGTCCAATCGAAGCCGGCCCGTCTGGCTGTAGTAGCGTTCATCGACCGCCGTCGCCGCGGCGACTGTTGCGAGATCGACCGCGTAGCGAAGGCGTAGCTTCTGCATCTGCAGGCTCGTCATATCGACGGCCAGCGCGAACACCAGGATGAACGTTGGCATGAGCAAGACGGCATACAGGACGCTCTGGCCGCGGGAACGAATCAATGGTTGACCTCGCCCCGACCGACGTAGCGCGATGAGAGGGTCACATCCCGCGTGAAAAGGAAGGGGATGGCGAGACGGCGGTGGCTGATCACCTGCACCGTGATCGGCTGTCCCCAGCGAGCATATGCTGGTACAACGCTGACCTGCACGTGCATCGGATCGAGGCCGGCGGCGACCAACTCGGTGCCAATGCGGTCTCGCACGACCGCGTCGTCTTCACCGCGCTCGCCGGCAACCCGCGCTCCAATCGCAGCCGCCGCCTGCTCTCCCATCCAGATGTGAATCAAGCCTCCGAGTTCGACGATGCCGAAGAGGACCGGCAGCAAGATGAACGCAACCGCCAGCACCGCTTGAAGCGTTTCCTGCCCACGCTGCCGTTGCTGGCGGCGGCCCTTGGTCATGACGTCTGCGTTAGTCGCTGAACCATCTGGCCGATCTTGGCGACCAGACCGTTATTCCAGGCCATGATGCCGACGACGAGGGTTCCAAGGATGATCGCGGCTCCGATCACCCATTCCAGAGTCGACTGTCCGCGCTTTGAGCTGTTCACGTTTTCCTCCAATTCCCTGAATCGTTTCGCCGTCAAATGCGCCGCCTCATCCAAACGCCCGCTGCATGATTCCCCAGAAAAGTGGAACCACGATCAGGATCACGAACTCCGGCAGGTAGATACCGCCAAGAACGGCAAGCAATTTGGTTCCTACCGCAGCTGCCTTGGCCGTGCTTCGGTTGCGCTGATTCAGGCGCACCATCAGTTCCTGGTCGCGAAGCGTCCCATCCAGGTCACCGCCGATCCGCTTGCTCTGGGCAACGGCGCCTACGAACATGGCGACGTCGTCCACGCCTGTCCTTACGCCGACTTCCTCGAGGGCCTGCTCGATGCTCAACCCCAGGCCATAGCGGCCCAGGGCTCGCTGAATTTCACCCCATAGCAGGGTGTCAGCCTGACGATTGACGGAAAGAATGTGGAGTGTCCGTTCCAGTGGCATACCGGCCACGGTGAAAGCCCGGAGGAGGCTGATCAGTTGAGGCAGCTCCCGCTGCAGGGCATCCTGCCGCCTACGTCGGCGCCGGGCCAGATACCGAGCGGGAGTCACATAACCAGCCCATGCGAAGAGTGGGACGAGCATAAAGGCGCCCGAAAACGTAATGGCGAGCACAGCGGCGAGAAGCCCGCCGGCCGCGCCGCTCATCAGGCGAAGTGCCCGGAATTCGACCCCGTCAATCTGATCCGGCTCGAGGCCCGCTTGTACCAGGTAATGCGGATCGATGCGAGCTGGGCGAAGACGGAGCCGGCCTCCCCAGAGCAACGCGAAAGGACGGACCCAGCGCTGATACCAACCCTCGTGTCGCCGCTGGTGTAGCCGCCACTCGACAGGAGAAAGCGTTGTCGCTCGAATCACCCGGCTGGCGGACGGTTGGCCGAGCCGCAGCCCGCCAAAAACCGCTTGCAATCCAGCAAAGCACGCCAGCGCAGCGCACAGAGCCCCGAGCATCATGCCTCAAACCGTGCGATCCGCAAGCTCAAGGCGATGCCCGTGACCTCGAGCACCGCCGCCGCTGGAATGAGGACGAAACGACCGAGCATCGTTTCATCGAGCACACTCAGTAGCTGCGGGTTCACCAGCCGGAGGTACAGGTACATCCCTGGGACCATCACGGCGAGCAGCCAGATCTGGGCGCGCTGGCCTGCCGACCGCGCCCGAACCTCATTCGCCAGCTGAAGGTTGAATTGGACGGCTGACGATAGCTCAACGAGGAGCGTCCGAGCCGCCTGGGTCGGCAGGTGGTTAGCATCACAAATGCCCAAGGTTTCCCAGATCAGACCGAGGTTTCGTGTCGCGATCCGGGCACGAACCTCGCGAAGGCTGTCGCAAAGAGGAACATTGAGGATGAATCGCTGAATTACGAAATCGAGGTCCTCGGTGATCCACGGGTCATTGCACGCACGTCGAGCGTGTCGAAGGGCTTCGAGGTACGTATTGCCGGCCGACAACCCGGCGACGATCGCTTGCAAGAGTGCGGGCGCACCGGCCTCGCTTCGGCGAGCTTGCGAGTGGACAAGCCACGTGAGGTAGAGGCGTGGCAAGATCAGGCCGGCTCCTGCGCCGAGAATGCCAAGGACCGGCGATTGTTGCCATCCGATGGCAAGCAAGACCACCGGCGCGATCACGGTCATGGCGACGTAGGAGCCTGGGTTACCGACGATGCGGGCGGCGGCCAACCGCCGTTGGTAATGGCTCGAAAGGCGCTCGATCAGCGGGGTCGACCTGCCGGGTCGTGCGTGGCGCCGGACGGCTAATCCGAGGCTGAGGATGGCGATGGACACGCAGCCTGCGACTACGAAATCCACCGCATCCCCTGCAGTTCGAGCTTGCGAAGCAGCCTCGGTCCAGGTCGATAATCCGCAACGCTGGTGAACTCAACCCTCATTCCCCCGTGCGCGACAAGGACATCGCTCTTGAACACAGGGCACAACTCGTACCGTCCGCTTTCATCGGCCTCGCGTAACTCGGCGATCTCCTGGACGCAGCGGCGTCCGTCGCGAAGCCGGCTGATGAAGATAACCAGATCGAAGACGTGGCCGATGTAGCGTCGAATCTCAACCGGACTGAGCTGCGCGAAATCGCGACTGATCAATAGTTCGAGCCGGGCAAGGGCGTCGACACAGCTGCTTGCATGGATCGTCGTAGCCGAGCCATCGTGTCCAGTATTGAGTGCCTCAAGCACGTAGTACGCTTCTTTGCTGTGTCGGATCTCGCCGATGATCAGCCGGTCTGGACGCATCCGTAGCGCGTTCTGCACCAGGTCGGCGACGTCGAGCCGGCGGTCTTGCGCTGTCTTGCCGGCTAGCTCCCTTGAATGGACACACTCCAATTTGACCCAGTGCGGGTTATCGAGCTCGAGTTCGGCGGTGTCCTCGATGGTGATCACGCGTTCCTCGTCCGGGAAGGCACTGACGATCGAGCGGAGCAGCGTGCTCTTCCCAGAGCCGGTGGCCCCAGCGATCAAAATGTTGGCTCTGGCAACGGCCATCGCCTCGAGAAAGGCCCCCATCTGAGCCGACAGCCCGCCTCTGCTGACCCAGCTCGGCTGGTTGACCTCGTGCTCGTCGGGAAGCAGGGCGAGGCGGACGCGGTTGAACTTTCGGATGCACAGCGTGGGCCCACCAACTGGCGCAAACACTGCGTTGGCTCGGCTGCCGTCGGCCATCCGGGCATCGACTAGCGGCTTGTCGATGTTGATCTCACGCCCAACTAGGGCGACAATCTTCTGGATCGTCTGCTCCAGCTGCGCCTCATCGCGGAAGGTCGTATGGGTGAACTCCAGCCGGCCTTGTCGCTCGATGTAGATCTCATCGAACCGGTTGACGAGGATGTCGGTGATGTCCGGGTCGGCCATTAGTGGCTGCAGGGGTCCAAGCCCAACCAATTGGTCGAAGAGCTCATCGACGAGGACCGGCGTCGCAGCAAGATGACGCAGTGTTACGGCCTCACGAATCCGGTCCCTGAGGATCGTCTCCCGCTGAGGATTGATGGAGAATGGATCGAGAATGTCGGGGTCGATCTGAAGGGCAAGCTGCGCGCGCACAAAATGACGCAGTTCGTCGGGCGTCGGTGCCCCCGTGGTCGAGACGTTCTCAGCCAGCACGGCGGCGCTTCGAGAACCAGACGAATGGCGATAGCACGGATCGGGACGGCTCCGGCAGCTTGAGGGCCGGGTAAATCGATGCGGCCAGTATGGTGAGGGCTTCGACCGACGCACCGTTGCCCCGTACCACAAGCGGCTCGTGCCGGTTCTCCGCGGTGTCAAAGGAGGGGTCGAATGGAATGCGCGCAACGAGCGAACCGTTCAGATCTCCCATGGGCTCGGCCAGATTGAATCCGTCGCGCATCTTATTGGCGACGTAACCCAGCTTTGCGCCGAGTCCGATGCGCCGAAGGGCCTCGACGCCGCGATAAAGCGACTGCACGGATCCGGCTGTAGGCGTCACGACACAGTAGATCCGCGTCACGGTCTCGAGGAGATAGGTCTCGAGATCACCGAGGTTGGCTGAGATGTCGAGGATCAGGAACTGGTAGCCCGCCGACTTGAACGTCGTCAGGATGTGCGCCGCCTGTGCCACGCTCAAGAGTTCGGATCGGTCGCCGGACAAGCACTTGGATGGACCGAGCATGACGTCGAGGTGGGTAGCCGGATGTCGGATGACGAAGTCGCGCGGGTCCGGGTGAGGAAGGGTGAGATCGCAGAGGTAGTCGAGCATTGTCGGTTGCGCAATGCCGAGACGAGCCGAGATATTTGCTGACCCCAGGTCGAAATCAATGAGGCCAACGCGCAAAGGCTGCGACGGGCTCGTCGGCGATTCTCGATAGCGGCCCTTCAGCGACAGGAGCGCCGCCACCTCGGTCGCGAGCGTGGTACGGCCGGTGCCGCCCTTGGTCGAGAAGAAGGCGATGACCTGAGGCCCGCCCAGGTATACGGGCGCCGACGCCGCGGTTTCGCCGTCGCCATTCGCGCCCGCCTCGCCAGAGTCGACGTCGCTGGAGTCAGGCAGCTCGATGACCTCGTCGTCGCCCGGCGCCGCGTCGATGGGCGCAGACACTTCGCTCGAAACCGCATGTACGGTGTCGCCAACCAGCGTCAGCCGGGGTCGTGGCGCCCGCCTCTGTTGTTGCGGTCCGGTATCCGGACGTCCGCTGAGCACCGGTTCCGGCGCGAGACGCTCAGTGAACTTGAATTCGATCGCGGCCACTGCCCAATGGATGAGAGACCGTCCTTCGGGTCTGATCCAGGCGATCGCCGCGCCGAACACTGCGGCGAGCGTGGCTGCCGTCAGCTGAAGCGGGGTCGGCAAGGACAGATGGAGGATCGTGTACCCCGCGAGCAGCCCGAGTGCGAGCGCGGCCAATCGGGTGACCGATAGTCCAAGGATGAACTGGTCTTCGCCGTTGAGTTCGTGAGGAATCCGCACTCCGCGCATTGGCCCCCTCCGGTGGCGTGATGAATCAGCGCGGATGCGGCCAGGAGGAGATGGAGTGCGGTGTTCGGTGCTAGGGCTGCGCTGTTTTGTTGCCTACGCGCAGCGACTCGCTTCGGTGGCCTTGGGTATTGGTGCCTGCACCAGGATTCGAACCCGGGACCAACTGATTAAGAGTCAGCTGCTCTACCAACTGAGCTATGCAGGCGCACCGGCTATTCTAGCCAGCCACGATTTGGGCCTGCGTCGCTCAACTACTTCGTCGAATCACCCCCTCGCGTTTGTCAACCCGCTCGACGTTCGTGGCGCGGCTCTAATACCTGTTCGCTGGAACTCTCCGGGTTCACCATGACTAC
>VBIS01000278.1 GCA_005880605.1 Chloroflexota bacterium
GCACCGTGAGGCGGGCCAGGATCTCTCGGCCCTCGGGGACCTGCGCCAGGCCGGACTTGACGATCTTGTCCGGCGCAGTTGTCGTGAGATCGAGGTCTCCGAAGCGTGCGATCCCGGCATGTGGCCTGAGCACTCCCGAGAGGGTGTTCAGGATAGTCGACTTCCCGGCGCCATTGGCACCGATGAGGGCGACGATTTCGCCTTTTCCAACACCAAAGGAAACACCACGGACCGCCTTGATCGCGCCATAGGCAACCTCGAGGTCCCGGACGTCCAGCAGGGGAGAGGCAGGTTCGGTCGATGCTGCGGCCTTCGAGGTGGCGGCGATGTCCATCTCTTCTGACCCCGGAACATGGCTGGCGCTCTCGGGCGCGTGGCTGCCGAGGTAGGCGGTGACCACGGCGGGGTCATTGGACACGGTCGCCGGCGACCCATCGGCGATTTTGCGACCGAAGTTGAGTACCGCGATCCGCTTGCATACGCCCATCACCAGCCGCATATCGTGGTCGATCAGCAGCACAGTCAGACCAGCCTCGTTCAGTTGCTGGATCAGATCGCGCACGCGGTCTTTCTCGGCAGGGTTCATGCCGGCCGCGGGTTCGTCGAGGATGAGGAGCTTCGGCTTCAGGGCCAGGGCGCGCGCCACCTCCAGGCGACGCTGATCGCCGTACGATAACGTCGAGGCCTGGCGATCGCCGTGCTGGTCTGGATTCAGGCCGACAGTTAGTAACGTCTCGCGCGCTTCCTCGAGGCGCCGGTCGTCCAGGCGCATCAGCGGTCGCAACGGGAGCATTTGCCGTAGCGTGTCGTCGCGCCGACGGCTGTGCATCCCGATCAGGACGTTCTCGGTCGCCGTCAGGTTTCGATAGAGACGCAGCGTCTGAAACGTTCGGGCGATGCCGAGGCCGGCGATGGCATGGGGCGGGCGGCGGGCCAGTTCCGCCGGGCCACTTCGGGACGTCATACGAATGCTGCCGCTTTGCGAGCGGATATAGCCGGTGACCAGGTTGACGAGGGTCGTCTTGCCGGCGCCGTTGGGCCCGATCAAGCCGAAGATCGTGCCTTCCTCGATCTCGAGCGACACGCCGTCGACGGCGTGCACGCCGCCGAAGTTACGGCGAACGTCAGTGAGCTGCAGCAGGGCGCTCATGCTCTCTCCATCGGATCCACCAGCGCGGCTTAACAATGGCCAGGCCGCCGCGGCCGACGATGCCCTGCGGCCGGAAGATGATGACGAGGATCAGGATGATGCCGTTGACGACGTCGCGATAGGCGGCAAACTGGCGCACGATCTCGGGCAACGCCGTGAGGAAAACCGCCCCCACGATCGGTCCGAAGACGTTGGTGACCCCGCCGACGACGGCGAAGGTGAGGATCTGAATAGTACGGGTGATGCCGTACTCGGTGGGGTCGACGAAGAAATTGATGTGGGTTTCCAGTGCGCCCGCGTAGCCGGCGAGCACGGCGCTGATGATGAAGGCGATCATCTTGTATAGCGGAACGTTGATCCCGTTGCTCGAGGCGGCCAGCTCGTCCTCGCGGATCGCGGACCATGCCTGGCCGAGACGGCTCCGCGTCAGCCGCCACACGAGGTACGCGAGGATGGGCAGGGAGATCAGGATCGGAACAATGCCACCGAGGGGGTCCGCGCTGGGATTATGGAGGCCCTGGCCTTCGCCGGTGATTGGCACATTGAGGATGACACCGAGCCGCAGCGCTTCGACAAAGCCGATGGTCGCGATCGCGAGGAACACGCCGCGCAGCCGCAGCACCGGCAGGCCGACAAGCACGCTGACCAGACCGGCGAGCAGGGCGCCGGCGAGCATGTTGACGGGGAGGGGCGTTGGCAGGTACAGGCTCATCAAGACAGTGGTGTAAGCGCCGATCGCCATGAAGGCCGCGTTGGCGAGCGTCAGTTGCCCTGAGTAGAAGGTGACGAAGATCGCGATCGCGAGGATGGCGTTGATCCCGATCTGGGCGATCAATAGCTCGTGCTGGTTGTAGAAGCCGACCGGGTTGGTGAGGAGCTGGACGAAGAAGTCCATGGTGAGCTAGCGCCGCACTACAGTCGCTCTCGCAACCGGGCGCCGAACAATCCCTGGGGCCGCAGCACCAGCACGAGGAAGAGCGCCGCAAAGGCCACCCCGGCCTCGACGTTGCTGCCAAAGCGGACAAAGGCCCTGGTCGCGCCCGATGTAGGGGCTGATGTCCGAGATGGCCAGCCCGAAGAGGATGCCCGCTAGACCCCCCAGTGCGGAGGAGAGGAAGAGGGTCGAAGCGAAGATACGATCGACGTTGATGCCCAGCAAGGTCGCGGCGCGCCGATTCTCCGCCACAGCGCGCAAGGCTCGACCGACCTGCGTGTAACGGATGACGTAGCCGAGGATAAGCATCAGCACGACTGAGGTAATAAGGATGCCGAGCTTGGTGCCCTCGATCGTCAGGCCGGCGACGTGGTAGGTCGGGTTGGGAACGGTTCCGGCCGGGAAGCGCACCGAGTTGGCGCCGTCCTGCCAGAGCCAGCTAAAGAGCGTGCCCGGCGTGGCCTGCTCGACGATGGCGACAAAGATGAGCGCCAGCCCGATGGTGGAGATCAGGGCCGAAATCGGCGGCGCGTTCCGGCGGCGGAGCGGGCGAAGGGCGACGAATTCGATCAGCAAGCCAAGGAGCCCGCAGACGAGCACGGCGATGACGGCGGCCGGTAGGAACGGCATGCCGTGCAGCGCGACCAGCGAGTAGGTGATGACCGCGCCCAGCATGAACACGGCGCTATGTGCGAGGTTGAGCACATCGAGCACGCCGAAAACGAGCGTGTAACCGACGGCGAACAGCGCGTAGATCGACCCAATGAAGATCGCGTTGAGGACCTGTTGGGTCAACGCGATTTAGCTAGGGTTTACTGACGCCAAGAGGTTGAACCCGCCTTTTCCATCCATCAGGATCACCCAGACGGTCTGCTTGACGTCGTGCGTGCTGGTGAACTGGAACGGGCCGAGCGGTGTCTGGATGTTGACGCTCTCCATTGCGTCGCGCAACTTGCTGCGATCGCCCGCCACGTCGCTGAAGGTCAGGTTGGCCCGCTTGGCCGCGTCGGCCAGGATCAGGATCGCCGCATAACCCTGCGCAGCGAATTGGTCAGGGTCGCTGCTGTATTTAGCCCGGTAGGCCTTCACGAACTCCGCGTTGGAGGGGAAGGTGTTGTCCAGGTACCAGGCACTCCCGCTCTCGGCACCCTGTCCAGCGGCGCCGGCTTGCTTCGACACAACGGCGGTGTTGAAGCCGTTGCCGCCGAGGAACTGGCCGGTGAAGCCTTGCTTGCGCGCCTCGATCATGATCTTGGCCGGGATGCCGCCGAGGCTGGTGATGAAGATCACATCAGGTTTCTTGGAGAGTGCCTGGGTTACGGGTGTCGCGAAGTCGGCGGTGGTCTTGCTGAACTGGATGGTGTTCAGCAGCGTGATGCCGTACTGGCCGACGGTGCTCGTGACGATGGTTC
>VBIS01000170.1 GCA_005880605.1 Chloroflexota bacterium
ACCCACCGGGCCGTCGTGATTGGCCAGACGCCCGGGTACGTATGGAACGTCAGCATGATCTCCCTCAGCGACGGCAGTGTCGTGTACCAGCACAGCTACCCGAATCCCTTGACTCGGATCGTCGCCAGCCGTGACGGGCAGTACATCGTCGAGCAATTCGGCACGAATGCGACGAGCGGTCCGGCGATTCTCATTCGTCAGCTGCCGAGCGGGACCACCGTCGGGCAATTTTCTGGAGTCATCGTCCAGGGATTTTCCTGGGACGGCTCGCTCGTGGTCGGTTACACGTTCGGCAACCCGAGCACGCAAGAGGCCCAGGTTATCCGTTGGCGCACGCACGAGGTGATCTGGCGCCAGTGCATGTGCCCTCACCCGCATTGGCTGAGCGTGCTGGCGCAGCCGGGTGGCCCCAACCTCGCCATCGTCGCCACCAGCGACGACGGCACGCACGTGTCGTTCAACATCGTGGACGCCAACGGCCGGCCGCTGCCGGTCCCGATCGCCGCGACCCCGATTGAGACCGCGTTCTAAGGTCTCCCCGAGCGCAGAATGCTCCAGGCCACGTAGATCCCGAGCACGCTGGCCAGCACGAAACCCGCGATCAGGATCGCGCCGGTCTGCGGATCGCTGCGGACGTGGTAGGCGGACAACAGGATCGCGAGCGCGACCACGAAGGCCGCCGCGACGATCCCTAGCACCAGCCGGTTGGCGATCCGCTCGAGCCGCCGCAACAGAGGATCGAATCCCGATGGCCGGATGGCGAACTCCGTGTCGCCCCGTTCCAACGAGCTCAGCAGTCGGCGCACCTGCTGGGGCAGTTCCAGGCCGAGCCGCGCCAGGTCGATTCCCGCCTGGCCAACGGAACGTCCCCAGCCCAGCGGCGAGAAGTGGCGCACCATCATGCCGCGGGCGTAGGGGACCAGCACGGCCGTGAACTCGAAGCTTGGATCGAGTCGGGTCACGAGGTTTTCGTGCATCAGGACCGTCTTGAGTAGCAGGGCGTAGCCGGCCGGCAGGTGCAGCCGGTGACGACGCACCACCCCGAGGACGTCGGTGACCACGGGCCGGACCGCGATCTCGCCCACCGGCCGGCCGTAATAGCGGGCTCGCAGGTGCTCGACGTCCCGCTTCAACGCCGCTCGGTCGATGTGGCGGCCCGCGACCCCGAGCTCGTACAGCGCATCGACCTGGCGATCCGGATCCTCGCTCGTGAAGGCGAGCAAGGTCCAGACCAGCTGCTCCTGGACGCGCGGCCCCACGGTACCGACCATGCCGAAGTCGACGACGCCGATCCGCTCCCCGGGCTGGATGAAGAAGTTTCCAGGGTGCGGGTCGGCGTGAAAGAACCGATCCCTGAAGACCATCTTGAGGACCATCCGCGCGCCATTCGCCGCGACCCGGCTTCGGTCCAGTCCGGCCGCTTCGAGGGCGGGGAGGTCGTCGACCTTGATCCCATCGATCCGCTCCAGGGTCAGCACGCGATTGGTCGTCTCTTCCCAAAACACGCGCGGAAAGTAGACCGTTTCATCACCGGCAAAATTGGCGCTGAACCGTTCCGCGTTGCGGCCCTCCTGGATGTAACCGGTCTCGGCCCTCAAGGTGTGGGCAAACTCGTGCACCAGGCCGACCACGTCGTATTCCCCGGCCACCGGCCAGCGACGGCTGGCGTTGGCCGCCAGGGTACGGAGAATCTGAAGATCTTGCTCGATCTGATCGACGACCCCGGGTCGCTGGACCTTCACGATGACCGGGGTGCCGTCTCGCAGCGTGGCAGCATGAACCTGGCCGATCGAGGCGGCCGCCAGCGGCGCCGGATCGAAACTGCCGAACACGGCCTCCACCGGCCGGCCGAATTCGGACTCGATCACGGAGGCCACCACGCCAGTCTTTAACGCCGGCGCGGCATCCTGAAGCTTCGCCAGTTCCGCCTGGTACGCGACGGGCAAGAGGTCGGCACGGGTCGAGACAATCTGACCAAGCTTGATGAAGGTGGGGCCCAGTTCTTCGAGGGCCCGGCGGACATGCTCCGGGCGCGAGAGCGGCTGCTCATAGCCGCGGTTGAAGATCCGCTGGAAGGGAACGAAGCGCTCGAGCCCCACCACGCTGATGAAGTAACCGAGACCATGCCGGGCGAGAACCCGGCTGATCTGTCGATAACGCTGGGCTTGCGACTGGGCAGCGATGGTAGCCAGCCTAGCAGCGGCCTAAATATGGCGATACGCTATGCCCCATGGAGGTGGAAGTCCTCAGCGCGAGCGTCATGGATCGGGTGCCAGGTTGGGCCGGCCGTCCGCGCACGGTCGAGCCGCTCGGCGGTGGCATCACGAATCGGAATTACCGCGTCGCTGTCGACGGCGACGTCTTCGTGGTGCGCATCCCTGCCGCGTCCGGCAGCCTGCTAGGCATCGATCGAGGACTCGAGCATCAGGCCAGCCGGCTGGCCGCCGCCTGCGGCGTTGGTCCCGAGGTGATCGCCTTCATCGAACCGGAGGGAATCCTGGTGACCCGCTTCATTGAGGGGCGGCCGGTCACCGACGAAGCGGTCCACCAACCACTGATGCTGGAGCGAATCGCGCAATCACTGCGACGGATTCACCAGGCGGGGAGCATTGCGGCCCGGTTCTCACCGTTTCGCGTAGTGGAAGCGTACGCGCTGACGACCACCCGGCACGGCGGCCAGCTGCCGGCGTTTGTCGAGCGGGCGCGGCCGATCGCCCTTGACATCGAACGCGCGCTTCGACCGGAGCCGCTGGTCCCCTGTCACAACGATCTGCTGAACGCGAACTTCATCGACGACGGGGCGTCGATTCGCATCGTCGACTGGGAATACGCCGGGATGGGTGATCGTTTCTTCGATCTGGGCAACTTCGCGGTCAACCATCAACTCTCTGAAGAGGACGAAGGTGGGCTGCTGTCGGCATATTTTGGCCGCCTGGTCAGCAGCCAGTACGCGCGGCTGCGCCTGATGCGCATCATGTCGGACTACCGAGAGGCGATGTGGGGCGTCCTGCAGCAGGCGATCTCCGAGCTCGACTTCGATTTCCAAGCCTATGCCGGTAAGCACTTCGACCGCTTGCTGACCTCCGCCGGCGATCCCCGATTCGACGACTGGCTGCAACAGGCCGGCGGGTGACGCTGCCCGAGCGCGCGCGCGTCGTTATCATCGGCGGTGGCGTCGGCGGCACCAGCATCGCGTATCACCTGGTGCAGCGGGGCTGGCGCGACGTCGTGCTGCTGGAGCGGGCGCAATTGACCAGCGGCTCGACCTTCCACTCGGCGGGCCTGGTTGGTCAGCTTCGTTCCAGCCTGCCGCTGACACGACTGATGATGGATAGCGTCGCGCTCTACCGCCGCCTGACGCAGGAGACCGGCGTCGATATCGGCTGGCGCGAGGTCGGAAGCCTCCGGCTTGCCTCGTCACCCGAGCGGATGGAAGAACTGGAACGCCAGGCCGGATGGGGGACGAGCTTCGGTCTCCCGCTGGAGCTCGTTAGCGCCGAGGAGGCGCAGCGGCGCTTTCCGCTGATGAGTCGGGACGGCGTGGTCGGTGCCGCCTTGATCGCCAGTGACGGCTACCTCGATCCGAGCGGGCTGGCGCTGGCGTTGGCAGAGGGAGCGCGGCGCGGCGGCGCGCAGATCTGCGAGGGCGTGCGCGTCACCGCCATCAAAACCGACCACGGCCGGGTCCGTGGCGTCGAGACCGAGCGCGGGTACATCGAAGCCGAGGTCGTAGTCAACGCCGGCGGCATGTACGCGCCCGAGATCGCCCTGATGGCCGGCATCACGCTGCCCATCATTCCGATGGCGCACCAGTACTTGGTCGCCCGCATCGCCGAGCCGATTCCGGCGGACCTGCCGACCATGCGCGATCCGGACCGGCTTGTGTATTTCCGCCGGGATGCGGGCGGGCTGGTGATGGGCGGCTACGAGCGCGATCCCTCCCCCTTCGGCCTCGACGGCATTGCCCCCGATTTCAACAACCGGCTGCTGCCCGAGGACTGGGCGCGATTCGAGCCCCTCTCGAGCTACGCAGTCACGCGGGTGCCGGCGCTGGAGCACGGCGAGGTGGTCAAGTTGATCAACGGGCCCGAGGCCTTTACGCCCGACAACGAATTCGTCCTCGGCGAATCGAGCGTTCGCGGCTTTTACGTGGCGGCCGGATTCTGCGCTCATGGGATCGCAGGCGCCGGCGGGATGGGTCGCGCGATGGCCGAGTGGATCATCGACGGCGAGCCGAGCCTCGATCTCTGGAAGATGGACCTGCGGCGCTTCGGAGCACCCTATCGAAATCGCGATTACACGCTGGCTCGCACGGTCGAGGTGTACTCGACCTATTACGACATCCACTATCCCAACGAGGAGCGCGAGGCCGGGCGTCCGCTGCGCGTCTCCCCCACCTACCAACGCCTGCGCGAGCTCGGCGCCAGCTTCGGGGAAAAATCGAGCTGGGAACGGCCCAACTGGTTCGACTCGAACGCCGCTGGTTCCCCTGCCAAACGTCCACCCGGATGGGCTGGTCACCACTGGTCGCCGGCGATCGCCGCCGAGCACCGCGCCACCCGTGAGCGTGCCGGCCTCTTCGACGAAACCTCATTCAGCAAGATCGAGATCCGGGGCCCGGGCGCGCTCGCCTTCCTCCAACACCTGTGCGACAACGAGATGGACCGCCCCCTCGGCAGTATCACCTACACCCAGATGCTCAACCGCCGCGGCGGGATCGAGTGCGATTTCACCGTGACGCGGCTTACCGCCGATCGATTCTTCATCGTCACCGGAACTGCCTTCGGTAACCATGACCTCGGCTGGATGCGAAAGCATCAACCGGATGACGGCTCGGTCGTGATCGACGACGTGACCGCGGAGCAAGCCTGCCTCGGCATCTGGGGACCGCGCACCCGCGACATCCTTCGGCGGCTGACCAACGACGACCTGTCGACCGACGCCTTCCCCTATCTGACCGCCCGGCGGATCACCGTCGGGCCGGTCGACTGCCTCGCGCTTCGCGTCACCTACGTGGGAGAGCTGGGTTGGGAACTCTATTGCGCCACCGACAGCGGGCTCACGCTCTGGGATGCGCTATGGACAGCGGGCACGCCGCTTGGTATGGTGGCGGGCGGCTACCGCGCGATCGATACGATGCGCCTGGAAAAAGGCTATCGCGTCTGGAGCAGCGACATCACGCCCGAGGACAATCCCTACGAAGCCGGCCTCGGTTTCGCGGTTCGACTCAACAAGAGGGCCGATTTCATCGGTAAGGAGGCGCTCGTCAAAGCGAAGGCGGATGGGATCACCCGGCGCTTGCGGCCCCTGCTGCTCGACGACCCGGACGCGATCGCGCTTGGCGGCGAACCTGTCCGAGTCAACAACCAAATTGCCGGCCGCGTCACCAGCGGCGGCTACGGCTACAGCATCGATCGCAGCATTGCCTATGCCTACCTGCCGCCACAGTGCACGCCGGGAAACGCGGTCGACGTCCAGGTCTTTGGCCGCTGGGTGCCGGCGATGGTCGCGAGTGAGCCGCTCTACGACCCGACCGGGGAACGAATCCGGTCATGAGTGAGCGCTCGGAGCTCACCGCCTTCGCCCTCGAGCTCGCCGATGCTGCCGACCGAATCTCCATGCGCCACTTCCGCAAGGCCCCGCGGGTGGACCGCAAACCCGATCGAACTTTCGTGACCCAGGCCGACACCGCCATCGAGCTGGAGCTGCGGGAACGGATTGCGAAGCGATACCCCACGCATGGCGTGCTGGCGGAGGAATACGGCGATCGCACCGCCAACCAGGAGAGCCGCTGGATCATCGACCCGATCGACGGCACGCACAACTACATGCGGGGTGCGCCGGTGTTCGCGACGCTGATCGCCCTCGAGCGCGCCGGCGTGATGGAGCTGGGCGTGATTTCAGCGCCGGCGATGCGCGAGCGCTGGCACGCGGTGCGTGGCGGCGGCGCCTGGTCGGGCAATCGACGGCTCCAGGTGTCTGCGGTCTCTGACCTCCAGGATGCCCAGGTCTTTTACGCCTCGCGCTCGGCGTTCGTCGCTGTCGGCAAGGAGCGGGGCTTCGACGCCGTGACCGGCGCTGCGTGGCGCGATCGCGGCTTCGGCGACTTCTGGGGCTACGCACTGGTCGCCGAAGGCGCCGGTGAGGCGATGTTCGAACCGGAGCTGTACTCCTGGGACCTCGCCGCGCCGCTGATCGTCGTCGAGGAAGCCGGCGGACGCCTGACCGATTTCGCGGGGCGGCGGACCTACGAGGGTGGCAACGCCCTCGCCACCAACGGCCTGCTCCATGCCGCGATCCTGGAAAAGCTGAATAAGCCGTAACCAGGACCCGTAACGTCAACCGATGCGACGACTCTTGCTTGCCCTCGCCATCGTCGTGCCAGGATGGTTGCTAGGGTCGCTGGCGGCGAGCGCGGCCAACACACCGGCCGAGATCGTCAACTGTGCCGGAACCACACCCTGGTGTTTCAGCCCGAAACCCATCCAGGTTACGGTCGGCTCGACCGTTACCTGGACCAATGCCACGGCCCCCGTACACACCGCGACGTCTGATTCCGGGGCCTGGGACACGGGCAACATCGCGCCGGGCGCGACCAGCAGCGCCGTCTCCTTCCCGACCGCCGGGACCTTCGCCTATCACTGCGCCATTCATCCGAGCATGACCGGGTCCGTGGTCGTGTCGGCGGCCGCAGCCACCAGCCCGCCGGTTCGCGCCCTCGCGCCCGGCGGCGGAGGACCACCCATCGCGGTCGGAGTGGGGCTGCTGCTCCTCGGCCTGGGCCTGCTAGCGGCGCGCCGCCGCGACCGGACGCAGCGCGTCCGCGAACGCATCGACAAACTGCGCCACCAGTAGGCCGTCCGGGTCGTGATCCGGGTTGATCTCGGTCACGACCAGCGCCGCCAGCTTCGGTGTTCCGACAAAGACCCGCAGGCACCGCATCGCATCACCGAGTGAGAGCGCGCCGTAGTGCGGCCAATTCGCCAGCGGGATCTCGGCGGAATCCATCACGTCGACGTCGAAGTGCACGGCGATCGCCCGGGCGCGTTCCTCGAGGCGCGCCAGGGCCTCGGCCGCCCGCTCCAGCGGCCGGTCCCCCATCGAGGTGACGGGATAGCGCGCGATCCCGGACGCCTCCAGCAGCCGTTGCTCATTAGGCTCGACCTCATAGGGCTGAAACCCGAACAGTGTGATCCGCTCTGCCGGGAGCAGGGGAAAGCTGGGACCCAAACGCGCCACCTCGGGATCCCCTTTGCCGATCAGGTGAGAGACCCCCATCGAGTCGAAGATGCCCGAATGGGTCGTCTCGGGCGTCGTCATGTCGGCATCGCCGTCGAAGTACATCAACCCGAGGTCGGGTTGGCCGCGTAGCAACCCGGCGACGACGCCGAGTGTGATGGAGCAATCGCCGCCGAGCACGAGCGGGACCAGGTCACGCTCCACGGCCGCCGCCACCCGATCCGCGACCTGGCGCGCCACCGCGATCACCTGCGGCTGGCTCTGTCGCTTGCGATTGGCCGGGTCCGGCTGGAATCGCGTCACCGGCAGATCGCCGAGGTCCTCGAGCTCGAGGCCGGCCTCGCGCAGCGCGCCAAGCAACCCGGCATTACGCAGTGCGGCCGGGGCCTTCTCCTGGCCCGGGCCGTGGGCCCCGGCGCTGGAGGGAACGCCGATCAGGCCGAGCATGTGTCTACGCTACGTCGACGCGAACCAAAACGTGCGAGCGATCTCGAAGCATTCGTCGAAGACCCTCCGGCGTCGTCGCGCCCCACATCCCCCACCGATCCACGACCAGGTCCTGGACCGCCGCATCGACCTCGGCGGGATCGATGAACTGCACCCGGCCCTCAACCGACCGTCCACCTCCGGGAATCGTCAACCGGACCCAGGGGTCAGTGCGCCAGCGCGCCACGCGAAGCGCGTGGGCGTAATTGAAAAGGTAGAGGTCTCCGTCCGGCGTGACGACGAACCAGGTGTGGACCGCCCGCTCCCGACCCGCTTCGCGCGAGCCGACGAGCAGCGTTTCGGCGCCGTCGAGCGCGATCCGGAAGTCCGGTGGCAGCACGCACGTCAGAATAGGCCGGTGACCCGCGTGGTGATGCTCGGCCTGGACGGCTTCCCCCATCGCGCCATCGGGCCGGAGTTGACGCCGCGGCTCTGGGACCTGGCTCGGCGAGGTGGTCGAGCCCCCGACGGTGGCGTTACCGACCTCCCCTCTTCGACCGACCCTGGCCGCGAGTCCCGACCATCTTTGACGCCTGCCGCGCCGTCGGGATTCCCACCGCCGCCATCGTCGCGGACGACCGCGGCCTCCTCTGCACCGGCGCGGCGGACCGGCGCTGGCCACCGGACGGGATCATCCCATCCGGCACGGCGCTCGACGCGCATGGCTATCCGGCCAATGCCGCCGTCCTCCCCCATCTGCTGGCCGCCGTCGCCGATTCGAGCCTCGGGTTCATCTTCGGCCACATCAACGAGGCCGATACCATGGGGCACGACTTCGGTCCTGAAAGTGATGCCGCCCGCGCCTGCTATCGCGCAACCGATCAGGTGGTCGGCGTGGTGCTGGATGCGCTCGCCAGCCGCTGGACTGACACCGTTATCGTGATCGTTTCGGATCACGACATGCAGTCGCGGGACTCGTCGGTACCGGTCGATCCCATGGTCAATGCGGCCGACGGTGGGTGGGACGCCTATATTCCGGATGGCGGTTCCGCGCTCATCCATCTGAAGCCCGGCGTCGATCCGGAGCGGGCCGGTGCGGCGCTGCTGCGCGTCGATGGGGTGGAGACCTGGGTGCGCGCCAATGACTCGGTGTTGATTGCGGGCTTGAAGCCGGGACGCATCGCCGCGGCGCCCAGGTATTCCACCGGTGGCTTCCACGGCGCGCCGATTACCACGCGGACCGTGGCGCTGGTTGGCGGCGGCGATCCCGCGGTCAGGAGGATCGCCGGCGCGATCGCGACACGGCGACCGCATCTCGCCGACTGGGCACCGACGATCGCTCCGCTCCTTGGTGTCGACCTCGGCCACGTCGACGGCACTGACCTGTTGGGTTAGCGCTGAGCGATCGCGGGCGCCGGCACCAACCGGCGCCGGGTCAGGAAATCGTGAACATACCGATCGGCGCCTGCCAGGATTGACGGTCCGTGGCCGAAATAGGCCCGCTCGAAGCGCAATGCCTCGAGCCGTTGCGGCGCCAGCCTGGCGCGTCGATGCGAATGGTTGACCGTCCATGGTGGCGTGCGGATCCCACGCTCGTTGTTCAGCACATCGCCGAGGAACAGCGCGGATTCCGATGCGGAGTGAAGACAGATGCTGCCCGGCGTGTGCCCCGGACCGTGCACCACGGTCAGGCCGGCGATGATGTCGCCATCATCGAGAAGCCGTGACTCAGCGGCCGCCGTGCTGACGACGTAGCTCGCGAGCCGGGCCGGCAATCGCTCGGCGATGCCCCACAACGTCATGCGATTGCGCGGCCGGCCAGCCTGCAGGTACGGCGCATCGTCTCGATGCACCGCGAGCCGCGCTCCCGTCGCCTGGCAGAGTGCGAAGGCGGCGCCGGCGTGGTCGATGTGGTGATGGGTGAGGATCACCCAATCGAGTCGACCCCGGACGTGCTCATTGACGAAGCGAAGCACCGCCCGGACACTGCCGGTGTAGCCGGGGTCGATGATCGCGAGTCCCTCGTCACTGCGGTACATATACGCCTGGGCGCCCCGGACACCAGGGATCGGCTCTATCACGTCCCCATTATCGATTGGGGGCCCTGGTTCGGCTGCGCCGTCGCTACTGGCGGCGGATTCCCGGCTGGGGGACCTCGACGGGCGCTGGCGGTGGCTCCTGGATCTCCGGCTGCGTTGGCTGCGGCGCCAGCTCCGGGACCTGTGGATCGGGCACATTCGGCTGGCCGGGGTTCGGAATTACCGGATCGATCGAGGCTTCAGAAGCGCGAATGGGTCTCATGACTGGCAGTTTACCCGACATACTCACTATAATGTTTACAGCCTAGTATCGTATTGCGGCGCAAGGAAGGAAGGAGGGCGTTATGGATTCTGCTCCCCGGGCTTCGGCCACGGAATCGGCAAACACGACCGACGGAAACGGCCGGCGTGGCCTGATCGACCTTGCCCGGGTGGCTGTCGAGGACACTGTTCGCCTGGTGCAGCAGGAAATTCAGCTGGCCAAGATCGAGATCAAGGAGATGCTCGCGAGCAATCTCAAGGCCGCCGTGTTCCTCGGAATCGCGGCGCTGTGCGGCTTGCTGTTCTTTATCATGCTATTGGTCACGATCGCGCTGATCATTCCGGCCCACGCGCTGGTCGCCGGAATTGAGACGGCGCTGTTTCTAGTCCTTGCCCTCATTCTCGCGCTGCTGGGCAAGGGCATGCTGAAGATCGGTGCGCCGCCCAAGACCATGACCACGCTAAAGGAGGATGCCGAGTGGGCCAAACAAGTACTGAAGCGAAACGGGAAGTAGAGCAGACCCGCGCCCACCTCGGGGAAACCCTCGAAGCGTTACAGCTGCGCGCCAAGCGCAACCTCGATGTCAAGACGCAGTTGCAAACCAACCGCGTGCTGCAACTCGCCATCGGCGGACTGATCCTGGTGGTCACCGGCTTCGCGGTCTTCGGCTATCGCGCGCGCCGGCGCCGCTCGCCCGCCGAGCAGCTGGTTCGCAAACTCAAATTGAATGACCTGCGCGGCCGGCTAGACGATTTCCGCACCGACGCCCAGGCCTGGGCATCCGCGCAGCGGCGCATCGTCAAGGCCGATGGCAAGGCAAAAGTCGAAGTCCAATCCAAGGAGAGCATCGGGCGGCGCCTGCTGGTCAGCGCCGCCGAGGCCGCGCTCACCGCGCTCGCGACCGGCTACGCCCGGCGGCTGGTGAGCGGCGCAAGCACCCCGCACGAGCGCGGGCACGCGGCCGTCTCGAAGAAGCGATAGAGAGCCGGGAGCCGACTCCACCCAAGGGGGCGCGCTCGACTAGCCCGCGCCCGCCAATCGACTACCCCTCCCCGTCTGGGGGAGGAAAGGGTGGGGGCATGCGCCGGCGTGCCTCGGCCGCAAAGTCGTCCTGGCTACAGGATCGACTCGATTGGCTCAAGGTCCGGCGCCACTGGATGACGGTGGCCGGCGTCATCCTCGCCCTGATCCTGTTGCTGGTGTTGGGCACCTTCGCTTATGCCTTCGCCACGCTCCCCGATCCGAGCCGCATGGACCTGGCGGCGGGCGACGTCAAGATCAACGACCGCAACGGCCAGCTGATCGAACAGCGGAACGCGCAAGGCGTTCGCGTCATCCCCAAGGACTTGAAGGAGATCAGTCCCAATCTTCAGAACGCCACGATCGCGGTCGAGGACAAGCACTTCAAGGAGCATCACGGCGTCGACTGGGGACGCGTGATCAAGGCAGGCATCGTCGACGTCATTACCCGTCGTCCGCAGCAAGGCGCCAGCACGATCACCGAGCAGCTGGCGAAGATCGCCATCCTGCAGTCGCCGCAGAAGACGATCCTGCGCAAGCTGCGCGAAGCCATGGTCGCGACCGCCCTCGAGTCGAAGTACACGAAGAACGAGATCCTACAGATGTACCTCAACTCCATCTATTACGGCCATCACGCCACCGGTATCGAGGCCGCCGCCCAGGTCTATTTCGGAAAGCCCGCCAAGGACCTGACGTTGGCGGAGGCTTCGCTCCTCGCCGGGCTGCCGAATGGCCCCAGCTACTTCGATCCCGCGCTGCACAAGGACCGGGCGCTCGCCCGGCAGGCGATCGTGCTCGATGCCATGGTGAACAGCGAGATGATCACCAGCGCCCAGGCGGAGCAGGCCAAGAGCGAACCACTCAAATTTGTGTTCAAGGAGAACCGAAGCAGCCAGGCGCCTCACTTCGTCGACTATGTCTTCGAGCAGTTGGAAAGCATCTATGGGCCGTCCGCGGTCAACAAGGGCGGCTTCACCGTGACGACCACGCTCGACCTCAACCTGCAGAAAGCCGCCGAGCAGGCGGTGGCCGTCGGCCAAAAGAAGCTGGGACCGCTCGGCGCCGACAACGGTGACTTCCTGGCGATGGACCCCAAGACTGGCCAGATCCTTGCCATGGTCGGCTCGGCCGATTACCTCAACAACGACATCAAGGGCGAGTTCAATGTCGTGACCGCTCTACGGCAACCCGGCTCGTCGTTCAAGCCATACGCCTACGAGGAGGCGTTCAAGTCGCACAAGCTCACCATGGGCAATATTCTCGACGACACGTCGCGTCATTTCGCCGGCGGACAGTTTCATGACTTCGACTTTCGCGACATGGGCATGATCACCGCCCACAAGGCGCTGCTCCTGTCGCGGAACATCCCCGCCCTGGAGACGATGCAGGCCGCCGGCGTCGACAACGTCGTCAACTTCGCCCACGACATGGGAATCACCACCCAGCTCAAGAGCGAGGTGACGACCGCGATCGGCTCCAGCGAGGTTCGCCTGCTGGATCATGCCGTTGGCTACGGCGTCTTCGCCACCGGTGGGACCCGGCACGATCCGGTGTCGGTCCTCGAAGTCAAAGACAAAGACAACAACACACTGGACAAGCCGAACGCGCCTGGTGGCAAGCAGGTGATCAGCGCCCAGGAGGCCTACCTGATCACCTACATCCTCAAGGATTACTCGACGCAGTGGAATCTCGGCTGGAACAAACCGTTCGCCGGCAAGTCCGGAACGACCAACAACTACCGCGACGCCTGGATGATGGCCTACTCCCCCAACCTGGTGATCGGCGCCTGGGTTGGGCATACCGGGCCTGGCAACCAGGACATGAATGGGGTCTACGGCAGCATGGTCGGAAGTTCCGTGCTGAAGGACTTCATCAATAACGGCCTGACCCAAGCCCACTTCAACGTCGAGACATTCAAGCGTCCCGATGGACTGATCGACGGACCGCCGTGCGCGAGCAACGCCAACGTCTCCCCGTCAGCCTCGCCGTCACCGTCGCCTTCGGG
>VBIS01000164.1 GCA_005880605.1 Chloroflexota bacterium
TTACGGTCGAGCATCAACGAGCCGAGCACCGACGCTTCCGCTTCGAGGTTGTGGGGCGGCACGCGGCCGCCGGCCGCCGGCGGGGCCGGCGAACGTCTCAGGTCAACCGTCAAGCCGAGGCGACCATCAACGGAATGCGGGCCGTGACCTCACGGTGCAGCTTGACGTGCGCGCTGCCCGGCCCCATCGCCGTGACCTTTTGCTCGAACTCGATCTTGCGCCGGTCGATGGTGATCCCATGTTGCTGCTTGAGTGCCGACGCGACGTCCGCATTCGTTACCGCGCCGAACAACTTGCCGTCCTTCCCGGTTCGGAGCTTCAACACGACCTGCGCGGCCTCGAGCCGCACCGCCAATGCCCGGGCATCGGCCAACTCGCGCTCCTCGCGCTTGGTCTCGGTGGCCTTCTGGCGATCCACCTGATCCTGCGCGCCGCGGGTCGCCTGCTGGGCGAGCTTTTGCGGCAGCAGGAAGTTGCGGGCATAGCCGTCGGCGACGTCTCTCGTCTCGCCGGCTTTCCCGGTGCCTTTCACGTCCTGGATTAAGACAACCTTCATATCGTGTTCCTCCGCGCGCGGGCGACGACCAGACGTCCACGCCCCCGCAAATCATTCAGTCTCGCCTGCAACCCCTGGCGGCCGTTGCGCAGGTCCTGGTCGAAAACGCTTGTCCCCAGCGAGATCTGTTCCTGGTGTTCGGCCACCACGTCTTTGGGTGCCTTCTCCACGAACACCCGAATCGCCAGCACCGTGAGGGCGACCGCATCCATCTCGCCGAAGATCGGCAACCGCAGCGGCACGTCGACCACCGGGTTGAGGATCAAGGCCATAGCCGCCGCCAGCGCGATCTTGTTTCGCTGCGGGACGCGCGGGTCGCGGTACAGGCAATAGGTGAGCTTGCCGTAGCGCGGGAGTTCCCGCGCGATTCGCCGGAGCAGCCGAAGACTGAGCAGCATGCGTCCCCTATATCCGCGAGCCTTTGGGCGCGTCGAGCCTGCTCCGACGCGTCCGTGGCGACGCAGAGTTTAGCAGAGCATCAGGCTAACGAAGCGTTGTGACAGCTGTCTGTCGCGATATCCCCAGGAGCCGGAATATAGGGCCTGTGGAAAGACCCTGAACAACCAGCGAGAGGAAGACGAAACCGAACGCCAGGGCCAGGATTTCGTCATGCCCCGGCAGCGTCGCGGGCAGGGCCAGCGCGAGCGCGAGCGAGAGGGCGCCCCGCAGTCCGGCCCACACCAGGGCGGCGCGCCACGACCAGGGCCAGAGATCGCTCCTGGTCAGCGTGACTCCGGTCACCATCAGCGCCCGGGCCAGCATCACCACCGCCACCAGCAGCAGCAAGCGGCCGCCGACCCGCACCACCTGGTCGAGATGGACCTGCAGGCCAACCAGCAGGAAGACGACACTCGACATGGCAAAACCGAGCTGACGCCAGAACCGATGAACTTGATGGTGGGTCGAGGGTTGGTAGGCGCTGCCCAGGATCAGTGAGAGCGCGATCACGGCGAGCAAACCGCTTACGCCGACTCGGTCGGCCAGCAGGTACGACGCGTAGGCAGCCACGACCGTGACCGCGATCTGCACCGGCTTGGGCACGCTCGCGAGAAACCGGCGCGTCACCAGTCCGAAGCCGGCGCCGACCGCCAGGCCGCCGATCGTCAGGAACAGGAAAAGGCCGATAACATCGGGCGCGGCGAGCACGCGGCGCTGAACCACGGCGAGCGCGACGACGAAGAGCACCACGGCGACGCCGTCATTGACCAGGCTCTCGCCTTCGAGGGCGACGCGAAGCCGCTCGGGCGTATGCAGGCGGCGCAGCGCGGCGAAGACCGAAACCGGGTCGGTCGCGGCGAGGATGGCCGCCAGCAGCAGCGCCGCGTCCGAGGGAAAGCCGGCCGCACGAAGGAGAAGGAAGACGAGGGCGGCCGCCAGCAGGGCACCGCCGACTCCGAGCAACAAGATCCAGGGCAGCTCGCGCCGCACCGCCGCGACCCGCAGCGAGAAACCGGCATCAAACAGGAGCGGTGGCAGGAAGACGGCCAGCACCAGCGTCGAGCTCACCGTGAAGGCCGGCACCAGGCGCGCGGTCGCGAGCAGCGCGCCGGCCAGCAGCAACAAGAACGGCCATGGCCAGCGCCGCATCGCCATCACGCCGAAAGCAGCTCGGGGTGTGCCTCCAGGTAATCCCAGGCGGCCTGCGGATCGGATGGAAGCGCGCCATCGACGATCGCCTCTTCCAGCGCCGACTTGACCCGCTTGATCCACGGGCCAGGCGGCCGCCCAAAGCGTTTCATCAACTCCTCACCGGTGAGCGGCGAACGGATGGCGGCGATCGCGTCGGCATCAAGTCGGCGGATCCGTGCCTCGAGGTCGTCGATCTTCTGCACATCCGGGTAATGACTGGCGCGCATGTCGGCGCGCGCCAGCGCCAGCAACCGGTCGAGTTGCTCACCCGCATCGCGGACCAGGCGGCGCACCGCCTTGTCCTCCCAACCCTGCGGGTCGTACTGGATGGGGCGCATGTGCAGGCGAACCAGCGTCGTCACCGCGTCGACCAGCTCGCCCGGGTAGCGCAGGTGGCGCAGAGCCGCGCCGGCCATGACGGCGCCGACCTCCTGGTGACCAATAAAGGTCGGCTTCCCCTCGCGCAGCTCGTGGACCGCGGGCTTCCCGACGTCGTGCAGCAACGCCGCCAACCGCGTGGTCAGGTCCGTCGGGGCGAGCGTCGCCGCCAGCAGGGCATGGCCGAACACATCGTGGCTGTGCCATCCGCCCTGTTGCATGCCCTTGCCCGCCTCGAGCTGGGGCACGATGCGGACCAAAAGGCGGGTGGCATCGAGCAACTCCAGTCCACGCCCCACCTGCGCCGCCACCAGCAGCTTGGAGAATTCGTCGCGGATCCGCTCCATCGAAACCGTCGGCGGTTGCAGCCGGCCCGATTGCTCCCGGATGGCGGCCTCGACCGAGGGATCGAGGGTGAAATCGAGCGTGGCGGCAAAGCGGATGGCGCGCAGCATCCGCAACGGGTCTTCATCGAAGGTGGACTTTGGTTCGAGGGGCGTCGCGATCCGCCGTGACTCCAGGTCGGCAAGCCCACGCCCGGTCAGGTCGAGCACACTGCCATCCCAATCCATGAGCAGCGTGTTGACGGTGAAGTCGCGGCGCATAACGTCGTCTTTGAGCGTGCCCGGACTTACCTGCGGCTTGCGGCTCGATGGATCATAGGTCTCGACGCGGCTGGAGACGAATTCCAGGGCGCGGTGATCGAAGTCGAGATGGGCGGTCCCGAATCGCTCGAAGACCACCGGCGGGTGGAGCTTCATCGCGGTGGCGACATCGGTCGCCATCTGGATCGCCCCCTTCCCTTCCACCAGGATGTCGACTTCGCGAATCTGCTTTTCTCGGTCTCCTCCGAGCAAGCGGTCGCGCACGTAGCCGCCGACCACGAGCGCGCGCATTCCGCGCTTGCGGGCCTCCTCCTGCACGGCGGCGAATGCCGGCTCCCATCCCGGGAGGGCCGGCGGATCAAGCCGGACGGGCATGCCCGGCGCGGAGCCGCGCGAACTCAACCGCTCCAATCAGTCCGACGTCGTCGCCCAACGCGGGCCGCACGATTCGAAGACCCCGCCGTGCGGCCTTCCACGAGGACGCCAGCATGGAGCGCCGCATCGGTGTCAGGAGGGGCGCACCAGCTTTGAGGACGCTGCCGCCCAGCACGATCAGCTGGGGGTTGAAAAGGTTGACCAGCGTGCCCATCGCGATGCCAAGGTAGGCGCCGGCGGTCTCCAGGATGCTGATCGCCAGCTGATCGCCGGCGCGAGCGGCTCGCACGACATCCTCGGCCGACGGCGAGTCCAGGCGGTGGAGCGCGCTTTCTGGGGTCTTCGCGCCCAGCTCGCGCGCCGCGCGTGCGATGCCCGTGCCGCTGGCGAGCACTTCGACACAACCGCGATTGCCGCAGGTGCAGAGCGGCCCGTCCTTCTGGACGACGATGTGGCCGATCTCCCCCGCACTTCCATGGGCCCCCGCGTAAAGCTCGCCTCCAATCAGCAGCCCGGCGCCGATGCCGGTGGAGACGGTGACGTAGATCAGCTCGCTGGCGCCGCGGCCGGCCCCGCGCCGGTGCTCGCCGAGGGCGGCCAGGTGCGCGTCGTGATGGAGGTAGCTCCGGATCCCGGTCCCGCGGGTGAGGATCCGGTTGAGCGGCACGTTGCGGAATCCCGGCAGGTTGGCGGGGCTGATGACGAGCCCGGCCGAGGGGTCGACCGGGCCAGGCAGGCCGATTCCGAGTGCCCGCACCCGGCTGGCGGGTGTGCCGTCTTCCGCCAGCGCGTCCGCGACCGCCGCCACGATCCGGCCGATGACGTGCTGCCGTCCGCGTGCCGCCTCGGTCGGACGGCGCACGACCGTGCGCAGACGACCGCGGTCGTCCGCGATAGCCACGCGCAACTGGGTGCCGCCGAGATCAATGCCGACCAGGGCCATTGGTATCGCGGCTCAGAATAGACCCGCTATTGCCAGCGAGGTCGAGCCAGCGGCCGCAGGGTCGCCGCGGCAACCGCCGCGCCGACCAGCAGCGCGATTGCGGTGACGCGGAAGATCAGATGGTATTCGTCGAAGATCGCCTGCTTGACCTTGAGCGTGTACAAGGCGAACTGTGTCGCGAAGTCTAGATTGAGACCAGGCAATGGCGGCAGGAGATGCGCGGTGGCGCGATGGAATTCCCAGAGGCCAAATCCCGCCACCAGCGAGAAGCCGACCAGCATCCCGACCAATCGCATGACGATCAGGAACGACGCCCCCGCGCCCCGCTCCGCCTCCCCCACGGCATCCAGCAACGCCGCGCTGACCGGCGCAATTTCCATGCCAAGCCCCAGCCCGGTGAGAAACAGCTCGCCGTCTGCCAGCGTCAGGGGTCCGATGAGGTGCGGTTTGAGTGACCCCTCGTTCCAACCCGACAGCATGAGGAATCCGATGGCCGCAAGGACCAGACCGAGCGCCGCCACGACTCGGTAGCTTCGCAGCCGGTACGCAAGCCAGCCGCCCAGCAGCGCGCCGACGGGGATTCCCAGCATCAGCCGCACCAGCAGCAACGCCGACCCGCTGGCATTCATGGAGAAGACGGCGTTGGCGAGGACCGGGATGTAGACGAGACCGACCATCAGTCCGGCGCCCGCGATCGCATTGGTGAGCGCCGAGCCACTGAAAGACGAATCGCGGAAGCGGCGGACGTTGATCAACGGATGCGACGTGCGGCGCTCATACCAGATGAACAGGGCAAAACACAAGACCGACAGTGGCGCCTGCCAGATGAAGCCCGCACCCACCGGACTTTGCTCGGGATTGGCGGCGTACAGCGCCAGCGTCAAGAGCGCCAGTCCGGCGGTGGCCAGCAACGCCCCGACCCAGTCGAGGCTGGTCGGGCGGCGCTCCTCACGGCGGGAGCGAACCTCAGGCCAGAGCGCCCAAATGATCACGGCGGCAGCCGGGATGTTGAGCCAGAAGATCCAGGTCCAGCCGAAGGATGATGCGGTGACCAGGCCACCCCACAGCGGGCCGAGAACGCTGCCGATCTCCTGGAGGGCGCTGACCGCACCCAGCACGGGGCTCCGGTCGCCGGCCGGGTAGAGGTCGGCGGCCAGGGCGAGGACGGCCGGCACGAGCGCGCCGCCGCCGGCGCCCTGCAGCAGGCGGCCGGTGACCAGCTGCGAAAGGGACGGGGCGCTCGCCGTCAAGAATGAGCCGAAGGCGAAGAGGGTAAGGCACGCGGCAAAGACGCGGATGCGCCCGAAGCGGTCGCTCAGGCCGCCCGCAATCGGCATCACCGCGAGGTAGCCGAGCAGGAAGCCGGTGATGATGGGCGTCGCCTGTTCGGGCCGGTTGACCGCAATGTGCACCGAGGTCAGCATCGGCAGCAGGGCGGTGACGACGACGTAGGCATCGAGAGAAGCGAGGAACAGCCCGGCTCCCGTCAGCGCCAGCAGCGCCGGGCGGTTAACCGAGCGGAGGCGGGCTGACCGAAACGGGGTGATCATGGTTGGAGAAATCGAAGACGATGGTCGCCGCCTGTGACGCATCGAAGAGATTACCGGTCACGCGCGCGCGCCAGAGGTTGTTGCTCGGAGTCTCGATCCAATAGGTGGCGTGGTAGGTCCCCTGCTCGCGGATCAGCGGCAGCAACTGGTGCATCCGAGGCCCCTGGAGCGTGCCCTCAACGGGAAAAGCGTCATGCCCATTCACCTTTTCGCTATTTCCGCGACTCGGGGACGTGGTATCCCGCATGGCGGCGAACAACCCAGCCTGTTGATCGAAGAGCAGCCGCGCGTCGAAGAACTGGGCGACTTGCGCGGCCGTCAGCTGCTGCCAGCCGCCGGTAAATGATTTCAAATAGATCTTGTCGGCGTTGAAGATCACCTCGACCTCGAGGAGAACGGCGCCCTCTTTGAGGATCACCTTGGCGTGTAGGTCGGGCGGGTGGGCATCACCCTGAGCGCTTTGCACCGGCTCGCCGGGACCGGTGAAACCATTGATCTGCATTTGAAAGTGAAAGCCTTTGAGCTGCAGCATGCGCTGACTCGACTGCTTGAGCAACGTCGCGCCGTCTGGAGGCTGCGGCCCGCAGGCCGAGATCGTCATCGCGAGCGCCAGACCGGCAGCCAGGACACGAGGCGGCGAACCCGGGCGCATCAACTCCTCAGGATACGGTCGTCTCCGACCCGGCGCGTGACCTTGTGCGCGTCCAGCCACTCGAGCAGCGGAAGAACGTAGCGGCGGCTCGATCCCAACAGGTCACGGGCGGCCGCCACCGTCAGCGTCCGATGCTCGGCGAGATGGGCGCGCAGCACCCTGACGGCTTCGTCGTAGGCGGATCGGGCAAACACGGTGTCGTCGTTGACGCGCACGATTCGCCCGTCCGTGACCAGGTACTGCAGCAGCGCCGGCGTGAGCGCGTGCTTGCGCATCAGTTCCGCGAGCGGCGGAGGATTGAATGGCTGCGACTCGAGCTCGGCGATAAAGGCGCCGAGGCCGGTTTCCTGTTCGGTACTGAGGAGCTGCTTGTGCGCGGCCACGGCAACCTCGCCGCCTCGTTCGACGATGCGGCCCTCGTCCGCCAGCAGGCCGAGCACCTCCGCAAAAACATCAGCCGGGATGCTGGTCCGGCTGCGGAGCTCTTCTTTGGGCATCCCGCGCCGGAGCGGTTGCGCCCGGTGGTAGGCCTCGAGCGAGCTGGTGACGCGCGACTGCAGGCCGTCCCATTGATCCCGCCCCAACCACCCGGATGGCAGGCGCCGCACGACGCCACCCTCGGCGAGCGGCGCGAGGACCTCGACCACCTGTCCGCTGGGGACGCCGAGAAAGCGAGCGAGCTCGCTATCCCTCAGCCCCCAGGGATGCTTGCCCAGCTCGAGGACGGCCGCGGTCGCCCGGTCGGCGCCTTCACGAGCGGCGAGATTGCTGATCAGCGCCGGATCGCGACGGCGATGACGGCGCGGCGCGTGGTCGACGATCACGCCGCCGGCGACGGTGGCCGCCGGCGAGGGGACGCGCAGGATGAAGCGGTCACCGTCGAGCGCGACCACGGGTTCGGCCGCGAACAGCTGCACCCAGCCGCTGTCTCCTGGCGCAAGCTCATCGCCTTCGAGCAGGCTGATCTCCACCATCACCTCGGCCGTCTCGTGATACATCAGGAGTTTCTGTCGATGACGTAGCGGTTGGGCAGCCCCCGGCAGCAGGTGCAGCCGCGCATCAAGCCGACGGCTCGCGGGCAGCGTCCCGGGTAAGGCCAGGACGTCGCCACGACGGACCTCTGAATGGTCGAGGCCGCTGAGGTTGACGGCGGTGCGACTGCCGGGCCGTGCTTCTTCAACCGGTTGGTTGTGCTGCTGGAGGCCGCGGATTCGTACCCGGCGACCGGCGGGCAGGACGGAGACCTCTGTCCCCTGCCGCAGCGCCCCGCCCACCAGGGTTCCCGTGACCACCGTGCCGAAGCCCGACATGGCGAAGGACCGGTCGACCGGCAGGCGCGGGCGGCCGACGTCGGGTCGTGCCGCGGTGCTGGCGAGCTCGCCGTCGAGCGCCGCCTGCAGGTCCGCCAGCCCCTGGCCGGTCACGCTGGAGGCGGCGACGATCGGCGCCCGCTCGAGGGAGGTTCCGGCGAGCAGGGCGGCCACCTCCTCGCGAACCAGCGCCAGCCATGGCTCGTCCACCAGGTCCGCCTTGGTGAGGACCACGAGGCCGTGCGCGATGCCCAAGAGGTCGATGATGGCGAGGTGCTCTCGTGTCTGCGGCCGCGGGCCCTCATCGGCCGCGATCACGAGCAGCACGGCATCCATGCCATGCACGCCGGCCAGCATGTTTTTGAGAAAGCGTTGATGACCCGGCACGTCGATGAACCCCACCCGGCGGCCGCTGGGCAACGTCATGTAGGCGAAGCCGAGGTCGATGGTCATGCCACGGCGCTTCTCCTCCTCCAACCGGTCCGGGTCGATCTGGGTCAACGCCTTGACGAGCGCCGATTTCCCGTGATCGATGTGACCGGCGGTCCCGACCACGAAAGACGCGCTGCCTGACTCCGTCATGCGTGCGCGGCAGCCACCGCGTCCAGGAGGGCGTCATCTTCGTCAGGCAGTACGGTTCGCGGGTCGAGCAGCACGCGCTCCCGTTCGATCCGGCCGATGACGGGCGGCTCGTGCTCGCGCAAGCGGCGCAAAAGGTCGGCGGCGTGGCCGGAACGTGGGGTGATGGCGACCGCGCTTGTGGGCAGCCGCTCCCCGGGCAATGAACCGCCACCCACCGTCGACTCCGCCGGGACGACCTCCACCTCGATGCCACGTTCCACGAGCCGGCGTTGCCAGGTCCTGGCGCGGGCCGCGATCGCATCGGCGGACGCTCCAAGCATGTTCCAAATCGGAAGCTCGGCCACCGATTGAGTCAGGTAAAGGTCCAGGGTCGCCGACAGCGCGGCGAGCGTCAGCTTGTCGATGCGTACCGCGCGGGCGAGCGGGTGCTTCATGACTTTGTCGACCAGCTCGGTGCGCCCGAGCAGCAACCCCGCCTGCGGGCCGCCCAGCAATTTGTCCGCGCTACAAGCCAGCAGGTCGGTCCCCGCTCGCAGGCTGTCCTGGATCCGCGGCTCCGCCGCGAGGCCGTAGGCGGCGCTGTCGAGCAGCGATCCGCTGCCCAGGTCATGCAACAGGAGCACGCTGTGCTGGCGGGCAACCCGGGCCAGCGCCTCGAGCTCGACGCTTTCGGTAAAGCCGACCACCTGGAAGTTGCTCGCGTGCACCTTCAAGATGGCAACCGTCTTTGGCGTGATGGCGGCGGCATAATCCTCGGGGCGCGTGCGGTTGGTCGTGCCCACCTCGACCAGGCGGGCTCCGGAGAGTCGCATCACGTCGGGCATGCGGAATCCGCCACCGATTTCGACCAGCTCGCCACGCCCGACGATGACCTCCTTGCCCTTGGCCAGGGCCGTCAACATCAACAGCACCGCCGCCGCACAATTGTTGACAACCGCGGCCGCTTCGGCGCCGGTCAGGTGACGCAGGCTGTCCGCCACCAGGTCGTGGCGCCGACCGCGCCGGCCAATCCGCGGATCGAACTCGAGCGTGGAATAGCGGCCCGCGATCGCCGCCGCGGCCTCGGCCGCCGCCGCCGCCAGTGGAGCCCGGCCCAGGTTGGTATGGAGCACGACGCCCGTCGCATTGATGACCGGACGAAGCCGTGGCGCGCGCAGCTCGCGGACGATCGTCTCGACGCGGGCCACGCGGGCGGCCGGGTCGGCGATCGCGCCATTGGTCCGCTCCTCATCGAGAGCTCGCTGCACTGCGAACAGGACCAGCGCGCGTCCATGGACGGCGACCAGGCCCTGGACATCTTTGTGCTCGAGCACCTGATGGACGCTGGGAAGGGCTCGTAGCGTCGCCATCGTCAGCTCAGGACCGGGAACGGCGGTAATGACAAGATGAACCGGATCACCGGGGTGTAGATCAATGCCAGGAGCCTGACGCCCACAAACGGGCCGACGAACAGGATCAGCACGAAGATCAGCAGGATGACCTGCTGGTTGCGGTCGATCCAGACGAAGAATTCTGGAAGCCTCCGCCGGAAAAGGGACGACAGGAAGCTGTAACCGTCCAGCGGCGGGATTGGAAGAATATTGAAGACGGCCAGGACGACGTTGAGGATAAAGGCCACCTGAAGTAAGCGCCAGGGCGGCGAGGCGGGATCAAAGCTCCCGGCGAGCAGCGCAAGCTTGATCGGGATCGCGATCACGAACGCGATCAGGAGATTGGTGACGGGCCCCGCCAGCGCCACCAGGGCGGCATCGTATCGCCCCCGCATTCGAAACGGGTTGATCCGGACCGGTTTCGCCCAGCCGAAGCCGACGAAGAGGATGGCAATGGTCCCGAGCGGGTCGAGATGATGGCTGGGGTTCAGCGAAAGGCGGCCGTCGACTCTTGGCGTCTGATCGCCTCGTGAGACGGCGACCCCAGCGTGCGCAAACTCATGTCCGATCAACCCAACAAGCAGGGCGGGAATCAGATAGAGAGTGTTGACGATGAATGAGACGGGATCGCTGAACACGCTGTCAATAAGTATCGGGAAAACAAAAAAGGCCCCGATCGCTCGGAGCCTTCAGAACGAATGAAACCCGAGGTTTAGGCGGCCGCCGGCTCCGCACGCATCCCGACTGACACGGTGGACGCAGCCGACTCTTCCGCATGGACGGCGCTCTTGCCGCGGAGGATGCCCCCCTCGTCGATGATGAGCGAGCCGACCACGATGTCGCCGAACACCTTGCCGGTGGCGAGGATCTCGAGGCGCCCCGTGGTGTTCACGTTGCCCTGGATGCTGCCACCGACGACCACGTTGCGACCGCTGACATTGCCTTTGACCCGGCCGCCCTCGCCGACCGACAGGTCACCTTCGGTTGTCAGGTCGCCGTTCATCTCTCCGTCGAACCGAATGTTGGACGTCGACTGTAGCCGGCCCTCGAGTTTGATCTGGTTGCTGAGCACCGTCTCCGCAACGATCGGAGCGGCTTCGCGCGGTGATCTTTTATCGAACACGCAAACCTCCTGGCGAGTTTGTTAGCGCCTTGTGCCAGAACGGTTACCCGATCGGCTTTCTTGCTTGCCTCGAAAAGGTCACGCCTGGAGCAAACCGCGCAAGACGATCGACCCGGCGATCAGCAACACGAACATCAGCCCGGCCGTGATCGCGATCCGCCGCAGGTCCGATCGGAAGTAGGGCACCCGTTCGAGCGGGATAGCAGCGTCCTGCGCCGGCAGCGGCCCGGCCATCTGGCGACCCCGGGTGGCGCGTGGCAGCGGTCGAGGGGCAGACGTGGCGGGGGTGATGGGCTGGGCGGCCGAAGCGGTCTGACCACCCTCGACGGGCGGCGACGGCGCGGCCGGTGGGATACCTGCGGGGCGGGCCGCCCGCCCACCGCCGGACGATCCGCGCTGGGGCTTCCTGAGCTGGTTGCGTTTGTTCTTTCGCGCCATCGGGATGCTTGAGCCGAGTGGAGTTTAGCGCGAACGTGGAAAAGCGCTTGACACGTCCAACGGGCTGTGGTACAAACTCACCCGGGTACAACATATAGCGTGTGCCCGAAGCCGCGAGCCAACAAGGGCCAGATCCCTGCAGCCGTCCTGCCATCGCCGCTGCAATGCCCCTCCTCATCTGGTCCTTGTTGTATTTCTGGCCAGAATCGAAGGCGACCGCTCGGTCCAGGCAACCGCCTGGAACTTCGAGACAGCCAGGCCCTCGGCGGCCCGCCGCTCGTCCGCTCGCAGGCGTCCAGGGACGAGGTTGACGCCAAATTGTTGGGCGAAGGCGTCGGCCAGCACGCCGGCAATGTTCGCCGGTTCGAAATCCCCCACCTCGTGAAGCCCCGCGACGCCGTCTTCGATCCGTCCGCCCGGACCGTCGGGGAGCCGCAGGCAGGCGAGCAGGCGCTCCATCCGCGGCTCGATCAAGATGCTGCCGTGCTGCAGGATCGCCGTCGCCCGCCGCACCTGGGCACTCCCCACCAGCTTGCGGCCGTGGAGCAGGATCTCATGCGCGGACGGCCGGTCGAAGCAGACCGGACCGTGCGTGGGGTCGGCTTGGGCGGCGCTCTCGGGCGCCAGCACGACCGGCGCGCCGAGCCGATGGAGACCGCGCTCCAGGGCCAGGCTCACGCGGTGATATGAGGGCAGCACCGCGCCATCATCACCCAGCAGCCTGAGCGGCAGCGCCACACTGTAGGTCAGTTCACGATCGTGAAGGATGGCACGGCCCCCCGTCGGCCGGCGGACGACCTCGACGCCGAGGCGGCGGCAGCCGGCGAGATCTACGACCTCGAAGGGCTGAAAGTAGCCCAGCGAGAGGCACGGCGGCGCCCACTCGTAGAAGCGAAGGGTCGGCGGCGCGCTGCCGGCGGCCACGCCGTCGAGCAGCACCTCGTCGACCGCCATGTTCCAGGCGCCCCCGGCCGGCGGGTCGAGCAGCAGACGCCAGGTCGCGTCAGACGTTGAAGCGGAAGAGACAGACATCGCCATCCTTCATGAGATAGTCGCGCCCTTCGAGCCGCACCTTTCCGCGTTCCCGAGCGGCGGCGTAGGATCCCGCTGCGATCAGGTCATCGTAGGCGACGATTTCCGCCTTGATGAACCCGCGTTCGATGTCGCTGTGGATCACACCCGCTGCCTCAGGCGCCTTCGCCCCCTGGCGAACCGTCCAGGCACGGACCTCCGGATCGCCCGCCGTGAGGAAGGTGACAAGATTCAGTAATCGATAGGCCGCATGGATGAAAGTCGGGAGTGCCGCCTCTTGCAGACCCGCGTCTTCGAGGAACACCGCGGCCTCGTCGTCCGGCAGCTCACGGATCTCGGCTTCCAGCCGCGCTGAGAGGGCGATGACGTCGGCACCCTCAGCCGTGGCTTCCTCCCGAAGCGCCTGCAGCTCCGGGGTCTCCTTGCCAATCTGGTCCTCCCCGATGTTGGCGACGTAGAGCACCGGCTTGGCCGTGAGGAAGGAAAAACTCTTGAGGAGTTTCGCCTGCTCTGGCTCAAAGCTCAGGGTGCGAATGGGTTTCCCCTCGTCAAGGTGGGCCGCCAGCCGGTCGAGGAGCTCCAGCTCCTCTTTCTCCTTGGCGCCCGGCTTGAGTCGGGCCGTCGAGCCGATTCTTTCTCGCCGCTTGTTGACCACATCGAGGTCGGCCAGCGCCAGCTCGAGGTTCACCATCCCCATGTCCCGACGGGGGTCCAGCTTGCTATCGACGTGTTGAACGTTCGGATCCTGGAAAGAGCGGACCACCATGGCCAGCGCGTCGAGCTCGCGGATATTGGAGAGAAACTGGTTGCCCATGCCCTCGCCGCGGCTGGCTCCAGCCACGAGTCCTGCGACGTCGACAAACTTCATCACCGTCGGCGTGACCTTTTTGGGCTTGTACATCTGCGCCAGCACGTCGAGCCGTTTGTCCGGCACTTCGACCATGGCGGTGTTGGGTTCGACGGTGCTGAAGGCGTAGGAGGCGACCCCGGCGCCCGCGCGGGTGAGCGCGTTGAACAGGGTGGTCTTGCCGACGTTGGGCAGACCAACGATGCCGACTCCAAGGGTCATCGCAGGGTGCGGAGGCGTGTTGGGACGAGGTCCCGCATGAAGACATCGGCCACCGTTTCGGGGCGCTTGATCCATTCCGCCTGTTCACCGTGCACGAGCACCGTGCCGGGTCGCGGGAGCGCATTGAAGTTACAGGCCAGGCCATCCTGGTAGGCGCCGGTGTCGAGGAACGCGATCGAATCTCCCGGCACAACCTCGGGAAGGAGCGCCTCCGGAACGATGCGATCCGGCTGGCAGGTGAGCCCAACGATATCCGCGACGAGATCACCGGGCGTATCCGCTTTGTTGGCGACCATCGGCGTCCAGCGGTTGTGCTCCCACACGACATCCGGAAGGAACATATCCGAGGTATCCGTCTCGACCCACCGGTGCGGCGTGGGCGAGCCTTGGGCTTTGATATTTCGAACGGTGGCCAAGTGAATGCCGGCGTTGCCGTAGATGCCGCGACCCGGTTCGATCTCGAGACGAATGCCGCGCGCGTCAAAGCCGTGTGCCTGCAGTGCTTCCCGCAGACTGCTGGTGACCACCTCGGCATAGACGGAAAGATCTGGGGCGCCGGCCTGGCGATTCTGCAGCCGTGACATCCCGCGGCCGAACGGGTCGCGCGGCACCGGGTAGCCGCCGCCGAGATTGAGCTCGCCCGGCGTCCAGCCCTCCCACGCATCGCGCAGCCGGGCCAGGAGCGCGACGTAGGCGTCGATGACGAGCGGCCACTGCGCCGTGCCGTTCGTATGACGGCCTATGTGGGTGTGCACACCGGTGAGATCGACCTCCGGCATGCTCCGTACCCGGTGGCCAACCTCGAGCACATCGTCCGTCGGGATGCCGGCCTTGTAGAGACGTGCCGCCTCGGCGATGGAGGTTTCTTCCTCGTACCAGTCGGTCGGCTGGGTCAGAGCCGAGAAGTCCGGCCGGACACGGACGCGCACGGAGGCTCGCCGTCCCAGTGCCCTGGCGGCCTTGCGCACCAGGTCCAGCTCGGCAGCACTATCGAGCGTGATGCGCGCGCCTGCCCGGACCGCGGCACTGATGAGGTCTTCGTCCTTGACCGACCCATTGACCGATATCTGGTCCGGGGGCACGCCGCCCTGGAGCGCGGCATGGAGCTCGCCGGCACCGAAGCTGTCGCAGCCCAGACCTTCCTGGCTCAAGATCCAGCGGGTCGCCAGAGCGAAGTTCGCTTTGATCGAGGCGAGCACCAGGACCGGCCCGTCCGTCCAGCGCTGCTCGAACTCGCGGCGGTAGCGGCGCGCGTTGCGGCGGAGCTGGTCCTCGGACATCACATGGATTGGTGTGCCGAAGCGACGCGCCAGCGCGTGCGCCTCGCATTCCTCGATGAACAACCGGCCATCGCGGATCGATAGGCACTCGTCTAGGCGCGTCTGCACCGCCATCGGTCACCTCCTGACAGTTGAGCGGACGCCCACGCCGGAGCGTCCGGTGTGGGCAAATGCTATCGGGTCCCGAGCGGTGAACGGCGGAGATCAGTAGTTCGATGGATCGTCGAGGCTCACCAGGTCGTAGGGATTCGAGCGGTCCGGAAAGAGATAGGCGAGCTCATCAGTGGCGTCGTCATAGGTCGGTTCGTCAGGATCGTACGGATTTGGTTCGGGAATCAATGTCGACCCTCCTATGCGCCGATCGGTTCGGCTACCGGCTCACGGTTCTCCACGACGGGGCTTTCGGTCTTCGGACTCAGCATCTTCATCTGGTCCATCACCACCTCGGTGGTGTAGCGTCGCAAGCCATCCTTGCCGTCCCATTCGTGGCTACGCAGCCTGCCCTCGGCATAGATCAGCTTGCCGCGGGTCAGGAACTCCTGGCAGATCGAGGCCAGCCGGTCGAAGGCTACCAGCGAGTGATACTGGACGTCCTCCTGCCGATTGCCGTCATCGTCTTTCGAGTAGCTGTTGGTCGCCAGTCGCAGCTTGGCGATCGTGAGTCCTTTCGGACTCGTCACGATCTCCGGATCACGGGTTAAGCGCCCGACGAGGATCACGCGGTTGACCATTTCATTTCTCCCTTCTACGCCCCCACCCTTCCCCTCCCCCAGAGGGGGAGGGGTTCCTTATACCTCCCCCAGAGGGGGAGGGGTTCCTTATCGCCTCCCCCAGAGGGGGAGGGGCTGCCTAAGATTCGCTACCCACCACCTCCTTTCGATTCGAGTAATGGAAGGGGATCGACCGGAATGCCTGCGATGCGCACTTCGAAATGCAGGTGCGGTCCGGTGCTATTGCCGGTCGATCCCATGAGTGCGATCGGCTGCCCCGCGGCCACCACGTCGCCCGGTTGCACCAGCGGCCAATCGAGGTGGGCATAGAGCGTGCTGAGCTGTGCGTCGCGCGCTACCACGATGTAGAGGCCGTAGCCGCCGCGCTCCCGGTGCATCGTCACCACGCCCGCGGTCGCGGCGTGGACCGGGGTATCGATTGGCCCCGCCAGGTCGATGCCGCTATGGAAGTGGCCGCCCGGGCATGCCGCCGACCATGGCTCGATCTCGAGGGTCGTACACCCGAACGGCTGCGTCAGGCTGGCGTGGTTCACCGGCATGAGGAGCGAGCCCACCCGTCCCTGCTGGGCCTGCACCACCATGCCGGCCAGCAGGAGCGGCACCCCGAAGAGCCCGGCAACGGTCGCGAGCAGTGGCCTGCGCCAGGACCAGGCGAAGAGCGCGACCCGAGCCGTGGTCAACATCGCTAGGCACTCGACGCCCGGGTGGTGGCTCCCATCGCCCCCTTGACGGCGCGCTTGGCCAGCCCCTCGGCCAGGTGCTGGGCCTTGGTCTCGAGGTGCGAGGACGCGTTCATCAGCCCCGGCACCTTGATCAAGAGGTAGAGCACAGCGACCCCGTAGAGCGCCTCAAGCGGGCGACCGCTGGCCTGATCGGCAAAGAGGCTGGCGAAGCGCAGCACCAGCACCTGTCCAAACTGCATGAACACCGTGAGCAGGAAAAGGCGCAGCCACGACTGTGCATATCGCTTGGTCTCGGGCAGGATCATGCAGATGGACGCCAGCGGCGCGACCGCCAGCAGCACGGCCAGCAGGGCGAAGCGCACCACGTAGGTGAAGGCGACGATCACCAGCATGACCACGATGGCCAACCGGATCGCGATCTCGAAGAGCGGGAGACCAAAGCCGTTGTTCAAGGCGAACGTCCAGGGCAGCCGCGGAGCGCCGCCCGGCAGCGGCTGCGTCCAGACCGCGTGGACCATGGCATTGTTCAGGTCGATCGCCATCTGGCCGAAGAGGAGCGCGAAATGGCCCATGGCCAGCGCCGCCATCGCCCGGGGCAGGATCACCTTCAGGGTGTAGTGGGCGCGGAAGCTGCGTTCCCACTGGCTGCGCAGAAAGGCCCAGGTAAAGATCAGCAGCAGTAAGAGATCGGCCATGGTGAGCGTCAGCTGGAACATCGCCTGCAGCGCCGGTTCCGAGGTCAAGGGTCGCGGCGTCAGGCTGGAAAGGTCGTGGGTGCTGAGCAAGTAGGTCTCTACACCCCCGGCGATCGAGTCGCGAACGTCGTCGATCAGCTTGTTGAAGAAGCCGGTGAGCAGCCCGGTAAAGATCTCTAGCACCGATCACCATGCGCACCGCAGCCTTCAGTCGGGTTAGTGATTGACCGAATCCACCAGCACGCGCACCAACAGCCCTGCCATTTCGACGCCGATCGTGCCAAACACGATCCGGCCGATCCAGCGCTTGGCCTCCATCACACTGCGCGGCTCGATCGCGATCATTTTCCAAATAAACGCGCAGACAAAAGCGAGCGCGCCGATGCTGCCGGTCAATCCCTGCGCATACCCAGTCCAGACCTCGATGAGGTGCTTCAGCTGGTCCATCAGCGCTTCTTTCCCAGCTGCTCGTGCACCTGCGCCTCGACATAGGACTCGATGGCGGTGGTGAGTCGCTGCACGATGGTCCACTGTTCGAGCATCAGCCCGCGGTCCTCGCGGCGAAATTTTTGAAGGAGCTCGGGCGCGAGCGCCGGATTAGTCGAGGACGGTGCCGCGGCGGACGGAGGCCGAAGCGGGGTCACCAGCGTCGGGATGACAGGCGCCCGAAAGCTCGGCAGTACGAGCGGCGGCGGACGAAAGGCGCTGCGATGAGGCTGGATCGCCAGGTGGATGCCAAGGCCGGTGAAAGCGGCCAGTACGGTGACCTCGCCTCCGATGACGGCTAGCTTCCAGGATGGGCGCATGGAGGACTCCTCGAGAGGGTCGACGGGCGGCAACGCTGCCTATCCTGCCACAAATCTGTATATTTGTCAAGACGAATAGCGGGGTTCAGCGGCCTCGGAGCAGGTCCTCCAGCGCTTCTGGGAGTCCACCGAAGCGGAATTGATAGCCCGCGGCCTGCACCTTTTCCGGCACCGCGCGCCTGCCGTCGAGCAGGAGCTCCGACTGTGGACCTAACGCGAGCTTCAGCAGGAAGGCCGGTACGGGAATCACCGCCGGACGCTTGAGCACGCGTCCCATCTCTCGCGCGATGTCTCGCTGGCGCCGAACATCGGGCGCGGTTGCATTGATGGGCCCGCTGAGTCGCTCATCTTGTAGCGCCAGGCGATACACGCCGACCAGATCGTCGATATGGATCCAGGTGAACCACTGCCGTCCGTCCCCATATGGGCCAACCAGCAACCGAACCGGCAGCGTGATCAAGCCAAAGGCGGGCGCCCCTTTGCCGAACACCATCGCGGTCCGAATCCGGGCGACACGAACACCGAGCAGTTCGGCTTTCTGCGCCGCGGCCTCCCAGAGCTGCCCCATGCGCGCCAGGAACGAATCCCCCACTGGCTCGTCTTCGCCGACGACCTTGTCGTCGGGCCGATTGCCGTAATAGTCGATACCGGCGGCGTTGACGAGAACCGCCGGTCTCCGGTCTGTAGGCGTCCGCTCGATGGCGCCGACGAGCGCCGATGTCGGCGCCACGCGGCTGGCGACGAGCTCAGCCATGCGCTCCCGCGTCCAGCGGCCGCTACCGATGCTGGAGCCTGCGAGGTTGACGACCGCACCGCTCCCGCTCAGCTCCGAGGCCCATGCACCATCAGGGCTTTTGGCGTCCCAGTTGACGTATCGGACGCCGCCACCTGCGTGGGACTGCCCGCGTGTGAGGACGACCACTTCATGTCCGTCCCGGACGAGGGCCGCGGTGAGATGGCTCCCGATAAAGCCCGATCCACCCGCGATCAGGACTTTCACCCACCTACATTACAGAGGCTCAGGGGTTGAAGCTCCGGGTTCGCCGTTCGCTGCGAGCCTGCGCGAGGCTTTGCATCGCCTGGGCGAGCAACGCTGCCCGGTCGTCCTTGCCGTGCTCGCTGGCCGCGACCCCGGTATCGACGGCGAGCCGCACGATGTCGCCGTTGGGCGTGGCGGCGTAGGGGTGTTCCTCGAGCGCCGGGCGCAAGCGGTCCGCCTGCCGCACCGCGACCGACCGGTCGGCTTCCGGGATCACCAGGCAGAACTGGCCATCACGGATGCGCGCCAGTGTGTTGACTCGTCGCGTCTTGGCCCGGATCACCGCGACAAATTCGCGCAGGATGCGGCCGAGACCAGCCTCTCCATATTTGCCGCGAAGTACTTCGAAGGCCTCGATCTCGAAGGTGACCACCGCCAGGTCGTTGTTGTAGCGCGAAGCTCGGCTGATCTCTTTGTCGAGCAGGTCCTCAAGGTAGCGGCTGCTGGATGCACCCGACTGGAGGTCGAGGAGGGCGAGCTGCTCCGCCTGCATCAGCTTGCGGCCCATGACGAGGGCATACAAGCCTTCCGCAACGAAACTCTCCAGCGCCGCCAGCGGTTCCTCGAGGTCGTCACGCGCACGGTCGAAGCCCACCACGATGGCGCCGAAGGTCGAGCCGCCCTTCTGATCCGGGATGGGCACGCCGACGACACTCCCGGCCTTGACGGTGTCGTCGGTGAGGTAGCGTGACCAGGCGCTCTTGGAGATGTCCGGAACCGTCACCGTGCGGTCAGCATGCTTGACCCATTCCGCAATCCCCTCCACCAGGCGGCGCTTCGCCGCGACCAGTTGATCGGGCGCAGGCTGATCGAACGCCGATGCCAGGTCAGAGCCATTGTCATCGATCATCAACACCAGGGCGTAATCGGCGCGCGTGAGATAGAGCAACGCGTCGACCACATGCTGGGTCAGCATCTGCGCGTTCGACTCCGCGATCTCGGCCTGCAGCCGGCGCAGCGCATGGCCGACGCGCTCCTTCGCCTGCATCTCAGCCAGCAGGTTCAGCCCCACCGAGACCAGCTCGCCCGCGCCGAGGAGATTCTCGGCGTCGTGCTCCTGGACGGCGTCGGCTGCCTGGATCAGGTCGTCGGGAAAGATCTTGAGCTGGAAGGCGAGCTCGGCAAACTCTTCGACTGAGTTGGGAGCAAAGCGGACGGCCGGGCTGACGACAGCCCCGATCTGCACCTCTTTTTCATTGCCCACCGGGGCGATGAAGTGCCCCACGCCCGACTTGCAGACGCCGATGGTTTCCTCGCCGCGCTTGAGGAACGCGGGATCGTTGTAGAGCGGGCAGGCCTTGCGTTCCTGCAGGAGCCGGCAGTACCGGGGATAGTCCTCGACCGCCGTCAGCGGATGCGCGTCAAGGTCGAAGACCTGCAGCCGCAGGCCGGTCGTCGCCGCAAAGCGGTCGACCATCCGGGCGAACTCCGGACTGCTGACCAGGGCGCCGAGCTCGCCTTCCTGCGGTTCTACCTCCATCAATGCTGTCCGGGCTTTGAAGGCATGGCTCGACCTTCAAGGCAACAACGCTGTAACGGCGGAAAACCTGTCGCGGCACCTGGGCAACCGCCTGAATTCGGGCTGTATTCGATCCGGAGGCCCGCCAAGAGGCCCATTCTAGGCCCGGTTTTGGCGATCCATCGGTAGACTGGGCACGGTGCTGTCCACCCGCCTCCTGACCAAGCGCTACGGCAGCCTCACGGCGGTGGAGGACCTGGACCTGGAGGTGGGCGCCGGGGAGCTGTTCGGCTTCCTCGGTCCCAACGGGGCCGGCAAGACAACCACCATCAAGATGCTCGTGGGACTGCTGCGACCGAGCAGCGGCAACGCCCGGGTGGCCGGGATCGACATTACGGCCGAGCCGGAGAAGGCCAAGGCGCTGATCGGCTACGTGCCGGACGCCGCCACCCTCTACGACAAGCTCAGCGCCCGCGAGTTCCTCGAATTCTCCGGCGATCTCTACCATGTCGAGCGGCGGCTTCGCGATCGCCGGATCGCGGCGCTGCTGAACTTGTTCGATCTCCGGGAGCGCGGCGACGACTTCCTCTCGGGCTATTCGCGCGGCATGCGGCAAAAAGTCTCGCTGGCGGCGGCGCTGCTGCACGACCCGCAGGTGCTCTTCCTCGATGAGCCGACCGTCGGCCTCGATCCCCAGAGCGCCCGACAGATGAAAGACATCCTGCAGGACTTCTGCCGTGAGGGGAAGACTGTCTTCTTTTCCACTCACATCCTCGAAATCGCCGAGCGGATGTGCACCCGGCTGGCCATCATCAACCACGGCCGCCTGGTGGCGATGGGCAGCCTGCAAGACCTCCGGCACATGGTCGGGCAGGACGGGCAGTCGCTGGAGCAGATCTTCCTCGAGCTGACCGGCAGCCGCGAGGACGACGTCAGCGCGGTATTGCGTGGCCTCGAAGGCTAGATCCGGCGCCGGCGCGTGGGAGGGCCTCGCGCTTGGCCTGCTGCTCTGGCGTGTCCAGCTGCAGATGTTCATCAACCAGACGATCCGCAGTCGCCAGGCCGGACGGATCGCGGGCACCATCGCCGGTGCGGCCGTGATCCTGCTGGCCTGGTCATGGGAGGGGTTTATCACCTGGCTCGGCGTGCAGGCCTCCCACCGGGTGCCGATACGGGTCGACACCCTTCACCTGCTGAGCCTGGCCTTCCTTGCCTATACCGGCGTGCTGGTCTTCAGCAGCCTGGTGTTCAGCCTCAACGCCCTGCTGCTCAACCCCGACCTCGACATGCTGCTCGCCGCACCGCGCTCGGTGGAAAGCGTGCTCGCCAGCCGGATGGTGGTGCAGGTCATGCGGCTCTTCGTGCTGAGCCTGCTGTTCACCGGACCCGCCCTCGTGCTGCTCGCGGTCGTCAATCAGAACCCGCTGATCCCATTGGCGTTCGCGATGCTCTTCTTTCTCTACCCGATTTTCGTCGTCGTGATCATCTCCCTGATGAGCCTGCTGCTCGTTCGCATCATCCCGGTCGGCCGGGGACGTGAGGTTCTCACCCTGTTTGGGATCGCGCTCGCCATCGGCATCAACCTGGCCAACTTCCTCCTCAATCCCGCGCTCCGCGATCCCGGGTTCACCCGCCACCCTGGCGCGGCGCCGTCCTTGCCGGACGTCCCCGCGGCCAGCTCATCGTGGCTCCCATCGGGCTGGGCGGGGCGCAGCGCGGCAGCGGCCCTGAGTGGTGACTGGGCGACAGCCGCACAGTGGATGCTCGTGCTGCTGGCGGCCTCGGCCGCCATCTTCGCCGCGGGAAGCGTGCTGAGCGGCCGCCTCTACATGGCCGGATGGATCCAGGCGGTCCCACCTCGGCGGCGGCACGCGGCACCGCGGGTCCGCCGATTGAAAGGCGCGGTCCCCCTGCTGAGCCCGGTACTGGCCGCTGTCGTGATCAAGGACTGGCGGATGCGCACCCGCGATCTGGCCCAGCTGGTTCGGTTCCTCATGCCTGTCGTGTTCCTCTTCGTCATCTTTGGACTGCGCTTTCCTCGCCTGCTGGGCGCGGTGCGAAGCCTCGGCGATGGGCCGCCTGCCGCCATGATCGGGCTCATCCCGGCGTGGATCCTGCTGTTCTCGTTGAGCGTCTCCCTCGGCTTATCCGCGGTCAGCCTCGAGGGCAAGAGCATCTGGGTCTACGCCGCATCCCCCAACAGCACCCTGCGCTTCTTGCAGGCGAAGTGCTGGTCCACCGCCCTGCCGGTTGCGGCGCTGGTGGCGCTGGCCGCGCTCGCCGCAGAAATCATGATCCGGCCGGGATGGCTGTGGGCGGTCACGGCCGTGGTGCTCGCCATCGCCGAGGCGGCCGCCGTGACCACCTTGATGGTCGGTATCGGCGCCGTGTTTGCTCGCTTCGATTGGACCGACGCCCGTCGGATGATGCATCCGGTCGGGATCTTCATTGGCATGGGGCTGTTCTCCATCGTCAGCGCCGTCAGCGCCATGTTGTTGGTGATTTCGATCGCGCTGGCCACGGTGACGCGATTCCCGCTCTTCACCACCTGGCTGGCGGCGCTGACCATCTCCGTGGGTGGGGCGGTCGCGGTCGCGGCGCTCAGCATTCTCCTCGGCAACCAGCGCCTGCGGGGGTTAGAGGTCGGCTGACTCCTCGGCGACCGGGACAGGCTCCGGCTCCGATCTCGCTGGCCCTCCGATGCGGTGATCGTGCCGGCAGCGTGCCTGGTGGATTGCCGCTCCGCCGATGACGACCAGCGGCCCATCCGCCGGCGCCGGGACCCCGTCCAGCAGCCGTTGCGTGCGACTCGCCTGGTGCGACCCGCAGCCGGGATACTGGCACGAGGCCTGCAGCTTGGTGAGCCGGTCGGCGTAGGCGGCGAGTAGCGGCATGGGTCCAAAGGGACGCGCTAGGAAATCGAGGTCGAGCCCGGCGACGATCACGTGGCGGCCGCGGTTGGCCAGTTCCTCGGCCAGCGCCACGATTTCCTGCCCAAAGAACTGCGCCTCGTCGATGCCAATCACGCGCGTGTCATCCTGCACCTGCTCGGCCAGTGCCGCCACGTCGGGCACCGCGATCGCCGGGAAACGGATCTCTCGATGTGACGCGACCGCCGCGATCGCATAGCGGTCGTCGAGCGCGGGCTTGAACGCCTGGATCGTCGACCCCGCGTAGCGCGCCTGGTCGAGCCGGCGGATCAACTCCTGGGTCTTGCCGCTGAACATGCAACCGCTGATCAGGTCCAGGCTGCCCGAGGGCTCGTCGAACCAGACTTCCTGGAAGGCCTGCGACCGCGGCTCCGCCGTGTGGTGGCGCCGGCAGACGGGGAGAAAGCGCTCCGGCGTGCCATTGACCGCAAAAAATCGCTGCGTCCGGCTGGCCAGGTTGCGGCAGCCCGGCTGCGCGCAGACGCCGTCGTCGAGCTTGAGCGCAACGTCGGCGGCGCACATCAGCTCGGGCATCGGCCCCGCCGGCCGACCCGTGTAATCCAGCTCCCAGCCGGCAACCACCACATCGACCCGGTGGACGGTCGCCAGGTCATTGAGCACGTCGACCAGGCGGTCGTCATAGAGCTGCGCGTCGTCGACCGTGACCAGCTCGGTGGCCGGGTCGAGCTGATCCGTCAACTGGTTGGCGTCGGGTGGGGCGGCGAGCCGCTGCATCCGCCGCCCTTGTCGCTGGGCGCGCTCGGCCTCAGCCTCGAGCTTCTTGGTCTTGCCCGAGTGCGTCGGGCCGCAGTAGACGGTCAGGCTGCCAAGGCGCTGATGCTCCCGATCCTCTCGATAGCGCTCGTTGATCATGGCCTCAACCCCGGCGAAACTCGACCTTGGCTTGCTCGACCAGCGCGGGGTCGGCGAGGAGGTCGGCGCCGGTCATTGCCAGCGCCTTCGCCGCGTCCACCATCGCCTGGTAGCCACGCAGTGAGCCGGAGGCTTCCAGAAACGCCTGGGAGTGACCCGGCACCTCGGCCGGCGCAATGCCGATGGTTGGGTGAAGCGCGGGGACGACGTGGCTCACGTTGCCCATATCGGTCGAGCCGGCACCGGCCCAGGGCACGCCCTCGACCGGGTCGACCCCGAGCCGGCGCAGGTTCTCCTCGAACAGCTTTGCCAGCACGCCATTGTTACGCAGGTCGGCGTACGGCTCCTCGTCGAAGCTGAGCCGCACCTCGCAGCCGGTGGCGAGCGCCGCGGCCTGGAAAATGTTTTTCACCTTCTGGACCAGCTCCTGCATGTAGGCCTCGTCCCGCGCGCGGACCAGGAATTCGCCGCTGGTGCGCTCCGGGATGATGTTGGGCGCGGTGCCACCTTCCTTGAGAAAGCCGTGCAACCGAGCCCCTTCCTTCAGCTGTTGACGCAGCAGGCTGATGCCGTTGTAGGCGAGGACGAAGGCATCGAGCGCGTTGATGCCTTTCTCGGGATCGCCGGAGGCGTGCGCCGCCCGGCCGATGAACGCGAAATGCATGTGCGTGACGGCCAGCGCCCAGTGCAGCACCTGGGTGCGCGTATCGGGATGGAACATCATCGCCGCGTCGACTTCCTGGAAGATGCCGGCGCGGATCAGGCGGATCTTGCCACCGCCGCCTTCTTCGGCCGGGGTGCCGATGACAAGCACCCGTCCCGGCAGCCGGCCGAGCGCATCGGCCAGCGCGATTCCTGCGCCGGCGGAGGCGGTGGCGATCAGGTTGTGGCCGCAGCCGTGACCCAGGCCGCGGAGCGCGTCGTACTCAGAGAGGAACGCGATCGTCGGCCCCGTGCCGTTCCGCCGGCTGGCGACGAATGCGGTCTCCGTGTTGGCGACGCCTAGTTCGACGCTGAAGCCTTGTTTCTTGAGCAGCTCCGCCAGCCAGGCGACCGCCCGGTGCTCTTCGTAGGCGATCTCCGGGTTGGCGTGAATATCACGCCCGATCCGTTCCAACTCGGGCCGGAGGACGTCGATCCGGGTGCTGATTTCATCCTTCAGCTGGCTGATCGGCGCCTGGGCTACTGACACGCTGGCCAATAATTGTATGGCGATGGCTGAGCCCCTGAATCTCGACCAGGCGTCGGACGAGGACCTCGCGCGCCGGATGCGCGACATCATGGCCGAGATGACGCCCCTGGAAGAAGCGCTCGGCCGGTTGCGCGCCCAGATCCAGCAGGTGGTCAGCGAGCAGAAGAAACGCGAGCGTGCGCACCACCTGAAGTCCCGGATGCAGGTCCGAACCACCGTGGCGCAGGGTCAGATGCCGACGCTGCAGCAGGTGGCGGAAAGCTCCAACGACCTGGTCCCGCCGGATGCCTCACTGGCCGCCTTACGGTTCTTCCGTGACAGCGGCACCGAGATCGGGCTGGGCTACGCAACCGGACGCGAGCCGACTGTCTGGATGACGAACGGGTCGAGCACGGCGGCAGTTAAGACTGTCGCCGAAATCCGCTCCCGCTATCTCGAAGGCTGGGACTTCGGCACGGCCGCGCATCCTGGTGTGCGTATGCACATTCCGAACAGCCGCACGGAAAAGATCGTGAAAGCCGCCGAAGTCTTCGTCCGGTTGGGGTGACAACCGGCACGCGCCTGTTCCCAGTGCCACCGATGCTTAGTTCAACGGGGGAAGACATCGTTTTGTACATAGAT
>VBIS01000171.1 GCA_005880605.1 Chloroflexota bacterium
CTCCCGCCAGCTGGCCGTGGTAAAGACCCACTCGTGCAGGCGCATTCCGCCTTCGCCGATGGGGTTCGCCAGACTCTGGTTGGGCCCGGCAACGAATCCATCGAGCGAGATCGAGATCTGGCAGGTGACTTTACTCATACCCGTAGGACGCCCGGCTGGCGCCTAAATCATCGCCGATACCCTATATGTATGGCAGGGTCACGTCGCGATCGCGCCCTGGCCGACCTCAAGGCCAGTGATCGACGGCTGGCGCGCCTCATCGAGTCGACTGAGCCGATCGACACCAAGGCCTGGCGCCGGGCCCGGCCGCTGGGCGATCCCTTCAGCGTCCTCGTCTATTCGATCATCGGGCAGCAGATCTCCGGCTACGCCGCTCGCGCGATCGCGGGACGGCTCCAGGAGCGCTTCGAGGGGCGGATGCCGTCGCCGGCCGAGCTGCTCATCCTGAAGCCCGCCGACTTCAGGGCCATCGGCTTCTCCAGACGGAAAGTCGAGTATGTCCGCTCGCTGGCGGAGCACATTATTTCCGGCGAACTGCAGGTCGATCACCTCGACAGGCTGTCGGACGACGAGGTCCGCGAGCAGATCACGGCCAGCCGCGGGCTCGGGCGCTGGACCGCCGACATGTTCTTGCTGATCAACCTGGAGCGGCCCGACATCCTGCCGATCGGCGACCTCGGCATCCGGTCCGCCGTGCAGCGCCTCTACCGGCTCGACCACCTGCCCAGTCCGCGGGAGGTCGACGCGATCGGCGGGAAATGGCGACCGAACCGCAGCCTGGCGAGCCTGTACCTCTGGGCATCAGGTAGCGCGATGCCGAAGCCGGCGAAGGTCGCGCCGACTGTGGCCGCACGCTAGAGTTTTGACATGCCCAAGGACAGTGGCGCCCAGATTCCGATGACTGCGTTCGGCTTCCAGGCCCTTAAGGCCGAGCTGGCCGAGCTGCGCGCGCGCCGCCCCGCCCTGGTCGAGGAGGTCTCCGCCGCCCGCTCCCAGGGAGACCTCAGCGAGAACTTTGCCTATCACGATGCCCGCCAGCACCTGGGGATGCTGGACGGCCGCGTTCAGACCATCGAAGCCACCCTCGCGCGGGTACAGGTCATCGAGGAGACCGGCGCGAAGGACGTTGCGCGCATCGGCTCGACCGTCGTCGTGCGTGACGAATTCGGCGAGTCGACGTATCAGATCGTGGGCCCGTCCGAAGGCAACATGGCGCGCGGCCTGATGTCGACCGCATCTCCACTCGGGAGCGCCCTGCTCGATCACCGGGCGGGTGACACCGTAACCTTCAAGACTCCTGGAGGGGAGCGAAAGGCGACAATCGTCAGCATCACCTAGTTTCGAAGCCATCCCGATGCGGACGATCGCGACGGTCGGCGTTTACGATTCCAGCCTCGACGATTTCCTCGCCAAGCTCAAGCGCCATCACGTCGCGCTGCTGGTCGACGTCCGCCAACGTCGCGGCGTTCGGGGCCGGGAGTACGCATGGGCCAACTCGCTGCGGCTACAGGCGTCGCTCAAGCAGTCCGGGATCGAATACCGCCACCTTCCCGAGTTGGCGCCCACCACGGAGCTTCGCCAGCTGCAGTACCGCGAGGACGACCGTCTCAAGGTGGGCAAGCGCTCACGCATCCAACTGTCCGACGAGTACCGGCGCCGTTACATCAACGAGGTGCTCGACCGGGTCGACCTGGGCAGCGTTCTGGAATCCCTGCCGGACAATGCGACCTCGGCTCTGATGTGCGTTGAGCGCGATGCTCCCGCCTGCCACCGCTCGTTGATCGCCGCTCGCCTCCACGCGCGGTTCGGTGTACCGATCCTCAACCTCTAACGGGCCGGGCCTCAGGCGACGACGTCGTCGACGATCTTGTCGATGCCAGCGATGTTCTTGACAAGGTCCCCTGGAACCCCGAATCGGTCGGCAAGGGAGGCCGGACTGAGGTAGGTTACGACGGCGTGCCCGTCCTCATCCGCGACCAGGATGCGCAGGGGCAGCTCGAGGGCGACCGACGGCGAGGCCAGCATCAGTGGCGTACCGGCCTTCGGACTCCCAAAAACCACGACCTGCGTGTCGGGCATGGTTAGGCCGACCCGATGGGCGGCGCCGCTGTGGTCGAACCGGGCAAAGATCTCGAGCTGGCGTCGTTGCAGGGCACTCTCCAGCCGATCGAGCGTCTCCGTAAATCCGTAGCGGCTAGACCGTGTCACGATGCCTTCGGCCTGTTTGACGCCAGCCATTTAGTGCTCCACGCCACATCATCAATGGCGGGGAGGCGCCGGAAATCCCCTATCGGGCTGCCTGGTCCTCCCTACCTTTGGGGGAGCTGCCGACCTTCGCCGGTTCCTGCGCTTCGAGGAGCTCGCCCTCGATATTGATCTGGATGTCGTGGCTTACCACGAATTTGCCGTCCAGCATGGCGTCGAACTTCATGTTGAAGTCCTGGCGATTGATCTTGGTCTCCGCGGCGTAGGCAATCCGATGGCCCATCGACGGATCATTGAATTCGCCGTACTTCACCACGTTCAGGGTCACCGGCTTCGTCACGCCCTTGATGGTCAGATCGCCGGTCAGCGTGCCCCTGTCCTTGCCTTTTGTCTCGATCTTGGTGCTCTTGAAGGTGATCGTGGGGTACTTCTCGATCTCGAGGAAGTAGGACGATCGCAGGTCGTTGTCCCGCTGCTCATTGTGAGTGCGGATGCTGGCGGTATTGATGCTGACGTCGACCTTCGAGCGCTCGGGTTGATCGGGGTATAGATCACCGGTTGCGGTAACTTCGGCGAAGTGACCGCGCACGGTCATCATGCCGAGGTGCTTTGCCGAGAACTCGACCTGGGTATGCATCGGGTCAAACGTCCATTTAGCCATCCATCGCCTCCTTGTTCATCAAACCGAACCTAACACCGGGAGCTTACTTTTTGCAAGTTACTACGGAGCTTGGCCGGCGGCTAGACTGGCGGCGGTGAAACGCACGCTGGGGGCACAGGCACGGCAATGCGACGAGCGTCTGACGCGCGCCTTCACCCTGCTGGGCAAGCGGTGGTCCGGGGTCATCCTGGGGGTGCTGCTCGAAGGCCCGGCGCACTTTGCCGTCCTGGCGCGCACCATTCCGGGGATCAGCGAGCGGATGCTGTCCGACCGCCTCGACGAGCTGTCGCGGGCGGGACTTATCGATCGAAGAGTGCTCGATGGCCCGCCGCTCGGCGTCATCTACCAGCTGACCGAGAGCGGCCGTGCGATCGGCCCCGGTCTGCTCAAACTGGGCGAGTGGGCTGATCGGTATATGGCTATCCCGCAGAGGCGCAAAACGCCTCGATCACGGCGCACAGCCAACGCCTGAGAGACTGGCCTGATGGCCGAGCACGAGAGGGGTAACGCCCTGATCAGGAGCTGGCGCCACCTCGAGCGCCCGGTCCAGATCCTGGTCTACCTCTTGATCGCGCTCTCGGCCGTGCTGATCTACCACCAGAGCGAGTACCTGGTCGTTCACCTGTTCAACGTCTTCCTGCTGTTCGTTTTCGCTGCCATCATCGCCCTCCTCCTCACTCCGTTGATCGACGCCATGGAAAGATTGGCCATTTTCAAAAGCCGGCGGGTCTTCGCGGTCCTTCTCCTGTACGTGGTGATCATCGGGATCATCGCCGGGCTGATCGTGCTGGTAACCCCGGCCCTGATATATCAGGCCAAGCAGTTACCGGCGCTGGAATCCCGCGCGATTGCGTTCGTCGCCTACCTGCAGAACGCGATTGACAGCACAGGCATCCCCCTCAAGCTGAGCCTGCCGACAAGCACCGGCGGGATCAGCACGGCCGTGCTCGGATCCGTCCTCGGCATCCTCACCGGCACACTCGGCACCCTGATCAGCGTCCTGCTGGTAATCGTCATCTCGATCTACCTGTTGGTCGAGGGCCGGATGCTGATCGCCAGCATGCGCAAGCTTTTTGCCGGGCGCGAGGAGGTCTACGACTTCATCCTGGTGGCCGTCGGCACGACCATTGGTCAGTACGCCCGCGGCCAGCTGGCCATGTCGCTGGTCATGGGAACCTACACCGGCATCGCCATGACGATCATCGGAGTCCCCTATGCGGTGGTTCTCGGAGTTTTGACCTTCTTTCTCGAGTTCCTGCCGCTGATCGGCGCCCCGATCGGGATGGGGCTGGCGGTCGTGATCGCTCTCGTCTTCAAAGGACCATTCATCGGCCTGCTCGCGCTGCTGATTGCGCTCGGCGGCCACGCGATCGAGGCGTATATTCTCGGCCCGCGCGTGACGGGCTCCGCTACGCGCATCCATCCGCTGGTCGCCATGGCGGCGTTGCTGGTCGGCGCCGAGCTGGGGGGCATTCTCGGCGCGCTCTTCGGGGTACCGATCGCCGCCTTGCTCAATGTCTTCCTCGGCGCGCTCTACCGGTCACAACGCGGTGAGGACACTCCCCTCTCCGCCAGCCCATCTGGGGAGGTGCATGCGGAGGCCCTGCCGCGCCTGTCAGAAGAAATCAGCGAGGCCGCGGAGGAGGGCCCGCTCGAGGACAAACCGGTCCCGCACACGGCGGGCGAAGGCTAAGCCGCCTGCAGGCGATCTGACCGTTTCGACCATTCCGCCAGCCAGCCTTCGACCTCGCTCGGGGGCATGGGGCGGCTGAGAAAATAGCCTTGCGCGGTCGAGCAGCCGAGGCGCCCGAGACTCTGCCAGGTGCTCTCGTCCTCGACACCCTCGGCGACGACGTCCAGGCCGAGCCCTCCGGCAAGCTCGATGGTGGCTCGAACGATCGCTCCGCTCCCCGCATTGTTCGATAGCTCCCCGACGAACGACCGGTCGATCTTGATTTCCTCGACCGGTAAGCGCTGCAGGTAGGCAAGCGAGGAATACCCGGTGCCAAAGTCGTCGATCGAGAACCCAAATCCGATTGCGCGCAATTCGTTCATGGTTTCGAGCACCCGCGCCGGCTCCGTCATGAGGGCGCTCTCGGTGATTTCGAGCTTGATCTGCCGCGCCGGCGTGCCGCTGGTGGCGACGATCTCTTTGAGGGTCGCCGGGAACCGCGGATCGAGCAGGTTGCGCATCGAGACGTTGACCGCCACTGGAATCGAAATACCGGATCGTTGCCAGGCGACCACCTGGCGGGCCGCCAGCTCGACCAGGCAGGCGGTCAGTGGCTTGATCAAGCCCATGCGCTCGGCCACCGGGATGAACTCGACCGGCGGGATCCAGCCGCGCTGAGTATGACGCCAGCGGGCGAGGGCTTCGAACCCGGTCACCTCACCCGTCGCGATCGCGACCTGCGGCTGGTAATAGAGGATGATCTCCCGCCGCGCGATCGCCTGGCGCAGGTCGGCCTGCAGCGCGACGCGACTGGGATCGTAAGGGTCGTCCTCGTGACGGTAGACGGCTGCGCTATTCCCGGGGCGTTTCGCCACGTAGAGAGCGACGTCGGCCCGCTGGAGCAGCGTCTCCGCGGTTGATCCGTGCTGCGGAAACACGGCAATGCCGATGCTGGCGGTCACCTCGAGCGGGTGCCCCTCGATCAGGAACGGCCGCTCGACGCGGAGCAGGGATTCCGCGACCCCCATGGCATGGGCGGCGTCCGTATCTCGAAGCAGGATGCCAAACTCATCGCCGCCAAGGCGGGCGATCAAGTCTCGGGAGTCGACGTGCTCCCGAAGGCGCGGCGCAATCTGTCCGAGCAAGCCATCACCGATCTTGTGACCGAAGGTGTCATTGATCTCTCTGAAGTTGTCGAGGTCGAGCACCAGGACAGCCAGGCTGGCCCGCTCCGCAAGCCCCTTCTCGATCTGCTGACGGAACATCAGCCGGTTGGGAAGGTCGGTCAAGCCATCGTGCAGCGCCTGGTGCTCCAGCGCCTTTTGCCCTTCCTGCTGGCGCCGCCGCAACTTTGCCTGCTCGAGCGCATTCTCGACGGCGGTGCCGAGCCGACCGAGCCGATCCTTGAGGACGTAGTCGACGGCGCCCAGCCGCACGGCCGCGACCGCCATGTCTTCGCCCACGGCGCCGGAGACCAGCACAAAGGGGATATCCAAGCCAGCCTCCTGCATGAGCTTGAGCGCCCGGAGCGCGTCGAACTGCGGCTGGTGGTAGTCCGCGATGATGAGGTCGAGCTCAGGGTCGAGGTTGGCTCGGAAACCCTCTTCGTCCTCAACTCGACGCCAGGTGGGATCGAAGCCGGCGCGCCGGAGCTGGCGAAGTGCCAGGTCTGCGTCCTCCGGCCGGTCCTCGAGGATCAGCAGGCGTAGGGGCCGTCCACTCATTGGACTCAATGAATTGCAACGACGAGAAGGGCAATTAGTTGTCGCCGCCGCAGTTTTATCGTCGTGACAACTGGCACACTTGTCGGTGCCTTAGGCATCGCGAGCACGCTGGCGTTCTGCGCGATCGCGGCGCTGACGATCCGTGACTGGCTCGCGACGAGAGACGCCAGCCGGATGTACCTGGCGCTCGCCATCGGTTGCCTGGGCGGTGTCTCGATCCTCGGACAGGTGGCCAAGCTCCTCGGCGCCTGGTTCGCCGGGTTGAATTCGGTTTTGGGAATCACGATCTTCCTCGGTTCCGGCCTGGCCCTGCTCCTCTTCCGCGACAGCGTGATCCCGCTCGCCCGCCGGACCCGGCGACTCGTCATCCTCGTGGTGGCTGTAACCGCGGTCCTGGAGGTGGGCGTCGCCCTGGGCGGCACGGGCACCCCGAAACCCCTGCAACTGGTGGGCTTGTTGGCGTTCGTCGTCGTTTGGAGCGGTTGTGTGGGCGAGCCGAGCGTCCGGCTCTGGCTGGCGGCCCGCCGGCGCACCGCGGTTCAGCGCGCCAGGATGCAGGCGCTCGGACTCGGCTACCTCAGCATCATCGCTATCCTTCTCGCCGCGATCGTCGCCAGCCTCTTCGGGCCCAACCCGGTCGTCCGCATCGGGCTCGCCTTCAGCAGCCTGCTGATCGTTCCTTTGCTCTACGCGGGATTCGTCCCGCCCGTGTGGCTCCGCCGCGCCTGGCGTGAGAGCGAGGAGGCGAAGTTTCGTCAGGCCACCCATGACATCCTCCTGTACGCCTCGGACCGCCCGACCCTGGCGAAACGAGCCCTTGACTGGGCGGTCCGTCTGAGCGGGGCCGAGGCCGGCTACTTTCGTTCCCACGACACGATCATCGCCACCCTGGCACTACCACCGGATGAGGTCGCCTCGCTCGAGGCAACCATCCGAAGGGCAGCCAGCCGCGATGTCGTCCCGCTTGGAGGAAGGCCGCCCCGGACCGCGATCATCGCTCCACTCGAAGAAGCCGATGCCGCAATGATCTTGATCGGGGGTCCCTTCACCCCGGTCTTCGGCACGGATGAGCGGGCCTGGCTCCAGCACTACGCGGCGCTTGTAACCACCGGGCTCGACCGCGTTCGGCTGGTGGGGGAATTGGAGAAGAAGGTCAGCGAAGTTACCGAGCGAACTCGCCAGTTGGAAGCCGCAAACGACGAATTGGGGGCCTTCTCCTACTCAGTCTCCCACGACCTGCGGGCACCACTGCGGGCGGTCAACGGCTATGCCAGCATCCTGCTCGAGGATTTCAGCAGCAGCCTCAGCGAGGAGGGTGTGGGATTCCTGAAGCGGGTGAAGGAGAACGGCGAGCACATGGGCCACCTGATCGACGATCTCCTCGCCTTCTCGCGCTTGGGCCGGCAGGCGCTTCGCTTGCAGCCGGTGCATACGCGTGGCATCGTCGACCGCGCCATCGACCTGCTCGCACCCGCCATCGAGGGCCGCCAGGTCGACCTGGTCATTGGCGACCTGCCGGACTGCGATTCCGATCCGGCGCTCCTCGAACAGGTCTTCATCAACCTCATCGGCAATGCCGTTAAGTACTCACGGAAGCGCGAGGGCGCCCGCATCGAGGTCGGTGCAACAGCAGGCGACGCCGGTGGAACGGGCACCGGCGTTGGCCTGGCGATTGTCCAGCGCATCGTCAACCGCCACGGAGGCAGGATCTGGGCCGAAGGAAAGGTTAACCAGGGGGCGACGTTTTACTTCACGTTGAACTCAGGAGGTGCACAGTGGCAGCAGTCGATGGCGGCGTAGATATCCTCATGGTCGAGGACAATCCGGATGACGAGCAGCTGACGCTGCGCGCCCTCGCCAAACATCACCTCACCAACAAGATCCATGTCGTCCGTGACGGGCAGGAAGCGCTCGACTATATCTTTTGCAAGGGCAAGTACGCGGACCGCAACATTACCGACCATCCGCACGTGATCCTGCTCGACATCAAGCTGCCCCTCATCGACGGCATCGAGGTCCTGCGCCGGATCAAGGCCGACGAACGCACCAAAACCATCCCGGTTGTCATGCTCACGTCATCCCACGAAGAGCGCGACCTGGTCGAGACCTACCGCCTCGGGGTCAACAGTTACATCGTCAAGCCGGTCGACTTCGAGCAGTTCACCGAGTCGGCTCGCAACCTGGGCATGTACTGGATGTTGCTGAACCGTCCCCCGAAAGCGGCCTGAGCTTCTAGAGAAAGCGGTCGACCATCGCCCGGACACGGTCTTGTTCCGCTGACCAGGCCCTCCAGACGCCGGCGCACCAGCACATGATCGCCTCGTCACGCGGGGGCCCTGCCTCCGCCGCGACGACGTCACCCACGGTGAGCGGGCCGACAGTGTTCGGCGGGTCGAAGCGCGGCCATTGCTTCGATGTCCTGGCCATCAGGATATGCATTGTCTGGACCTGGCGGCCCGTAAAGGCTCGCTCGACGGCGAGGTAGAGTCCAGCAAGGGCGAAGGCGGCTCCGATCGTGGACGGCGACGGACGAATATGCTGGGCGCCATAGGCGTCGACCACGTGCTGATGGATGAACGCGGAATCCCCATGGGCGAGCGTGTAATAGGACAGCTCATTCATCAGGGCACGACATTCGCCGGAGGCGTTAGCCCTGCGGTCACCTTCGAGGCCCAGGCTCGGCCGCTGCAGGCCGCAACCCGGGCACAGGCTCACCAAGGAGAGTGAGTCTAATCGTCGCTGGCGCCAAACAGGGATTGTCCAGGACCACCCGGAGCTCGAACAGCCGGCTTTCGTATGACAGGGGAACCCGATAGACCCGCTTCAGGTTAAGGATCTCCAGGTCGTTGATCAGCTCATCGATTACCCGCATGGGCCGGCCGAGGCGCCAGCGTCGGGCGGTGTCGATTTCGTGTCGTTGCTGGGCGGCGCGGATCTCGGCATTCGCCTGCGCCATGAACCCGACGGCGGTCATTACTGCCATAACGCTTTCGATTTTGCGAGACAGCATCCATCCGGACACCGCTCTTCAGGGGCACGCGATGCTGGTACCAACGGGGGCTCACGGTCTCACCCAAAAGTAGTAGGGCCTTCTTGAGTTCGCGTCGAATGACCGTGGCGGGCGCACGGTACGATAACCGGATGCAGGCCACATCGCGCGTTGTCGCGCCGACCGAGCTCGAGGCCGAGCTGGAGCAGCGTCGTCCCGAGCTCACCGCCTATTGCTACCGCATGCTCGCTTCGCCGTTCGAAGCCGAGGATGCGGTCCAGGAGACCCTGCTCCGAGCCTGGCGAGGACTGGAGCGCTTCGAGGGCAGAGCGGCGCTGCGCTCCTGGCTGTATCGGATCGCGACCAACGTCTGCCTCGACATGCTGGATGGACGCAACCGGCGGGCACGGCCGATGGACCTCGGACCTGCCCGCGCTCCGGTCGAATCGAACCTGAACACCCTCCCCGAGGCGACCTGGCTCCAGCCCATCCCGGACAGCCTGCTGGCCGCGGAGGGTGACCCGGCGGAACTCGCGGTGACACGCGAGAGCATCCGGCTCGCCTTCGTGGCCGCGTTGCAGCACCTTCCTCCCCGCCAGCGGGCGGCGCTGATCCTGTGCGAGGTCTTGCGCTGGAAGGCCAAAGAAGTCGCCGATCTGCTCGGCATGAGCGTGGCGTCGGTCAACAGCGCGCTGCAACGAGCGCGGGCGACGCTGGAGGCCAGCGGGGTCAGTGCCGAGGACCCGGCGCCTGCGATGGATGCGGCGCGGCAGGAACTGCTCGCGCGCTACGTTCGCGCCTTCGAAAGCTACGACCTGACCGCGCTCACCTCCCTCATCAAGGAGGACGCTCGCCAATCGATGCCGCCCTTCGACCTCTGGCTTAGCGGCCGAGCGGACATTCTCACGTGGTGGTTCGGACCCGGCATCGGCTGCCGTGGGTCGCGGCTGGTGCCGACCGTGGGCGCGAATGGCCGCGCAGCGTTCGGACAATACAAGCCGAGCGCCTCCGGCAGCGGCCACGACCCATGGTCGCTGATGGTGCTCGAGCTGGGCCAGAACCAGATCGAGGAGCTCACCTTCTTCCTCGACACGCAGGTGCTCTTTCCGCTCTTTGGCCTACCGCCCCATCTCGACGCGCAGCCCTAATCCGGCAGCACCGCACCCAAGCCCATGAATGCCACCAGCTCAAGGAGCTCCTCCGACGCGCCGCGTAGTCGGACCTGACAACGGCGGCGGCGGGCCGCGAGCTGCAGGCGCGCCAGCGCGTCGACCGTAACGGCGTCGGAGTTGACACGTTGCACCTCGCAGAAGGCGACAGCCGCTCCGCTGGCTTCCAGCAGTCCGCAGACACGCCGATACAGGCCGGGCAGATCGGCGCGCGCGATCGGCCCGTTGATGACAAACGTGAGCTCGCTGCCCTCAGGCGTGGGCATCGTGTGTCCATCTAGGTAGACGCCCAAGCTATGGAAAAGTCATCGGACAGGCAGCGCGGACGGCTGGTCGCCATCCTTCTATTGGTGATGGCCGCCAGTTCGGCATGCGGCTCGGGCTCGGCCACTCGGAGCCCGACGCCGACGCCATCGCCCTCGCCAACGGTGTCGCCGAGCCCGTCACCGACGCCGACCCCGACTCCGCCCGCCTGCCCTGATCGCGTCTCCAGGCCGATCACATCGGCTCGGTCTGGTTTGTCGCCACCAGCACGGCCGGGGTCGCCGGGATCCGCGCGGTGACTTCGGCCGTCCAGGCGCAGGTCTCGAGCGCGTCGACCGGCAATGTCCGCTTCTTCATCGCCGCCAACCAGGAGGGCGGCGTCATCCAGGCGATGCAAGGCCCTGGCTTTTCCCGCATTCCGACGGCGGTCGTGCAGGGCACGATGGCTCCGGCGACCCTGCAGGCCCAGGCGACCACCTGGGGCCAGCAGTTGCACGCGGCGGGCATCAACTTCAATTTCGCCCCGGTGATGGACGTCGTCCCACCGGGCACAGATGCGCAGAACCAGCCAATCGGCGCGTTGCAGCGTGAGTACGGGCACGACCCGATGACCGTCGGCAGTCACGGGGTCGCCGTCCTCACCGGAATGCACCAGTCCGGCATCGCCGTCTCGCTCAAGCACTTTCCCGGCCTCGGC
>VBIS01000172.1 GCA_005880605.1 Chloroflexota bacterium
CGATCAACTCGCGGATCGGCGTTCCATTTTCGAGCTCGTAGTTGCCGGGCCGGTTGACGTGGCCGCTCATGCACCAGACCCGGGTTCCCTTCCCGGTCGGCGTTCCGATGGCTCCAAACCAATCGGCGCCGTTGAGCACGATGTGCGGCAGGTTGCAAACGGTCTCGACATTGTTGACCACCGTCGGCTTCCCGTAGAGGCCCTTGATCGCCGGAAAGCGCGGCTTCAGGCGGGGTTCGCCGCGATA
>VBIS01000173.1 GCA_005880605.1 Chloroflexota bacterium
GCTCTTCTTGACCAGCTCGACGAGCTCGTCGGGCTGCATCTCGAGCGCCTTCTTGAACCCGGTATAGCCCCCGGTTCGCTCATAGACCTTGAGCTGCTCGAGGTTCTCGGTCGCAAAGTCCTTAGTCAACAGGGGCTTGACCGACATCAGCTCTCGCTCCTCGCCCGTTTGGGCGCCGCGGTCTTTCGTTTCGGCGCCTCGGCCGTGGGCGCCGCTTGCGCCGCCGGGGCCGTGGCCGCCACGACCGGCTGCCGGAGGCGCTCGATGATGCTGTCGATCCGCTCCTCGGTCAGGTTCTCCTCGAAGCGATGATCGACCTGCATCATGGGCGCCCCGCCGCAGGCGCCCAGGCATTCGATGGTGGAGTGCCAGGTGATGGCGCCGTCCGGGGTCGTCTGTCCATCCCGAACGCCGAGCGCCCGTTGCAGGTAGGCCGCCATCTCGTCGGCGCCACGCAACATGCAGGGGGCGTTGACGCAGATGACCACGTCATGCCGGCCTTCGGGCTTGGTGAGAAACATGGAATAGAAGGATGCGGTCGCCTCGATCAGGGATGATGGCAAGCCGAGGTGCTCGGCGATCTCGGCCATCGCCTCCTTGGTGACATAGCCCTGCTCGTGCTGGACGGCCCAGAGCGCCGGGATGATGGCGGATTGCTTGGATGGATAGCGCTGGGCCAGGTCCTTGATGTCCTCGACCGTCGGCTTAGCGAGTGGCATCAGCGATCGACGTCTCCCAGGATGAAGTCCATGCTTCCCATGATGGCGATCACGTCCGCCACCAGGACACCCTTGACCAGCTGTCGCAGCGGCTGCAGGTTGCAGAATGAGGGAGGCCGCACCTTCATCCGATACGGCTTGTTGGTGCCATCGGACACGAGGTAGAAGCCGAGCTCGCCCCGCGGGCTTTCGACGAAGGCATAGACGTCACCGACGGGACCTTTGAAGCCTTCGCTGACCAGGCGGAAGTGATGGATGACCGATTCCATACTCTTGCTGAGCTCGCTCCGGGGCGGCAGGGCCACCTTCCGATCGCTGGTCAGCCAGGGCCCGCCGGGCAGGGTGTCGAGCACCTGCTGCAGGATCTTCAGGCTCTCGCGCATCTCCTGGACGCGCAACCGGTAGCGGTCGTAGCAATCGCCGGCGGTGCCAAGCGGCACCTCGAAGTCGTACTGCTCATACCCACAGTAGGGGAAGGCTTTGCGTACGTCGTAATCGACCCCCGACGCCCGCAGCATCGGGCCGGTCACGCCGGCTTCGATGGCATCCTGGCGCGAGAGCACGCCGACCCCCTTGAGGCGCTGGTGCCAGATCGGGTTGTCGCTGAGCATGGCCTCGAAATCGTCGATGCGGCTGGGCATGACGTCGATGAACCGCTGCAGCTGCTCGAGCCAACCCTCGGGCAGGTCCCAGGCGACGCCACCGACGCGAGTGAAGGAGGTCATCATGCGGACCCCGGAGTAGGCCTCGTTCAGATCGAGCACCAGCTCGCGATCACGCCAGGCGTAGAAGAAGCCGGAATAGACGCCAAGGTCGAGCCCGGCGGTTCCGAGCCACAGCTCGTGGCTCGCGATCCGGGCGAGTTCCATCATCAGGACGCGAATCGCCTGGGCCCGCGGCGGGACCTCGAGCTCCATCAGCTTTTCGACGGCGGCGACGAAACCGACGTTGTTGATCGGAGGCGCCAGATAATCCATCCGGTCGCTGAAGGTGATTCCCTGGGTGTAGGTCTTGTCCTCGAACGATTTCTCGAAGCCGGTGTGGAGGTATCCGACGTCGGCATCGGCATCACGCACGATCTCGCCGTCCAGCTTCAGGCGAACGCGAAGGACCCCGTGTGTACTTGGATGCTGGGGCCCCATGTTGAGTTCCATCCACTCGCTCGGCGGCTCGTGCTCCGGGCCGAACGGCATCTGCTCCGGTCCGGGGCCGAACTGCTCCTGCGTGATGCGTGTCTCAGCCACGGATGGCGTCGGGCTCCAACCCTTCGAGTTTCTGGTCGCTGAAAATCACGGGCTCACCGAACGAGACGTAGTCCTTTCGCAGCGGATGCCCTTCCCAGCTTTCGGGCATCAGCAGCCGGCGCAGGTCGGGATGACCATCGAATTTGATGCCGAACAGGTCCCAGGTCTCGCGCTCGTGCCAGTTGGTCGCCGGCCACACGGATGTGAGGCTGGGCACGTGCGGCTCGGGCATGGTGGCCGTGGTCTTGATCCGGATCCGGGTCTTGTTCTCAAGGGAGCGAACCTCCCAGATGACGCTGAAGCGAGGGTCGCGCGCCGGCCAGTCGACCGCCGTGGCATAGAGGAGGTAGTCGAAGCCCTCCTCGTCCTTGAGGTAGCGGGCCACCGCGACCAGCGAGGCCGGATCGACCACGATGCTCAGGTCGCCGCGAAAATCGGAGCTCTCCTGCAGCGCCTGCTTGAAGCGCTCCCCGAGGCGCTCGACAAGTGACGTGCTAGCGCTCACGGTCATCCGGCCGGACTCCCCGACAAGACGGCCCGACGTCAGGCAGACCGCTTGACCAGCGGCTCGCCGCGGATCTTGCGCTGTAGCTTGACGACGGCATCGATCAGGGCTTCCGGCCGGGGTGGGCAACCAGGCACATAGATGTCGACCGGCACGATCTTGTCTACGCTCTGCACGATCGCATAGTTGTTGAACATGCCGGCAGAGGAAGCACAGGCCCCCATCGCGATCACCCATTTGGGCTCAGGCATCTGGTCGTAGATCTGGCGCAGGACCGGGGCCATTTTGATCGACACTCGGCCGGAGACGATCATCAGGTCGGCCTGGCGCGGTGAGGCCCGAAACAATTCCGAGCCGAAGCGGGAAAGGTCATGGCGCGGCCCAACCGTGCCCATCATCTCGATGGCGCAGCAGGCGAGCCCGAACAGGGCTGGCCAGATCGCGCTCGAGCGGCCCCAGTTGATCACCTTGTCGAGGGTGGTGGTGAGCACGTTGTCGCCCAGCGCGTTGAGCGGCGTCGGTCCGGCCGCGCGGCCGGTCGGCATCGGACCGGGACGGAGCTTCAGCTCCCCCATTCCAGCGCTCCCTTCCGCCACACGTAGATCAGGGCGACCAGCAGGACGGCGGCGAAGACCGCCATCTCGGCCACCCCGAACCATCCAAGCCCCTTGACGTTGACGGCCCAGGGATAGATAAAGATCGCCTCGACGTCGAAGATGATGAACAGCATCGCGGTCAGATAGAAGCTGACCGCAAATCGGCGCCGGGCGCCGGTCCGGGGCACGATCCCCGACTCATAGGGCAGGTCCTTGGCCGCGGAGTGCAGATGGCCGGCGAGCCAGGGCGGGAAATAGAGGGCGATGAGACCAAAGACAAAGACCGCGGTAAGAAAAATGAGCAAGGGAAAGTAATCGCTCAGCACGGTACGGGGCTAGTCTAACAAAGCGCTTTCTGAATACGGACCGCAGATCGAGGCCTGCGTCTCGAATCAGGTGGGCGCCCTATGGGCGCAGGTCTTCCAGCTCCCAGAGCGCGCCCGGGTGATGGGCGGGCGGGAAGCGGCCGTCCGGATTCTCCTCCAGAAACTGGCGTGAGTGCTTGCGGAAGCGGCAGACGGTGCACATGTACTGGCCCGGGACGGGAATCGGATCGCCCGGCTTGAATCGGTCGCCGATCCGAATGCGCTTGCCGGGCTCGGACCGCGGCGCCGCCTCGCCCGGCGACCAGGCGCCGCTCTCGACCAGAGGGCGAGGTGGCACGCCGCCGTTGGCGTCGGGTTTGGCCGCGGGCGCTGACTGTCGGTTCGGGAAATACGGCACTGGGGCCGCGCCGGGCCGGCGTGGATCGCGGGTCCAACCAAGCGCGTTGATCTCGTTGACCGAGCGCTTGAGGTAAACGGCCTGCTTCACCGCGCTGACATCGACGATCTCCTCGAACGGGATGTAGAGATCGGGCTGTCCGCGGTCGACGACACGCATGTAAGGTTCCGACGAAACGAAGATGCCCTGGGCGGACTGGGGTGGGCCTTCGAAGATCTCGCGCACGCTCCCCAGGTAGGCGTCGCGGGTCTCCACGGCGTAGCCGACCTTCACGACCCACTCGACTACAGGCACACGTTGACTCCTACGACCATGGAATGGCGCGTATTCTAAGTTACGTGGGCGACGAGAGGTTCGGGCCCAACACGGTCGAGGTCGAGACCTTCCTCAACCGGCTCAGCCGGCTGGCCCCCGGCGAATGGGAACGGGTGATGAACGCGTCCCCTGGCATCGGCGCCATCCCTGACCTCGAAGTCAAGCAGTCGCCAGAATACTTCAAGGCCCTAGAGACCGCGACCAGGCTCGCCAAGAGTCAAGTCTTTCCCGGATCGGAGTCGGCATTCTTTGACGCGATGCGCACCGCCCAGCTGGTCGCCGATGCCAGCGCCTTCCAACCTTCCTCGAGGCCAGAGCCCGCGGGCTCGGCCGTCGTGGATGACCGCCTGCCTCCCGATGCGGCGGACGAGGCCATCGTCCGGATCATGTCGACAGCCTACGAGGAGGAATCGTGGCGTCGAGTCATGAATGCTTGCATGATCGCCGCCGGCGCCCTCGTCATGCGAGGGTCGATCGCAGCCTACGATTTCGCGACGTTGTACGCGCCGTTCGCGACCTTGCCGCTTGGAACTTCGGGTTAGCCTCCGTGTCCGGCGGCAAAGTGGGCCTCCACCTTAACCGGCGCGAGCGCCGTTGGGTAGACGGCCGCCTCGTCCAGCGTGCCACTGAAGAAGGCAGGGGTGGCCGCATTGTCCCTTCCGACCTCGAGTCCCGTTAGATCCAGCACCGTGGCGAGTACCCCGCTGGTCGCCTGGGCAGTGCCGACCGCGCCGCCGTCGACGTAGACGGCTATGCTCGTCGCCCCGTCGTAAGTCACCACGAGGTGGTGCCACGCCCCGTCGCTGAGTGAGCTGGCGGCGGTAAAGGACAACGTCTCCGTCCCGTCGTTGACCTGGACCTGGTTGCCTGCGAGGTACACGCTGAATTGTGACCGCAAACCCGCGGTCCCGTAATTGAACAGCGGCTGTGCGATTGCTGTTGTGGTCTTGAACCAGATCTCGACTGAGCGCGCAGTTGCCCCCACCGGTACGCCGGCCCCGGATGCCTCCTGGATCGCCCCGGCGACGCCGTCGAGTGTGACGGCAGTGCTGGTGTCATTCACAAGCGCCCCCGCTGCGCCGAGAACAACGCCAGTTGACGAGTATGTGCCGTCGTGAGCGCCACCACTGGTATCAGTAGCGGTGGTGCCGCTCGCCTCCCCGAGGCGCCAGAAGATCGCGGGCCCGTCGCCTCCGATGGTCGCGGCATACGTCACGAAGGTGAATTGGTCATTCGGCGCGTTGGCCAGAGAGGTTCCGCTGGGCGTCGTGATCAGGATGTCGACCATCCCCGCGGCATGCTGCGGGCTCGTCGCCTGGAGCTGTGTATCGGTTGCGCTCACGATGGTCCCAGCCACGCCGCCGAACGTCACGGCGGTCGCCCCGGCCATGTTGGTCCCGTTGATCGTGACCGGTGTCTGGCCCGCGACCGGTCCCTTCGTGGGGCTGACGCTGCTGATCACGGCTGGAACATTGTTGACCACGAGCGGATCGCTGCCGCAGGTGCTGGTCGCGGTCTGGTTGTTGGTGTCGCCGCTATAGGTCGCCTGCCAGGTGTAGCTCCCGCCCGGCGTCACGCTGAACGATGGAGCCGACTGTGCCACCACGCCATTGGTCACGGCCGCCGCGTTGCTGGTGTAGACCGGCGATCCGGTGCAAACCAACCCGGAGTAAAGCTTGTACGTCACCGTGCCACCCGCAGTGGGCGTGGCGCCCGTCAGGACGGCCTGATCTTTCACGCCCGTGCCGGTTACCACTGGGCTGGCTGGTGCCGTCGTGGTGGCTATCGTCGGCGTGAGTTTATTGATCAGGAGGGTCTGGCTGGCATCGGTGTTGCTCACGGAATAAAGGTTGTCACCGAGGAATACCGCCTTGATCACGTAGCTCGGAGGGCTCGCGTTTAAGCCTGCGATGCTGATGGCAGCCGTGGTCGCGACGCCTAGCGCGTCAGTCCCGGCCGTTGCCGACGCAAAGGGCTGAGCGACGGCATCGAGAATCGTGAAGTGGATCGGGCTGATCGTTTCGTTGGCAACAGCCGAGCCACCTGACGACAGCGTCCCCGCCAGTGTCGCGGTACCACCATAGGTTGCGGTCGCACCAGACTGGACGGCGACCACCGAAGGTAGCACGGCGGCGTTGAAGTCCTTGCTAGGAGGCGAGATCGCCGTGGTGGGTCCATCGGGGATGCAACTCCTGGAACCCGAGACACTCACGTGGTTGAGCCCGGCGGTCGCATGTGCGGTATCGAGCGTATGTGGAGTACTCGTCCAGACGCGGTTGTTCCAGGTGCCGCCCGTGACATTCCGCGTCGGGTCGCCGACGGCATTCGTTTTGAACGTGATGGTCGGCGCCACCGTGGGATCCATTCGCCGGCTGGAGGTCAACTTGACCGTCATCGTGCCGATGCCCAGGGCACGAATGGCCGTGGTATCGGTGGCGGTCGGATTGTTCCCCAGGATCTCGACTTTGCCGCCAAGAGTGGGCGGATCGCTGAACACCGGCGACTGGCTGCTCAGAAGCTCGGTCACCGTCACGCCGCTGACGTTGCCTCCGGAGTTGGCAGCGCCCCACCAGACGGCGGTCGCGGTCGTGCCCGCCGTACCGGTGACGTCCATGGTGGCGTTGTTGTACGCGTCGCTATCGCTGATGGAACTGGCGCCGTCGAACGACACGCCATTCGCGTTGTCGTGGAAGCTCGAGCAATCGATGGTCGCCGTCCCACCCGCGCTGCTGACGGCGTAGTTGCCGGTCCCTGTGACGGTGGTGAAGGTGTCACGGGAGAAGGTTGCGTCGGCGTTCACCAGTTTGACGCCGTTGCCGGTGACGTGGTCCACGGTCAGGTCTTCGAACTTGCTCTTTGCTGCCGTGTCCTTCACGGCGATGGCGTCACCGCTCACATTCGAAATATGCGTCTGGCCCGTGACATTGAGGGAAGCACCCGAAACGGTGAGCCCCAGCTTTGAATTTCGCAGGGCCCCACCGGTGAAAGTACTGGCTCCGCCGACAACCGAGATGCCGCCCCAGTAGTCGCTGGACGCAACGCTGGCGGGACAGTCGGCCGGCACGAAGACCGAATTACAGGCGAGCGGGGCCAGATTCTCTTTCAGGCTCGTATAGATCGTCCCATTGCTGGTCAGCGCTCCATTGATCGTGATGCCGTCGGTCAGCATCTTGACGACGCCACCGGTCGCCTTGAAGTTGCCATTGACGGTGAGGGCGCCGTCCAGCATGTAGCCGAGTGGCTGCGCCCCGCTCGGACCGGGAGTCAGCCAGGTGAAGTCGCGTTGCAGAGTTGTGGTGGTGACGGTCCCGTGGAAGACGAGCGCGTTCAGGCCGTTGCCCGCGCCAGAGTTGGCGGTGATCGCGGT
>VBIS01000151.1 GCA_005880605.1 Chloroflexota bacterium
GTGGGCCTTGATCCACTTCAGGGTCTTGACATAGACGTTGACCAGCCGCTGAGCCACGTCCTTGTGGCTGTTGACCCAGTCGTTCTTGGCGAAAATGCCGATGAACGGGTAGTCGCCACCGAGTGCCGCGCGGGTCGACTCGGGCGTGCGCAAGTCGATCAGGACTTTGGCGTCGCCCGTCTGCAGCAGGCGCGTGATGGTCGGCTCTGTCGTCATGCCGGCGTCAATGGTGCCGTTCTTGATGGCCGCGATGAATGTGTTGCCGGCGCCGACCGCGACGAAACTCGCGTCCGACCCCTTGTAGCCGGCCTTACCCAGAAGCGCGAGCGTGATGGTGTGCGTGCCCGAGCCGATGTCCGTAACCCCCAGCTTCTTACCCTTGAGGTCGGCGGCCCCGGTGATCGAGCCCGCCTTGCTGCTCGCGACCATCTCCGCCTCGCCCGGGGCGATCCCGAACTGGCAGATGGTTTCGATCTTCTTCCCCAGCGCGTTGAGCTCGACGGGATGGCTGTAGGCGCCCGAACCGGCGTCGACGTTGCCCGCGACCACCTCGAGTTCGGTCCCTTGCCCCGACCCCTCGTCGACCAGGGTGACATTGATCTTCTGATCGTCGAAGTAGCCCAGCTGCTTGGCGAGCATGTTGGGCAGGTAGATCTGCTTGTTGAGGCCGCCCACCATCAGCTTGAGGTCGACCGGTGTGACCGTGCCCGGCGAGCCGCCTGACGCGGCATTGTTCGTGCCACCGCATGCAGCCAGAGCGATGGCCACTGCCACTGCCCCTCCAACCGCTAAGAACGCCCGATGTCTAGATCCGTGCATCAATCGTTTCTCCTCCCTAAATTGGTACTTCGCCGCTGACTCGACTGGGTCGCCATTTGATGAGCCGGTTTTCGAGCGCGCTGATGAGCCCTTCCGCGATCAGGGCGAGGACGGCCAGAACGAACATGCCCGCGAACACTCCGTTGACGTCGAAGGTGTGCCCTGCGTTGTAGATGAGCTGGCCGAGACCCGCGGTGGCTCCGAACAGCTCGCCGACCACCGCGCCGACAATCGCCAGCCCGAAGCTGATGTGAAGGCTCGCCAGAATCCACGACATCGCAGACGGGATGATGATTTCGGTCGTCAGGCGCCGGTTGTCGGCGCCCAGGATCCGCGCATTGGCGACGAGGTTGCGATCGACCTCGCGCACGCCCTGGAAGGCGTTAAAGAAGACCACGAAGAAAACGAGCACAACGGCGGTCGACGCTTTGCCCCACACGGATAAACCGAACATGATCGCGAAGAGCGAGCCGAGAACGACGCGCGGAATCGCATTCGCGGCCTTGATGAAGGGAGACAGCACCTCGGCGAGCAACTCGATGCGCCCGAGCAAGATGCCGAAGACGATGCCCAGCCCTGAGCCGACAAGAAAGCCGAGGACCGCCTCCTCCATGGTTACCGCCGCCTGGAACCACAGGGGCCCCAGGGCTGTCCCTTCCGTGATCCAGGTCCAGAGTCGCGTGATGACCCCAGACGGTTGCCCGACGAAAAATGGGTCAACCCAGTTCAGGCGGGTGGATAGCTCCCAGCTGCCGAGCCAGAACACAGCGAACAGCACGCGGAGCGCATAGATCACCAGGCGCCGCCGCCGCACGGTGCGGGAGCGGCGGGCGATCAGGTCGGCGTCGATCGAGCCGGCGACGTAGCCCTCCCCTGCCTGCGGAGGTGGGTTAGGCAGGGGGCCGGGCGCCGCGTCCTGGCGGCGGACATCCGCGCTGGAGAACGGCGGCGCGCCGCCCTCCGTGGACACGTTAGACGGCCGACGCGTGTTTCTGACGCTCATAGCTCACCAACACCTCGTCACGCAACTGGTTCCAGATGGCCTCGTAGATTTGCGCAAAGCGCGGTTGGAAACGGATCTCGGCCACATTGCGGGGGCGCGGCAAGTCAACCTCGAAGGTCCCCTTGACGGTCCCCGGTCCCGCCGTCAGTAGGAAGACCCGATCGGCCAGCGCGATCGCCTCCTCGAGGTCGTGGGTCACGAACACCACGGAGGCCGATGTCGACGACCACAACGTCAGCAGCTCGTTCTCCATCAACGTGCGCGTCTGCACGTCGAGCGCCGAGAATGGTTCATCCATCAGCAGGATCCGCGGGCCATTGATCAGGCTCTGCGCCAGTCCCACGCGCTTTCGCATGCCGCCGGACAGTTGGTACGGGTAGCGGTCCTCGAACCCTGCGAGCCCCACCCGCGAGATCCACTCCCTCGCCTGAGCGCGGGCTTCGCCGCCAGGCGTCCCGCGATAACGGGGGCCGGCGGCGACGTTCTCCAGCACGGACTTCCAGGGAAAGACGGCGTCGGTCTGGAAGACATAGCCGATCCCGTCCGGGATGCCGTTGACGGGCTTGCCCATCACGGCAACCTCGCCGGCGCTTGGCCGCTCCAATCCGGAAATCAGAGCCAGCGTCGTCGACTTGCCGCAGCCAGTTGGCCCAACCACGGCGCAGAACTCCCCAGGGGCCACCTCCATGGTCAGGTCGTGGAGGGCGGTGTAAATCCCGCCGTTAGGAGTGGCGAATCGCTTTGTCACCGCACGCAGTTCGATCGCTGCCCCAGCCATCTCCGCAACCGTAAATGGGCCGGACGGCCGCTGAAAACCCTTGCGAAGGTTGCGACCGTTTTGGTCGTTGTGGTCACTTCCTGTCCAACGGTGGACCCGATACGATGACATCGGTGCGCCGACCTCGCCTCAGCCTGGCGTCGCAGATCCTGGTCTTCCAGCTCGCGATCGTGCTGGGAGCGCTCCTCATTGGCGCCGTCGCCTCCTACCTCAACGAAAGCCGGCAGCTCGACCAGCGCTACGAGAAGCGCTCGCTGAACATCGCCCAATCAGTGGCGGGCATGCCGTCGGTGGGAGACGGGCTTCGCGATTCGGATCCGTCGCGGACCCTCCAGCCGCTTGCCGAAGGAATCCGCAAAGCGTCGGGCGCGAGCTTCGTGGTCATCGCGGGCGCGAATGGGGTCCGCTATTCCCACCCGAACGCCGCGATGATCGGCAAGCCGATCGATGAGGACTTCCACACGGTCCTTGCCGGAAAGACCTGGATCGGTGTCGAGCACGGCACCCTCGGCGTCTCGGCGCGCGGGAAGGCACCGATCTTCGACGGGCAGAGCCGGGTCATTGGCATCGTCTCGGTCGGGTTTCTCGAAGGGACGCTGTCACAGCAGCTCGCGGCCATGCTGCCGCAGCTTGCCCTCTCCTTGCTGGTGGCCCTGGCGCTCGGCGTGGCCGGGTCGATTTTTCTCGCCCGCCGGCTCAAGCGGCAGACCTTCGGTCTGGAGCCCGGCGAGATCGCGACTCTGCTGGAGACACGCGAGGCGAGTCTGCACGGGATCCGCGAGGGAGCGGTAGCAACTGATGTCGATGGCCGCATCACGCTGCTCAACGACGAGGCGCGGCGGCTACTTCGCGTATCCAGCGACAGCGTCGGGCGGCGGTTGACCGACGTTCTTCCTCCCGGCCGAGTCCGGGACCTCCTGATCGGCGAAGCCACTGGCGCCGACGAGGTGGTGCTCGCCGCCGACCGGGTCCTGGTGGTGAGCCGGATGCCGGTGGTCGTCCGGGGTCGCACGATTGGACACATCGCCACCTTCCGCGATCGGACCGAGCTCGAGAGCCTGCTTCGCGAGCTCGACAACGCTCGCAGTGTCAGCGAAGCCCTACGCGCCCAGGCCCACGACTTTTCCAACCGGCTCCATACGATTGCCGGCTTGATCGAGCTCGGTCGCGAGGAGGAGGCGATTCAGCTGACCACCGAGTCCTCCTCCGTCTCCCAGGAGCTCACCGAGTCCCTGCTGGAGCGCGTTGGCGACCCAGTGCTTGGCGCACTCCTCCTCGGCAAGTCTGCTGTGGCCGCCGAACGGGGCATTCAGTTCCGGCTTTCGCCGGACAGCCGGCTCGACGGTGATGCCGGGCACCCGCGCGACTTGATCACGGTCGTCGGCAACCTGATCGACAATGCGCTGGACGCCGCCGCCACCTCGTCGAACGGCGGCCCGCGCTGGGTGGAAGTCTCGATCCGCAAAGAGGACGGCGACGTCCTGATCCAGGTCCACGACTCGGGCCCCGGCATCGGCCGGGGCGAAACCGAGCGGATTTTTTCCGAGGGCTACACCACCAAGCTGGCAAGTCCCGGCTCGCGCCGCGGGCTCGGCCTGGCGCTGGTCAAGCAGGTCGCGGCCCGCCGCGGCGGCGAGGTCACGGTACTCAACCAGGGCGGTGCGCTCTTTACCGTGCGACTGCCGTTGACGGCCACGCCGGTTCCGGTGGTGACAGCATGATCCGCACCCTCATCGTCGACGACGATTTTCGCGTCGCTTCACTGCACCGGGCCTATGTCGAAAAGGTCCCGGGCTTCACGGTCGTTGGTGAGGCAGCGACCGGTGCCGAGGCGCTGCGACTGGTCAATTCCACTAACCCGGACCTGGTGCTGCTCGACATCTACTTACCCGACATCTCGGGGTTAGAGGTGATGCGGACGATTCGCGAGTTGGGTGTCTCGCGCGTTGACGTGATTGCCATCACCGCCGCCCGCGACGTCGAGAGCCTGCGCGCTGCCATGCAGGGCGGCGTCGTCCATTACCTGATCAAGCCATTTCGGTTCGCGGCGCTCCACGAGAAGTTACAGAGCTACGCCACGATGCATCAGCGACTCAAGCAACTTTCCGAGGCAGACCAGCACGCGGTCGACACTCTCTATCACATCTTGCGGCATGGTGGCGCGACGGAGACGCTGCCCAAGGGCCTCTCGCGACCGACGCTCGATCTCGTCACCCGTATCCTCCAAGAAGCGGGCGCAGACCTGACCGCGGTCGAGGTGGCGGAGCTGGCCAATCTCAGCCGCGTGACAGCGCGCCGCTATGTCGATCACCTCGTGCAGCTAGGCCGGGTCGAAGTCGTGATGCGTTACGGCTCGCCGGGACGCCCCGAGCATCTCTACCACCTTGTCGCGCGGCCAGCAACGGTGGCGTCGCCGGTGGTGCTCGCATAAGAAGTAATCGGGAAGCTCCCCCTCGACGCCTGCCCATATTCGCGTCCTTTTCCCAAGGACTTTGCCGACTGCAGCGCGTTTCAGCCGGTCGAGTTCAACGCGGCGTCCGATGACGCCCCACCGCTGATGTTGACCACGTGCGTGAATCTGCGGGTCGGCACCTTCTGGGATAGCAACACGCACCACTACGCACGGTGTGCACTGGGCGACAGCATCGACAGGTTGGCACGGCTCAAGCAGCAAGTCGTGGTGAGCGAGTCCTACGTCCTCCAGCATGCCGACCTCGACGATGAGGCACTGGTGCCGCCGCCGATCATGCCGCCCCGCTAAAGCTCAACCGCCGCTGTCCGCATCCCTAAGATTGGCCTGAGCCCAAATGCCGGTCACGCATGGCACGCCGACCATCACCATCAACCACGACCACCAGTTCATGGTCAGCGAGCCGAACGCCACCATGGAGCCGAGTGCCGGCGTCGGTTTCTTCGCTCGGGACACGCGCTTCGTCTCGGGCTACTCGGTCACTATCAATGGGCGAGCGCCGCTGCTGCTCGACGCCAGCACCATCGACCACTTTTCCGCCCGCCACGAGTTCACGACCCCTGAGCTACCGCTGGCTGGAACACGCGATGGCGCGGAGCACGACATCATCCTCGAGGAGCGCGCGATCGGCTTTCGCCTCGACCGCACCATTTTCGAGGGCGTGCATGAGGACTACGACCTCGTCAGCTTTGCCCGTCACCCGGTGCGCCTCATCCTGGAGGTCGCCATCGAATCGGACTTCGCCGACATCTTCGACGTGCGCCGCCGGCGGCTGGTGCGACGGGGCGATCTGCAGAGCTCGTGGCACGAGAAAGCCGGCGAGCTGCGCACCACCTACACAAACGGGAGCTTTAAGCGGGAGCTGATCGTTTCTGTCGAGCGCGAGAACTCGCACCCGGAGTTCGCCAACGGCCGCATGCAGTTCGTCATCAATCTCACGCCCAAGCAGGGCTGGCACGCGTGCATCGAATGGTTGCCCGTGATCGATGGCAAGCGTGCCCGCGTGCTCCCTTGCTTTGCGGTGCAGAACCGCGATCCGGAGATGACGAATGGGTTGCTGCCGGCGGTTTCGGTCGCCACCAGCCATTCGACATTGCCGCGCATCTGGCGCCAGGCTGTCGCCGACATGGAGGCGCTGCGGATGTCGGACTTCACGGTGCGTCGCGGCGTCTATGTCCCTGCCGCCGGCATCCCGTGGTACGTCACGCTGTTCGGTCGTGACTCGTTGGTGGTCGCGATGGAAAGTATCAGCGGCTTTCCCGAGTTTGCCTTCGGCGCGCTCGACCGGCTGTCACGGGTCCAGGCAACTGACGACAATGCCACGCAGGACAAAGAACCGGGCAAAATCCCACACGAATTGCGTTATGGCGAGCTGGCCAGCCTCGGCCTCCTTCCCTTCACGCCCTACTACGGCACGGCGGATGCCACGTTGCTCTTCTTGATCGTGCTGTCCTACGCCTATCAGTGGTCGGGCGACCGGGAGATCCTCGATCGCTACCGGCCGAATGCAGAGGCGGCGCTGAAGTGGATGCTCGAATACGGGGACCGCGACCAGGACGGGTTCCAGGAATACAAGACGCGCTCACCCGTCGGCTTCTATAACCAGGGTTGGAAGGATTCGCACGACGCCGTCCAGCACGAGGACGGCACCATCGCGCAGCTGCCGATCGCGCTGTGCGAGCTTCAGGGCTATGCCTTCGACGCGCTCCTTCGCATGTCGGAAGCCTTTGCGATCTGGGGCGATGCCGAGCGGTCCGAGGAGTTGCGACAACGGGCGATTCGCCTGTATGACGAGTTCAACGAGCGATTCTGGTGGGAGGAAGAGGGCACCTACTACATTGGCCTCGACGGGCTCAAGCGGCCGATCCGATCAGTGGCGTCGAACGCCGGCCATTGCCTGGCCAGCGGCATCGTCCCGCCGGATCGCGCCAACCGGGTGGTCGATCGGTTGATGCAGCCCGACATGTGGAGCGGCTGGGGCATCCGCACGCTTTCGACGCATCATCCCTCATACAATCCGTACTCCTATCACCTCGGATCGGTCTGGCCGCACGATAACGCCACCATCGCCGGCGGGTTTCGACGAGCTGGCCGCCACACCGAGGCTCAACAGATCGCCGAGGGTATCTTCGCCGCCGCTGAGCGTTTCGACCGCTACAGCTTGCCCGAGCTATGGGCTGGTGTCGCGCGCGAACCGGGCGCCTACCCGGTCCCCTACCTCGGGACCAATGTTCCTCAGGCCTGGGCCGCCGCCTCGGTCTTTCGCCTGATCGGGATCCTCTGCGGGATCCACACCGCCGGCAACGCCAAGGTCATCTATGTCAATCCCGACCTGCCCGATTGGCTGCCAAACCTGACGCTGAAGAATCTACGTGCCGGCAAGGGCGCTGTTGAGTTGCGCTTGAAGCGTGACGAGGTCGAAGTGCTGAGCAACACGACGGGATTCGAGATCGTCCACGGTCGCATTCCGCGACCGCCGCTGCAGGAAACGCCGCTCGCGCGAACCTAGGGGGAGCCGAGCGATCCGGTCACGTTGCAGTACATGTTTTTGACCGTGTTGCCCATGATGATCAGGATCACGAGGACCACAATGACCACGAGCACCATGATCAAGGCGTACTCGATCATCGCCTGACCCTGTTGGTGGTCGCGACTCAGCTGTCGCACCATGCGATCCGCGATTGCAGTGACCATACACGACTCCTGCGACCCACATTGCTCCCGCCACGTTGCGAAATCCCTTGTCCGTACGGGTCCCGGAGCTTCGTAGCCAAGACGTCACTCCGAGCCCGAAGGGCTTGACCAAGCCGTGACTAGCGCTACGGGCGCCGTAGAGACTTCGCCTGCTCACCGCTGTGCTAGCTTGGCGCCATCAAAGCAAACCCGCCCTGGTTGGCCTTGCTTCTACTCGTCGCTACCAAGGTGGGGGTGACGATGGCGGTCGCCGATCGCTACGGCTGGCACCGCGACGAGCTTTACTACATGGCGTCGAGCCGGCATCTCGCCCTTGGCTACGTCGATTACCCGCCGATCACGCCACTCCTGGCCAGAGTCGACCAGGCCATCTTTCCGGGCTCATTGCCGGCGCTGCGCTTGCTCACGATCCTCGCGGGAGCCGGCGTGATTATCGTCGCTGCGTTCATCGCACGAGAACTGGGCGCCAATCGCCCTGCCCAGGTGCTGGCCGGACTGGCCGTGCTCATCTCTCCGATGTACGTCGGGGCCAACATCCTCTTTCAGACGGTCAGCTTCGACCAGCTGGTCTGGGCGGTCGCGTGCCTGCTGTTCGTCCGGCTGCTCCGCGGTTCCGACCCGAGGGAGTGGCTACTGCTGGGGCTGGTGTTCGGGATCGGCCTCGAGACCAAGTACACCGTGATTGGGCTGGGGGTTGCCATCGTCATCGGACTCCTTGCCAGCAACCAGCGACAACAGCTCGCAAGTCGATGGCCATGGCTCGGCGTTGGCCTCGCTCTCATTCTCTTCTTACCGAACCTCGCCTGGCAAGCAGGACACCACTGGGACAGCGTGACCTACACCTTCGGCCACCGCGGCGCTACCGACGGTCCCATTGCCTACTGGGTGCAGCAATTCTTGCTGATGGGCCCTCAGCTGATCCCCCTGATCGTTGGAGGCGTGTGGTGGCTGTGGCGACGTGAGCCATTTCGCGCGGCGGCGGTCACCATCGTCGCGGTCGAGCTCTTCTTCTTCCTCGTGGGTGGCAAGGCCTACTACCCGGCGCCGATCTATGCCCTCGCCTATGCTGCCGGCTGCGTCTGGTTCGTCGAAGCCGTGCGCCAGCCATGGATCCGACGAGTCGCGGTGGCCATCGCGGTCGCCATCACCGTCGTGCTCCTCCCGATCGGGCTGCCAATCCTGCCGGCAAAGACGCTGGCCGATTCATGGGTCTGGAAAGCCCGCAAGGACTTCGCCGACATGTACGGCTGGCCGGACCTGGTCGAGCAGGTGACGACCGTCTACCAGCAGCTGCCCCTGGGCGATCGGAGCGCCGTCATGATCCTGGCCAGCAACTACGGCGAGGCGGGCGCGCTCGACTTTTACGGTCACGGCCTGCCGCCGGTCGTGTCGCCACACCTTACGTACTATTACTGGGCGCCAGCGCATATGACGCCGTCGACCGTCATCGTCATCGGATACTCGCGGCCATACCTCGGCACGTTCTTCGGTGACATCGAGCAGGCCGCCACCATCACCAACTCCTATGGTCTGCGCAACTATGAGTATGGACAGGCGATCTGGATATGTCGCAGTCCACTGGTGCCGCTCGACCAGGCATGGCCCCGACTCAAAGCCCTCGACTGACAATTACCCTCGCCGCTTCCGTTCGATAGAGTTCGAAGATCGCACGCGAGCTCACGATCGGATACCAGGGGGAACCGGGCGCCTACTCCGAAGAAGCGCTCCACGCCACCTTCCCCTTGGCGACCCCGCAGGCCTTCCGCACACTGCGGCATGCCTTTCATCGGGTCGCCGATCAGTCGGTTGACTTCGCGCTCGTCCCGGTCGAGAATTCGCAAGGGGGCAGCGTGCTCGAGACCTACGATCTCCTGCTCGAGTATCGAGCCCTCGTGGTCGCCGAGGTCGCCCTGCAAGTTGACCACTGTCTGCTGGCGGTGCCCGGCACCCGTCGCGAGGCGATCAAGCGGGTCTTTTCCCATCCGCAGGCGCTGGCGCAATGCGAGGCCTTTATCGTGCGCGAACACCTGGAACCGGTGCCCGCATACGACACAGCGGGCGCGGCGAAACAGATCCAGCAAGAGGGGCGTCACGACCAGGCGGCCATTGCCGGGCGGCGCGCCGCCGAGCTCTACGACCTCGAAATCCTGGCCGAGCGCGTCCAGACGGTACAGGAAAACATCACCCGCTTTTTCCTGATCACGCGACGGGGACCGCGCCGCCCCAAGCCACCGTCCATCAAGCGACCGCGCTACGGCAAGAAGACTTCGCTTGTCTGCGCCGTCGACAACGAGCCGGGCGCGCTCTTTCGTTTGCTCAAAAGCTTCGAGGAGTTCGGCGTCAACCTGAGCAAGTTGGAGTCACGCCCGCGTCGCGACCCACCGTGGGAATACCTCTTCTACCTGGATCTCGATGGCGGCCGGTCCGAAAAGCCGGTGGCGGCTTCGCTGCGCACGGCCCGCCGTGCCACCACCTTCCTGCAGGTGCTGGGCACCTACACGCGCGCGCTTCCGCCGTCCGCTCCGCCGAAACGTCGCAGCCGCAAGCGGCGTTCGCCGGCCGAGCCATAGCGTGCGTGATGTCAGCCGGTGTTCTGGAGCCCGGCCGCGATGCCGTTGATCGTTCGCAGCACCGCCTGCAGGTGCGCCGCGCGGCGCGGATCGCCAGCCGGCAGCCGGCGCAGTTCGCGCAGCAGGCGCACCTGGAAATAGCTCATAGGGTCGATGTAGGGATCGCGTAAACCCAGGCTGGCGAGTAATTGCGGCTGGCGCTCGAGAACGGACGCCTGCCCGGTGATCTGCAGCACCGCGTCGTGGGCTCGCGTGAACTCCGCCTCGATGATCGAGAAGAGCCGATCGCGTTCCCGCTCATCGCCGACCAGGGTCGCGTACTGGCGAGCAATTCGCATGTCCGCCTTGGCCAGCACCATCTGGAGGTTGTCCACGAGGGACCGAAAGAACAGCCAGTGCTGGTACATGTCGCGCAGACATTCGAGGCCGCCGGGCCGCTTCGCAAAGTCCGAAAATGCCGAGCCCGCCCCGTACCAGGCGGGCAGCAGGTGCCGGTTCTGCATCCAGGCAAACACCCAGGGAATGGCGCGCAGGTCTTCGACCGCGAGCGTGCCGCCGCGACTGACGGGCCGCGAGCCGGTGTTGAGCTGGGCAATCTCCTCGATGGGCGTCGCCTGCTCGAAGTAGGCCTGGAAGCCATGATCCTCGTAGACAAGCGCCCGATACTGGCGGCGGCTCTCCTCGGCCATCGCGTCCATCGCCTCGCGCCATGCCGGATGTGGCTCACGAACTTCCGTCGGCATCAACACGTGCTCGAGCGTGGCGCCGAGCACCAACTCCAGATTGTGCCGCGCGGTTTCCGGGCGCGCGTACTTTCGGTGGATGACCTCGCCCTGTTCGGTGATCTTGATCCTGGGATCCGCGGCGGACGTTGGTTGAGCCAGGATCGCCTCATGGGTGGGGCCGCCACCACGGCCGACCGTCCCACCACGCCCGTGGAAGATCCGCAGCCGCCGTCCATGCTTCGCGACCACGGCGGCGATCGCTGCGTGCGCCCGGTCGAGCGCCCAGGCTGCCGAAAGATACCCGACCTCTTTGTTGCTGTCCGAGTAGCCGAGCATCACTTCCTGGATCCCGCGCCGACCATCGAGCTGTCGGGCATAGATTGGATCGCGCAACAGACTCTCGACGATTGTGGGGGCGCGCTCCAGCGCGTCGGAGGTCTCGAACAGCGGCGCGATGTCGACGCTGCTCCTCGGCGGGTCGGCGGACAAGTCGTGAAGTCCGGCAAGGCCGGCGAGGAAGAGGGTCTGCAGCACGTCGTCGCCGCTCTCGGTCATGCTCAGGACGAACGTCTGGGCTGAGCCGGGCGCTGCCTGTTGCGCGGCCGCCATGGCCGAGAGTGTGGCGAGCAGGTTGCCGGTGGCAGGTGACCAGCGGCCGGCATCGAGAGAAATCGGCGGAGGGTTGAGCGTTGCGCTCCGGCGCCGGTCCGATGCCGCGCCGAGGCGGTTGACGACCTCGGTTGTGGCAGCGCGGACTACTGCTCGATGCTGCCGCACATCGAGCCGGGCGCCGATGAACCCGAAGACTCGCACCTGCCGGCGCAGCCGCAGGAGATCGCCGTCCGCGACGGCGACGCCCCCGTGGTGGCGAAGGCTCTGGTCGAGCAGGTCCAGGTCCGCCGCGAGCTCGTCAACCGAGGTGTACGCGCCGGATTGTGCGTCGATGGTCGCCCCCAGGCGGTACCAGATGAACGAGAGCTTCCGCCGGTAGGGTTCGTCCTGGGTGCCGGGAGACAGGCTGTCCCCGTACGCCTCCAGCTCGTGCTCATCGCGCGCGATCGAGGCGGTCAGGTCATCGCTGACCTGCGTCAGGCGGGTCGATTGGCTGAGGTCCCGCGCCAGCTCGCGAACCCGTTCTCGGTAGCGCGTGAGGAGCGTCCGGCGTTGCAGCCGCAACGTCTCGGTCAGCATCGCGGCGTTGGCATTCGGATTGCCATCCTGGTCGCTGCCGACCCAGGACCCGAGGCGAATCGGCGGATCCAGCGGCACGCCGATGCCAGGGTAGTGCACCTCCACCGCCTCGGCCAGCTGCTCGTGCACATCGGGAATGGCGTCGAAGAAGGTGCGCTCGAGGTAGAAGAGGGCATTGCCAACCTCATCGAGGACGCGCGGCCGAACCGATCGCACCTCATCGGTGTGCCAGAGCACCTCAACCTGGGTGGCGATGCGTTGCCGGACCCGATCGCGCTCTCGAGCAGAGAGCGGCGCCCGCAGCCGAGCCAGTTCCTCGCCGATACGGTCCTGGTGGTCGAGGATGCTGCGCCGGACGGCTTCGGTGGGATGCGCGGTCAGCACCGGGCGGAC
>VBIS01000152.1 GCA_005880605.1 Chloroflexota bacterium
GGGAACTACAGCTAGCCGCCGAACATGAAGCGGAGGAAGATCGCCGCCAGCAGGATCAGCAGCACGCCGCCGCCCAGCAGCAGGCCCAGCGCCGCGATGGTGAAACCAATGGCCCGGCCGAACGCCAGCCGCAGTTCATCTTCGGGAGAGAGTGGCTCAGGGGCGTCCCTCATCGCGGCCTCAGCTCGCGGCCGGCCGGCTCTTCGGGTACAGGGTTGAAGGGGCCATGGGGCGGGCCCAGGTCGTCGAGCGTCCAGCGATCGACGATGGTGAGGGCGTCATCGAGCTGCTGGGTCAGGGTCGCCGGCGCCGCTCGCCGGTCGTAGACCGCGACTTTCTCTGAACGCAGGCGGCGCGTCTGCGTCGCCGGGTCGTCCACCCACCAGACGGCGCTGACGTCGAGCACATGGCCGGTCCGCTCCCGGTAGCTGATGGCGATCACGGCCTCGCCTCCGAGTTGCCGGGCGAAGCGCAGTTCCCAGGCGGGTTTGCCCCGGCGGTAACGCTCGATCAGCAGGCCCTGCTGCTGGGCAAATGCCTCGATGGCGGGCGCGACGGCGCGAAAGGCGTCGACGATTTCGGCGGGAATTGGAGATAGCCGGGTGGAGGGCGCCACCGGGCCATTGTAGATTTGGGTTGTGGGCGGGCCGTCACTCGATCCCGGCGAGAAGATCCTCAGGTCGGCCCGGACGATTGCGGTCGTGGGCCTGAGCGCCAACCCGCGCCGGCCGAGTCATGGTGTCGCCCGCTACCTGCAGCGGGCCGGCTACCGCATCATCCCGGTCAATCCCAACGTGGCGGAGGTGCTCGGGGAGCGAGCCTACCCAACCCTTGCGGAGCTGCCCGGTCCGGTCGACGTCGTCGAGGTCTTTCGCCGATCCGAGTTCGCGGGTGGGATCGTCGACGAGGCGATCGCGATCGGGGCCGGCGCGGTCTGGCTCCAGGACGGCGTCGTGGATGTAGCCGCCGCCGAGCGCGCGCGGGCGGCCGGCCTCGACGTTGTGATGGATGACTGCATGATGCGCCGCCACGCCGCCGGGAATTTCTAGGCAAATTTCCCTCCCCCCTTGGGAGAGGGTCAGGGTGAGGGCCTCTAAACCCTTTCGCGCAGCCGCTGCTCGGCGATTTCCTCGGCGGCGCGACGGTTCGAGACGCGTTCCCGGCGTGCCCGGTCGAGCAGCTCGCGCGTGATGGTGCGGAGCTGTCGGCTGGTGACGCCAAAGATGGATTCGAGGCTGGGCTCGAGGCGTTTCTCCAACAGGCCGCAGAAGAGAAAGGCCGCCGCGGCGTTGGCGACAAAGTCCGGCAGGATGGTGGTGCCGCGCCGCTCCAGTTCCATCTCTGCATCCCGCGTCAGTGGGTTGTTCGCCGCCTCGACCAGCAAGCGGCACCGGATGCTCGCCAGGTTATCCGTCCGGACGGCATTGCCGATGGCGGCCGGGATCAGGATGTCCACCGGCTGCTCCAGCCAGGCCGGTTCCGGCTCAGGCCTGGCGTCCGCCGGCAGGCGGGACCGGTCGATGCGGCCGTAGCGATCGCGGATGGAGAGGAGATGCGGAATATCGAGCCCCCTCTCGTCGATGATCGCGCCCTCGATGTCCGCCACCGCGACCAGGCGGACGCCTTCCCGGTCGAGGTAGCGCGCGGCCGCCCCGCCGACATTCCCGAATCCCTGCAGGGCGAGAGTCGCGCCGCGCAGGGGCAGGCCGAGCGCGCCGGCGGCCTCGACCGTGCATTCGGCCACGCCATAGCCCGCGACCAGCTCGGTGATAGGGATCCCCTCGCTCCGCAGCGCTAGCGCCTGCCGCACCCGGTTGAGGGCGGCATCGCCCTCGCTCTTGAACCCCGCCTGCAGCGGATGGGTCAGGCCGGCCAGCTGACAGGCGGCGATGATGTCGTCCTCGCGGGTGCCGAGGTCGGCCCCGGTCGCGTACCGTTGCGCGATGAAGGGGCGGATGGCCTCGATAAATCCGCGCAGCACCGCCGGCGCCTGTGGTGAGGCCGAGTCGAAATCGATCCCTGATTTCGCGCCTCCATAGGGGATGTCGAGGACAGCCATCTTGTGCGACATGGTGCGGGCCAGGTCGGTCACCTCATCGACTGTGACCCCGGGACGCATGCGGATGCCCCCGGAGCACATGTCGCCAACCAGCCGATCGATGACGAACCATCCGCGTGCGCCCGTCTCCGGATCGTGCCAGTCGCTGACGAGGTAGGGAGCAGTCCGCGGCAAGGTCAAAAGACGCGACCTCCTAGGGGCACGTCGAGACGTGGCTCGAGGAGCACGACGGCGCCGTCAGGATCGGGCACGCCGAGGACCAGCACTTCCGAGCGGACCGGCCCGATTTGTCGTGGTGGAAAGTTGACCACCGCGATCACCAGCCGGCCGCGCAACTCGTCCGGACGGTAATGAACCGTGAGCTGGGCGCTGGAGCGCCGAATGCCCAGCGGTCCGAAATCGATGCGCAGCTTGTAGGCGGGCTTACGGGCTTGGGGAAACGGCTCGACCTCGAGGACGCGACCGACCCGCATGTCGACGCGCTCGAAGTCTGAGAGGTCAATGGTCGTCGCCTCGCCCAACATGCCTAGTGTAGTGTGCCCAACGTATGCCGCTGACGCCGCAAGAGATGCGAGCGCTGTTTCCGATCGCCACTCGCTATGCCTATCTCGATCATGCGGCCAATGCCCCGCTCGCGACGCCGGTACGTTCCACCATGGACGTCTATCTCACGCGCATGACAGAAGAGCCGTTCGACCTGGCGCACTGGGAACGCCTGCGCAGCCAGGTTCGCACGCGGATCGCGGAGTTGCTTTCGGTCGGTCCGGAATCCATCACCTTTACCAAGAACACGACCGCCGGCCTTGGGCTGGTTGCCGCCGGTCTCGATTGGGAGGCGGGGGACAACATCGTCGGTATCCATCGCGAGTTCCCCTCCAACATCTATCCGTGGATGGCGCTCAAGCGAAGGGGCGTCGAACTTCGTCTCTACCAGCCGGAACAGGGCCGGATCGACGTCAAGGCGGTGGTGCGGCTCTGCGATCAACGCACCCGCGTGCTGGCGATCAGCGTCGTGCAATTCTGGAGCGGGTTTCGGACCGACCTTGGGGCCCTGGGCAGCGCGCTCCGAGGTCGTGACGTCCTGCTGGTGGTCGATGCGGTGCAGGCGGTGGGCAGCCTCCAGGTGGACCTGTCGCGGACACCGGTCGACTTCCTCGCTGTAGGCGCCCAGAAATGGTTACTCGGTCCCATGGGTGCCGGCTTCGCTTACGTCGGACCGCGCATGCTCGACCGACTGAACCCGGTGATCATCGGACCCGAGAGCGTGGTCAACGAGCGAGAGTACGTCGACTACGACCTCACCTTCAAGCCGGGCGCGCGCCGCTTCGAGGAGGCCGCGCCGAACTACGCGGGCATTCTCGGCATGGGAGCCGCCGTCAATCTCCTGCTGCGCTGCGGTGCGCCGGTGGTCGAAGAAGTCGTGTTGCGGCTTGCCGACCGCCTGCGAGACGAGCTGCCGACCCGCGGCTACGAGCTGGTGATGAAACCGACGGCGCCGTCCGAACGTTCCGGCATTGTGTCCTTTCGTCATCCGCGGATGGTGCCGGCCGAACTGCATGCCCGTCTGCGCGAGGCAGGCGTCATCATCTCGCTGCGCGGCGACTTTCTGCGGGCCTCGCCGCACTACTACAACAGCGACGAGGATCTCGATCGCTTGCTCGAGGCGCTGCCCCAGTGACGTTCTGGCAGAAGGTGAAGCGCGAGCTTGGCCGCGAAACCCAACCCGTCGATACCATCGTGCGCCTCATCATCCTGGAGCGCGCGATCCGCGGCAGCCTGGTGTTCGTCCTGGGAGTCGCTCTGCTGACTCGGAGCCGCAGCGTGGTATCGCTGGTGCGCCAGTGGGTGACCGAGCTCGACGTCAATCCCGAACGACGGTTGATTCCGCGGATTCTCATCACCGTGCTTCGTCCGATCGGGCAATTTTCAACCCGCACCGTAGTGTTCATCGGGATCGGCGCGTTGCTCTTCGGGGTGCTGGAGCTGACCGAGGCCATCGGGTTAGCACGCCGGCGCCGCTGGGCCGAGTACCTGACCGTGATCGCCGGTTGCATTGGCATCCCGCTGGAGGTCACCGAGGTGCTCAATCGTCAGACACCGGTCCGCATCAGCATCCTTCTGATCAACGTGGCGATCGTGATCTACCTCGCCTGGCAGAAGCACCTCTTCGGGCTCCGCGGCGGCGTGGCCACGGAAACGGAGACCAGCTAGCGGCGGGGGTTGGACCCGGTCAGTGGGATGCCGACGCCGGCCACACCCAGCGGCTGCGCGTGCCGGGTGAGCATGCCGACCACGAAACCCAGCACACGATCGGCAGACTGGCCGTCGGAAATGGTGGCGAGCAGCGTCGGCTCGGGGCTCTTGAAGGCGCCGAGCAATCCTGCCTTGGCGGCGCGGCTGAATGCCGGGGTGCCGGCGGGAACGAAGGTCACGCGAATCTTGGTGTACCGGTCGCCGGCATGGACCAGGGTGAACGGCGCCAGCTTCTGGATTTGCCACGCGCGGATCTCTTCATTCTTGAGGCGCCGCTTCAGGGTGGCGATGAATTTCTTGCCGCCAGGATCCTTGTCGGCGTAGATGGCGACCTGCACGCCCACATGATACCTAGCTAAGGACGGCTAGGTCTTGCCGAGGTTTTCGAAAAAGCGCCGCATCGCCGCCCGAACCGGTTGGGGCTCGGCCGGATGGTCCAGGCTGCTGGTGACCGCGTCCTGCCCGCGCAGGGCCCGCAGCTCAGCCCGGTTCTGCTGCCAGACGACCCAGACGCGCTGCACGGCGGTGAAGTTGGTGCCAACCGCCAGGACGAGGAGTGCCACTGTCAGGGGCGACCAGGACCCGAGCCTGATGCCGATCGATTCGAGCAGCAACCCCGCCACGATGATCACGACCCGCTCGGGCCGGGCGAGGATTCCCACGTCGCAGGTGAAGCCCAGGCTCTGCGCTCGCGCCCGCACGTAGCTGACCAGGAACGACCCCGCCAGCGCGATCAACACGATGATCGGCCGCAGCCCATCGTGCTGCTGCAGAAAGTAGATCAAGATGCCGAGGTACACGACGCCTTCCGAGTAGCGGTCGACTGTGGAGTCGAGGAAGGCCCCGTAGCGGTAGACCTTGCCCGAGGCGCGGGCGAGCGCGCCGTCGAAAATGTCGAAGAAGCCGGCGACCATCAGCACCAACCCGCCCAACAGCAGCTGATTGACCGCGACCAGCGCGGCACCGACGCCAGTGATCAGGAGTCCGAACAGCGTCAGCATGTTGGGTGTGATCGGGGAGTCCCGGAAGATGCCGATGCCGCGCTCCGCCCAGCGGCGGACCCAGGCCTGGAATTTCTGGGTAAACATCAGCGCGGGCTCAGGCTTGGCTCGAGCCGCACTGAAGGTGCCGGATGGGCATGGTCGCGTGCCTGCTTGTAGACGTCGGTCACCTGGTCGATCACCCGTTCCCAGTCGTAGCGGCCCGCGGTGACGACGCCGGCCTGGCCCATTTCCTGGCGCAGCGCCGCGTTGTTGATCAAAGTCTGCAGCGCGTACTCCAGCTGGCGGCGGCTCTTGCGCTCGACCAGCAGGCCCTCGCGGCCGTGGGTCACGACTTCGCGGAAGCCGTCGATGCTGGTGGCGACGATCGGCTTTCCGGATGCCATCGCTTCCAGCAAGACGATGCCGAAGCTCTCGTCGCCGGTGGCCGGACTGCAGAAAATATCGCAGCTGGCGTAGTAACGAGGCAGCTCTTCTGGCGACACGTAGCCGGCCATGACCACGTCGTCGAGCTGCTTGCGGGCGAGAAAGTTGCCGTACCACCGCCGCAGCGGCCCGTCACCGACGATGATCAGCCGCAACTTCGGGTACTGCGGCTTCAGCTGGGCATAGGCGCGCAGGAGGTAGCCCAGGCCCTTGCGGTATTCGAGCCGGCCCACGAACAACAGGTTGACCATACCGTCGCTCAGCTCCTGGTAGGGCTGCTGGTTCTGGAAGCGGCTGACGTCGATCCCATTCGGAATCACCCGGTAGTCGCCCGGGAAATAGTGCCGCACGAACTCGCGCGCCGGGTTCGAGACGGCGATCCGCACATGCAGCCGGCGCACATAGCGCTTCAGCAGCGGCTTGCCGTAGTAGTAGCCGACGTTGGAGCGGGCGAAGGCGTGAAAGGTACCGATGTTGGTGGTCTTGGAGTAGCGCAGGGCAGTGACCGGCAAGACCGGCATCAGCGGCTCGTGATAGTGGATGACGTCGAAGCTGCCGTCGCGGACGTAGTGCTTGATGCGGTTGGTGAGCTGCAGGCTGACGCTGATGCGGGCGACCGAGCCGTGCATTGGGATGGGGAAGGGGCGGCCGACCCGGATGAAGTCGCTGTCACGCTCGGCCACCTCACGATCGGAGCAGGGCGCGAACACCGTGACATCGTGGCCGCGCCGCCGGAGTCCGGCCGCCAGGTGACGGACGTGCTCGGTGACGCCGCCCGGGTGCGCGTAGTCGTAGGCGGACACGAGGGCGATCTTCATTTCAATCCCCTCCCCCTCCGGGGGAGGGTCAGGGTGCGGGCGCTGCTTCCCCGCATCGCGTCAGCCTCTGGCGAAGGCGCGAACAGCGGAGCGACCCATGCGAGCCCAGTTGCGGCCGATGCGCCGGAACTTGAGCTGCGCGATCCGGCGATGGGTGATGAAGTCCCAGTATTCGCCAAAGGCCTTTGTCTGGCTGCTAAGGAGCGCCTTGCGCATGTCCTGCGCGGTCTTGCCGGGAAAGGCGGTGAACCCGGTGCCGATTCCCTCCAGGTGGTGGCTGTCCGAGCAGCCGACCTCTGGCAGGTGGAACCGCGTCCGGTTGAGCCGGTCGATCTTGGCGGCGCAGGTCCGTCCGGCGACGGATGGGTTGAAGGTCTCGACCGCGTCGAAGTAGATCTCGGGCGATTTGTTCTTCATGATGCCGTCGAAGGTGCGATAGCCGATGCTGCGTGTGAGCATGGAGAATGGGTGGACGGCGATCGCCAGCCCACCCTGCTCGTGGATCTTCCCAATGGTCCAATCGAGCGGCCGCCACATCGGGATCGGCTTCTCGATGAATAGGCCCAGCAGGTGGCCATGCAGCGTGGTGATCTCGCAGCCGGGGAGGATTTCGAACTTGTATTCGTTGGCCAGCTCCATCGCCTGGTAGCTTCCGGTCAGGCGGTCGTGGTCGGTGATGGAGATGACGTCCAGGTCGGTGCGATCCCGGACGTAGTTGAGCACCTCCCGGACGGTGGCCGTCCCGTCGTTGAGGGACGTATGCATATGGAAATCCGCTTTGCCCACGAAATCCTCCTTAATCGCCCACAGCGGCTTGTGCCGGCGGTGACGGAATGGTGACGACCGGGACGGCGGGCTTCTCCGGCCAGATGGGCTCGAGGACGTGCCACTGGTCCGGATACCTCTTTATATACCGTTCAAACGTCGCCAGGATCTGTTCCATGGCACTTCGAACGTCGGCAGCGTGATCTTCACTTGGCGTGAGAATCAACGGGGGGTCCCCCACGGCGATGTAGGCGTCGTTCTCGTCGCGGATGCAAAAGGCGGGCAGGATCGGGGCGCCGGTCTTGAGCGCGATCTCCACCGGCCCGGTCGGAAAGGACGTCAACCGGCCGAAGAACTTGAACCGCTGGCCGGTGTTCAGGATGTCCCGATCCATGGCGAGGACGACCATCCGGTGATCCTTCAGCATCCGCATGATGTCGCGAGCTCCCGTTCGGCTCAGCGGGATGATCCGCAGCTTCATCTTGGAGCGGACCCGGGACACATGGTCGAACAGCCGGCGGGGCTCGATCTGTTCCACCATAACCCCGATCTCGCCGAAGGAGGCCGCCCAGCTGGCGGCCGCCAGTTCCCACGATCCCATGTGCGGCGCGACGACGATGACGCCCAGGCCGCGCGCCATGGCCGCGTCGAGATTCGTAAGTCCGTAAGGGGTCAACAGCCCGCCGAGCTTGCGGCGGTCCATGCGCGGAATCTTGAAGAAATCGATCCAGGCCTTGGTGTAGTTGAGCCAGTTACGCCAGGCGAGCTTGCGAAGCTGCGGGCCGGGCATCTCAGGCAAGACGTGGTGCAGGTTCGATTCCAGTGCCCGCCGCTGCCGGCTCAGCAGGGGGAAGGCCAGCGTGCTGACGATGACGCCGACTGCGTAGGCCAGCCGTCGGGGCAGCCGGGCGATCACGCCCTCGGTCAGCCGGAAACCGATGTAGTTCATCACGACGGGTCGAGCACCGGTTGCATCGGCGGGGCGGGAGGCTGCGGGGCCTGTTCCAGCCGCCACACGGGCATGAAGACAAGCCACTGGTCGGGTTCGCGCCGGATGATCCGTTCGAAGAAACGCACGATCCGCTCGGTGGTCACCTGGATGTCGCGCTGGGTGTCGCCCGTCCGGCTGACCTCGATGGGCGCCTCGATCTCGGCGATGTAGACATTGTCGGTCTGGCGCCGGCACCAGACCGGCAGGATCGGTGCGCCGGTCTTCAACGCAATGGCCGCCGGGCCCGACGGGAAGAGCGCCGGCCGGTTGAAGAAGGGCACCCGGACGCCACGGTCACCACTGTACAGGTCGCTCGCCAGGGCAACCAGCTCGTTGCGGCCGAGTGCCTTGAGGATCTGTCGCGGGCTGCCCGGGCCGAGCGGAATCATCTTCATGCCGATCCGCTCACGGGACGCGATCATCAGCTCGTTGATGCCCCCGCTGGGGAGATCGCTGGTCACGGCGCTGATCGGATACCCGTAGACCGCCGCCGCGGCTGCCAGGATGTCCCAGTTGGAGACGTGCGCCGTAACAACGATGGCGCCCTTGCCGCCCTCCAGCACCCGGTCGATCTGCTCGCGCCCCTGGGGCCGGACCATGCGGCGAATCTCCTCGGGCTTGAGCGTGTCCATCAGCATGAAGTCGGCGAACATCTTGAAGTAGTTGCCAAAGGCGTGATGGGCGGTGCGCTTGACCAGGGGGTCGCTCCAGGGCAGGCCGAGCACCTGGGCAAAGTTCTCGAAGGCAACCCGGCGGCGCCGCGGCATCAAGTAAAAGGCGCAGCGGCCGGTGACCGCCGCCAGCGGGTACCGAACCCGCGGCGGCAGCGCCCGCATGACCCAGTTCCCCAGCCTGAAGAGGCGAGGAAGGAACATCAGCGCCGGGTAGACCCTTCGGGCGCCGGGATCTCAACCCCAGCTTTTCCGTCGACCTTGCTATCGGCGATGAACGCTTCAGTCAATTGATGTGCAACCCCATCCGTGTACTGGGCCGGCGGCGACTTCATGAAGTATGACGAAGGGCCCTCGAGCGCTCCGCCGAGCTTCCGGTCGAGGCCGAGCTTGCAGCAGCGGATGGCGTCGATCACCACCCCGGCCGAGTTGGGGGAGTCCCACACCTCGAGCTTGAGCTCCACATTGAGCGGGACATCGCCGAAGGAGCGACCCTCCAGCCGGATGTAGGCCCACTTGCGGTCGCCCAGCCAGGGCACGTAGTCCGACGGCCCGATATGGATGTTGTCGGCGCCGATGTCCGTCTTCATCTGCGACTTGACGCTGTTGGTCTTGGAGATCTTCTTGGAAACGAGGCGTTCTCGCTCGAGCATGTTGAGGAAGTCGGTGTTCCCGCCGAAGTTCAGCTGGTAGGTCCGCTCCAGTTTGACGCCTCGATCCTCGAAGAGCCGGGTCAGAATGCGATGGACGATGGTCGCCCCAACCTGTGACTTGATGTCGTCGCCGATGATAGGGATGCCCCGCTTCTCGAAGCGTCCGCGCCAGTAGGGCTCGCGCGCCAGGAACACCGGCATGCAGTTGACGAAGGCGCAGCCGGCCTCGAGGACCTGCTCCGCGTACCACTTGACCGCTTCCTCGCTGCCGACCGGCAGGTAGTTCACGACGACGTCGGTCTTGGTGGCCTTCAGGATGCCGACGATGTCGGCGGTCGGGCCGGGGGCCTTGGTGATGATCTCGGACAGGTACTTCCCGAGACCGTCGTGGGTCATGCCCCGCTCGACCTTGACCCCGAGGTGCGGCACCTCGGCGAACTTCACGGTGTTGTTGTGGCCCGAGAAGATGGCATCGGCCAGGTCCTTGCCCACCTTCTCCTTGTCGATGTCGAAGGCGGCCGAGAACTCGATGTCGCGGATGTGATAGCCCCCCAGTTCGACGTGCATCAGCCCGGGGATCGAGGCCCCCGGCTTCGCATCCTTGTAATACTCAACGCCCTGGACCAGCGACGAAGCGCAGTTACCCACGCCCAGGATTGCGACCCGGACTTTCCGTCGTGAACGGGGACCGGTCTTCAGGGTCGCCGCTGCCGCTGCCTTTCCGTTGTGTCGACTGCCGTTACCGTTCTTGCTTGCCATCGCTTACTACACCTCGCTCCATTCTTGTTGCAGCGCCCGAACCCGCGGTCGGGGCGCGATCAGGGTCGTCAGTTCTCGATGGAAGGCACTGAGGCCTTCACGGTTGAGTGAGTAGTGGACGGCGCGACCCACACGGCGGGTGCGCACCAGCTGGCCTCGGCGCAGCATCCGCAGGTGCCAGCTCAGTCGTGGCTGGCTGAGGCCGATGGCGTCGGCGAGCTCGAGCACCGTGATCTCCGGGATCCCGGCCAGGTACTGCAGAATGCGGAGGCGTGTAACGCTGGCGAGAGCCTGGTAATGAGCCCGGAACTCCCGCAGAGAGGGATTTGTGAGCAGTGTGGAAGAGGCCATATAAAGAATCCTTTATGGATTATAGCAGCCCTCAAACCCCTCCCCTGCTCGCGGGGGAGGGCAGGGAGGGGCCCGGGGCTCTAGATCTAGATCAGCAAGTCCCGGGACATTCGTGGGCAAACTCGCAGTCGGTCTGGTAGCGGCATTCGTTGATGCCTTTCAGGCCCTTGGCGACCACTGCCTGCAATTCCCGGATCTTGTTTTGCTTCTCGGTGTCTTCCGTATCCATCAGTGTGCTGCTGTGACGTGAGCTTCGACGCGACTGACGACGGACGACGATGTCTCCAAGCCTGACAGCTTCGCTGTCGGAAACGCCCACAGCATAGGAGTGGGCTGAGACCAGGGTCAAGGAAAGACTTGTTAAGGTGGCTAGGCAATGCCCGCAGCCCGGACGCGTCGAGGCGCAACCACCGTCGTTCGCGGATTCGCCGCCATCACCGGCCATCAACGGGCCATCACCATCCTCCGTGCCCAGCGGGCCGCGGGCCGGCTCGCCCACGCGTACTGCTTGATCGGTGAGGAAGGGGTCGGCAAGACGGCAGTGGCGCGCGCTTTGGCTGAGGAGCTCCTGCTGGGCGAGGGGCAGCCGTCCCGGCTCGACGTTCACCCCGACTTCTGGTGTGATGACCGGCCCGAGGCGATCAGCATCGACGAGATCCGCTTTCATCCCGAACGTGGTGCGCCCGCGCACGACCAGTCTCTACAGCAGTTCCTGAGTCTGAAGCCGTTCGTGGCGCCGCTTCGGGTCGCGCTGCTGGCCAACGCCGAGCGGATGACGGAAGCCGCCCAGAATTGCCTTCTCAAGACCCTGGAGGAGCCTCCGCCGAACACCGTGCTGGTGCTGACCACCGCGTATCCCGATCATTTGCTCTCTACCTGTCTCTCGCGCTGTCAACTGATTGCACTGTCGCCCGTTGGCCGACCGGCGCTCGCGGAATTCATCAAAGCGCGCCACGCTGACGAAGCCGAGGCCGAAGCCCTCGCCGGGCTGGCGCATGGCCGGCCGGGCTGGGCGATGCGAGCGCTGACGGATCGCGATTGGGCGTTACGCCTGGACCGCTGGGCCGACGAGCTCGCGCCGCTGGCCTTCGAGGATGCCGATGGGGTGCTGAGTTTCGCGGCCCGATTTGGGCAGGGCCCGCAAGCCGAGATGCGGGTCGTCGCGTCGGACGCGCTGCGCGGCTTCACCGCGTTTCTGCGCGACGCGATGCTCCTGCGCGCCGGCCTCCTACGACCCATGCCGCCGGCCCGGCAGGCCTCGCTCGAGGCGTGGATCGCGCGGGTATCGGCCGACCACGTCCAAGCTACGCTGGCCGCCGCGCAACGGACCCAGTTGCTGATCGATCAGAATGTGAATCCGCGCCTTGCCATGGAAGTCATGCTGCTCGACTTACGCGTCCGGCGCTCCAAATGAGCAGGGTCTTCGTCACTCTGCCGCTTCCGCCGCCCGGCATCGACATGCTGAAAGAGCGGTTCGAGGTCACCATGATGGAGGCCGAAGGGATGCCGCCCGACCTGCTCAAGAAGCATGTAGCCGAAGCGGACCCGGTCGGGATTATCGGGATGGTCAACGTTCCGATCACCGATGACATCATGGCCGCGGCGCCCCACCTCCGCGTGGTGGCCAACTACGCGGTCGGGTACAACAACGTCGATGTCGCCGCGGCCACGCGTCGCGGCGTTCTGGTTACCAACACGCCCGGCGTCCTGACCGACGCTACCGCCGACCTGGCGTTTGCCCTCATCCTTTCAGTGGCCCGTCGGGTCGTCGAGTCCGATCGGTTCCTTCGGGAGGGAAAATTCAAGGGCTGGAAGGCGGACCTCTTGCTAGGCACCGATGTATACGGCCGGGTGCTGGGTATCATCGGTTTCGGCCGCATCGGCCAGGCAGTTGCACGCCGCGGGCTCGGCTTCAACATGTCGATCCTCTATTCGGATGCGCGCCGAGCGAGTCCCGAGGTGGAGTCGGAGCTGCGCGCCCACTACGTGCCCCTCGATGAGCTGCTGCGCAAGGCCGACTACGTGACGATTCACGCCGACTTGAACGATCAGACCCGCCACCTCATCGGCGAGCGCGAGCTGAAGCTGATGGGGCCGGAGCACTACTTGATCAATGCGGCGCGCGGACCGATCGTCGACGAGAAGGCGCTGGTGCGCGGGCTGAAGGAAGGTTGGATCAAAGGTGCCGGTCTCGACGTGTACGAGAAAGAACCGAACACTGAACCCGGGCTCACCGATTGCTGGAACGCCGTGTTGTTGCCGCACCTGGGAAGCGCGACGGTAACGGCCCGCGCCGCCATGGCGGAGACGGCGGCGAAGAACCTGATCGCCGCGGTCGACGGCCAGACTCCGCCCAACCTGGTCAACCCGGAAGCCCTCGCCGTCCGACGGTAGGTGACGATCCGGCTCCTCGCCATCGATCTCGATGGCACG
>VBIS01000153.1 GCA_005880605.1 Chloroflexota bacterium
CCCCGCGGTCCGCGGCCAGCAGCCTGGCGGGCGGCACGGTGCCGGTGCAGGGCGGGGTCGTCATCACCTTCGCGCGCATGGACCGCATCCTCGAGATCGACACCGAGAACCTGCGCGCCGTGGTCCAGCCCGGCGTAGTCAACCTGGCGCTCAGCCAGGCGCTCAAGCCCCATGGCTATTACTACGCACCCGACCCGTCGAGCCAGGGCGCCTGCACCATCGGTGGCAACGTCGCCACCAACGCGGGCGGTCCGCACACCCTCATCTACGGCGTGACCGTCAACCACGTCATGGGCCTCGAGGTCGCGCTGCCCAGCGGCGAGCTGGTTCAGGTCGGCGGGCGCAAATCGGCCGAGGCGATCGGCTACGACCTGACCGGAGTACTCGTTGGATCCGAGGGCACTATGGCCGTCGTCACCCGCATCTGGGTGAAGATCCAACCCCTGCCGCCGGTACAGAAAACGCTGATGGCCGTTTACCCCGACGTCGCCACCGCCAGCAATGCGGTCTCCGCGATCGTCCGCACCGGGATCCTTCCGGCGGCGATCGAGATGATGGACAAGCTGTCCATCCAGGCGATCGAGGCCGCCTCGCACGCGGGCTACCCGCTCGATGCCGGGGCCGTGCTGCTGCTCGAGGTCGACGGCATTCCGGAGGTGGCGCAGGACCTCGCGGAGCGGATGGCCAAGGTTTGCCGCGACAATGGCGCCAGCGAGGTGCGGATCGCGCGCAATGAGCAGGAGCGGCAGGCCCTCTGGAAAGGACGCAAGGGTGCCTTCTCCGCCATGGGCCGGCTGTCGTCCGACTTCTACGTGATGGACGGCGTGGTGCCGCGCACCAAGCTGCCCGAAACGCTGGCGAAGATCGACGCCATCAGTGAGCGCACCGGTTTCAAAATCTGCAACGTCTTCCACGCTGGTGACGGCAACTTGCATCCGCTCGTTCTCTTCGATGCCTTCCAGCCCGGTCAGTACGAGGCCGTGCTCGCGATCGGCGACGAGATCCTCAAGCTTTGCGCCGAGGCCGGCGGCTCGGTGACGGGCGAGCACGGTATCGGACTGGAAAAGCGCGAGAACATCCGCTACGTCTTCTCGGATGATGACCTGGAGGTCATGGACCGGGTCCGCCGTGTCTTCGATCCACACCTGCTGATGAATCCGGGCAAGGTCTTTCCGGGCCATGGCCTGCAACCATCGGCGTTGCACTATCCCCCCGGCTTTCCACGGCGGCAGGCCGCGGCTGCGGGAGGCGAAGACCTGTGGGTGTGAGAGCCGGCGCCACCGTCTTACCCGGGCACCAGATCACGGTTGCGGATCAGCGCCGACTGAGTGTCGACGACCTCTTGCCGTCGAAGGTCATGCATCCAGCTGATGCGGACGACGCTGCGCGAGGATTGCGCCTCTGCGATCTCACACCCGCGTCCGTCGTGATCTGGGGCGGTGGCTCGCAAATGCGGCTCGGGGCTCCACCGCGCCGCTACGATATCGCCTTCTCCACCGAACGGATGACGCGGCTGCTCGAGTACGAGCCCGCCGATCTCACCTGCCGCGTCGAGGCCGGGATGCGCATGATCGACCTGCAGGCGGCCTTGCGGGCGCAGGGGCAACGGCTCCCATTGGATCCGCCGCACCCGGAGCGGGCAACGGTCGGCGGGATGGTGGCGGCCAACACCAACGGGTTGGGGCGGGCGCGCTACGGGACCGTGCGTGACTGGGTGATCGGCATTGCCGTCGCCTACCCATCCGGCAAGGTCGCGCGCGCTGGCGGCAAAGTGGTGAAGAACGTCGCCGGCTACGACCTGATGAAGCTGCATATCGGGGCGTTGGGCACGCTGGGCGTAGTGGCCGAGGTCAACTTGAAGGTGCAAGCGATTCCCGAAAGCGAGGCGACGGTGCTCGGGCACTTCGAGGCGGCGACGCCGGCCGTCGCGGCCGGGCTGCAGTTAGCCCGCTCGTACCTGGCGCCTTCGGCTTCGATCGTCCTGGACCGTCGGGCCCTTTGGGAATGCGGCCTCACCGCGGATTGGCGGTGGACGCTGGCGCTAAAGCTCGAAGGCTACGCCCGCGAGGCCGACGCTGCGCGTGACCAGGCCAGCGGCGTAATCCGCGACGCCGGCGGTCGGGTTGAAGCAGCGGATCTGCCGCCCATGTTCTGGGACGCGGCGCGCGATTGGTCCGCGCCGGACGGGGATGTCGCCCTGCTGCGGGCGATCGCGCCTATCGCCTCCGTCCCGACGCTGTCGGGCGCGGTTCCGCCCGAGGCTTCGGTGATCATCCAGCCGGCCGCCGGCATCGTCGATCTACGGCTGACGCCATCCGCCGCCGCGCCAACGCTGCAGCGCGTGCGATCACTCGCTGGTGATGAGGGCCAGGTGGTGGTGGTATCAGCGCCGGCGTCGGTGAAGTCGTCGCTCGACGTCTGGGGGCCGCCGCCTCCGGGCTTCCCGATCATGCGCGCCCTCAAGCAAGCACTCGATCCCAACGGGATCCTCCACCCAGGCCGTTTCGTCGGCGGCATCTAGGCCCAGTGATGCCAAGGCTCGCCACGCTCGATTTCAACCGGCAGATCAAGCGAGACGGCGTGCCCACGGCTGCCCCGGGGATCGACATCGACCTGGTCAGGGACTGCATTCACTGCGGCCTCTGCCTGCCCAAGTGCCCGACCTTCCGCATCCTCCACCACGAGGGTGACAGTCCGCGGGGCCGGATGTGGCAGATCAAGGAAGCCTCGCTCGGACTTACGGCCTTCGATGATCCCCGGTTCCAGGCCCACATCTATCAGTGTTTCAACTGCCGGGCGTGCGAAACCGCCTGCCCGTCGGGGGTCCAGTTCGGAGCGGTCATGGAGATGGCGCGGGCCATGACCCCACCGCAGAATCGCCGCGACCGGATGGTCCGGCGGGTCCTGCTCAACGGGCTTCTGCCCCATCCGCGACGCCTCCGCATCGCGGGGTGGCTCTACCGGGCGACGCGCGTCGTGCGGCTGTCGACGCTGCTGCGCCGTAGCGGCGCGTGGAAGCTCCTGCCGCTGGGAAAGTTTGCCGCCTTTCCGCCCGTGGGCGACGTCACGCCGCGCAAGGCACCCCTGCCGGCCGTCACCCCAGCGACCGGGACACGCCGTGCTCGAGTCGGACTGCTCACGGGCTGCATCCAGGATGAGATGTTCCATGGCACCAATCGCCGGACCGCGCTCGCGCTGGCGCAAAACGGTTACGAGGTGGTGGTCCCCTCCACGAGGGTGTGCTGCGGTGCGCTCGCCTCGCACGCCGGTGAGGCGAAAACCGCGGAACATCTCGCCGCGCAGACCATGGACGCGTTCGCCGGCCAGGCCCTGGATGCGGTGATCGTCAACGCGGCGGGCTGCGGCTCGAACATGAAGGAGTACCAGCTTCAGCTCCGGGGCGATCCACGACGGCAGGAGGCGGGCGCCGCCTTCTCGCGAACCGTGAAGGACGCGTCTGAGTTCCTGGTCGATAAAGGGCTGCGGCCGCCAGCGCGCGCGATTCGCCTCAAGGTCGCCTACCAGGATCCATGTCACTTGCTGCACGGCCAGCGGGTACAACAGCAACCCCGACAGGTCCTCAAGATGATCCCTGGCATCGAGCTGGTCGAGTTGAAAGAGTCCGACTGGTGCTGCGGCTCGGCCGGGGTCTACAACCTCACGCATCCGGAGATCGCCGAAGAGGCGCTGGGCTGGAAGCTGCGCCACATCGTGGAGTCCGGTGCGCAGGTGATCGCCTCCGCCAACCCCGGTTGCATCCTGCAGATTTCAATGGGTCTGCAGCGGGCCGGCCATGATATCCCGCTCGTCCATGTGATGGACCTGCTCGGCTGGGCCTACGGGGACGAAGACCAGCGTCCCTCCATCGTCCGCCGGTCCATGGCGTGAGGGCGGGGGCGCTCCACCGGCGTCCCGCCTTCGACGATCCCTGGCTCGATGACCTCTCCGCCAGCATCTGGTCGAAGCCCGAGTTTTCGATGGTGCCGATCGATCTCGAGGCGGTGCCGGGCGGACCCTATGCCGGTCCCCGCCTCGACGAGCAGGGCCTGCGGGTGGTCTTCTGCGGCATCCCTTCGGATTACGGCACGGCGTTCCTGCTGTACCTGATCGAGCGACGCGTCAACCTGGTGGCGGCCGTCTGCAGCACCCGCTGGCAACGCACCCACCCCAAGCCGGACCTGGTCGCCAGGATTGCCGGGCACCTCGGCCGCCCGGTCGAGGTCACCGCCAACGCCAACGCGGAGCCCTTTGTCCGCTCGCTGCGCGCCTACCGGCCAGATGTGGTCGTCATGGCGAGCTTCGATCAGATCCTGTCGGCGGACACGCTGGCCGTGCCGACGCGCGCCTGGCTCAACATTCATCCCTCTTTGTTGCCGCGGCACCGCGGGCCGGAACCGATCTACTGGACGATCGTCAACGGGGACGCCGAGGCGGGCATCACCATCCATCAGACAGTGCCACGCATCGACGCCGGGCCGATCCTGGCGCAGCGCCGCCTGCCGGTTTCGGATGACGACAACGCCGGAACACTGAGCAAGCGGTTGGTGGCGGAGGGCCTTCCCGCGCTGGGTGAAACGCTGGCTCGATTGGACGTGGGCGACGTCCAGGTCGTCCCGCCCGATCTCGAGCGGGGAAGTTACGAGCCCCCGGTTCGGCAGACGGAGCTCGATTGGGATCAGCCGCTCGAGCACATCGATCGGCTGGTGCGGGCCGGGCACCCCGACCAGCCGCCGTACTTCACCTATCGCGGCCGGCGGCGCTATGTGTACGCGATGCGGCGGGTCGGCCCGCGATCGGGAGAACGGCCAGGGGTGCTGGGACCGGGGCGGGACGGCGAGATGCCCGCGGCCGTCCGAGACGCCGTGGTGGCAGTCCGCTGGCAGCCGGTGGGCCATACGCACGCGGTCCGCCCGCTGGCGAAGCAGCAGTTTCCGTAAGCCCCCGCCCGGCCCTCCCCCGGGGAAATGACAGTCCTGTTACAACTCGAAAGTGGTTGAGTTCGCGAGATCAGGCCGTATAATGGACCTCACATGGCTCAAGAAATGATCGAACACGAGTACAACACCCAGATCGCGGACGACACCCAGCTGATCAGCATCACGGACTCCGCGCTCGGCCAGTTGCGCGATCTCTTGCAGAAACAGGGACGTCCCGAGATGGGTCTCCGGGTCTTCGTCCAGCCAGGCGGCTGCTCCGGCATGTCGTACGGCATGGGCTTCGAGGACCGGCCGGAAGAGGGCGACGCCGTCACCGAAGTTGGTGGCGTTCGGCTGTTCGTCGATTCGGTGAGCGCCCGCTACATCAAGGGCGCCGAGATCGACTTCGTGGACAGCCTGATGGGTGGCGGCTTCACGGTGCACAATCCCAATGCGGTCTCGAGTTGCTCATGCGGTAGCTCGTTCGACACCGGCGGTGACGCGGGGACGTCCCGCGGCTGCAGCCACTAAGAGGCGCGCTAGACGGCGTTCCGGCGGCCCCGTTTTTACCATTCTTATTGCGTAGGAAAACGTGAGTAAGGCGCGGGTGCATTTGTCCCCAGAACTGGTGCCTTGACCGCGTCGGCGCGCGGGATTACGCTGGATTCCCCTGAGGGAGTCAATGCCACCCCAACCCCGCGTACTGATGATTGAAGATCATCCGGATATTGCGGATCTCTATCAGCTCAAGCTGCAACTGGAAGGCTACCGCGTGGCCGTGGCGGCGGACGGCGTTTCCGGTCTGGAGATGGCGCGCTCGCTCAAGCCAGACGTAACGCTCCTCGACGTTCACCTGCCCTACCTGGACGGGCTGAAACTGCTCTCAGCGCTGCGCGAGGACGAGACCACGCGCGACCTGCTGGTCGTCGTTTTCAGCGAGGATGACAACCCGACGCTGGTCGAAGAGGCCAAGCGCCTCAGTGCCGCCGCCTACCTCGTGAAGGCAAACCTGTTGCCCAGCCGGCTCAGTCAGACGGTCGGCGACGTGCTGCGCAATCGTGCTCTCGCGGTCATGACGGACAGCAGGGCAGCCCAGCAAGCCTCCTAACGCTGGCAAAAGTCTTAGCGCCGTCTTAGCTTCTCGTCATCCATCCATAAGGATGCGCCGCGCATCATGGGGGAGATGGTCACCGATCCGTTCCCGTACGAGCCCCCGGAACCGCCACCGGCACCCCCGTCCCCACCCCCCAATGCCCGGCGACCCCCCAGCCGAGCGGCAATCGCCGCGGCGGCGCTCTTCGTGATCGGAGGCATCGGTGGCGGGGCGCTGGGCGCGCAGGCGGTCCTGAGCCGGACTCCGGCCTCGACCCCGGCTGCCATCACCAGGTCAACCTCGACCTCCAGCGCCGCCCAGGCGCAGACGCCGACCTCCGCCGCCGCCATCTACCAAGCGGCGGCGCCTGGCGTCGTCACCATCACCACCGAGGTCGCCGGCCGCTTCGGCCGGGTCGGGGAAGGGACCGGGTCGGGGATCGTGCTCAACACCAACGGCGACATCCTGACCAACGCCCACGTGGTCGCCGGCGCCAACCACATCCAGGTCACGTTCAATGACGGCCGCGCCCTGCCTGCGACGCTGGTGAATTCCAACACCAGCGCGGATCTCGCGGTGGTCCGGGTGTCGGCGGCGGCATCGACCCTCCATCCGTTGACGCTGGGCAACTCCGACGCCGTCCTGGTCGGGGACCAGGTCTACGCGATCGGCGCACCGTTCGGACTTCCGGAATCGATGACCGCCGGCATCGTCTCCGGCCTCAACCGGCACAATGCCGCCTCCGGGCTTTCGGGCCTGATCCAGACGGACGCCCCAATCAACCCGGGCAACTCGGGCGGGGCGCTGCTCAACACGCAGGGCCAGGTGATCGGCATCAACGACGCCATCGAGAGCCCGATTGCGGGCAACGTAGGCGTCGGCTTCGCCATCCCGGTCAACGTCGTCAAGCAGATGCTGAGCTCACTCGAGGGCGTCCCCAACCAGTAGCCGCGCGCGACAGCCTAGGGCTCGAGAATATGCACGGCGGTGAGGTTGCGGTAGAGCTCGTCGTAGTCGAGGCCATAGCCGACGACGAATGCATTGGGGATGTCGAATCCCTTGTAGGCGATCGGCACCGGTGTGACGCGACGCTCTTCCTTGTTGAGCAGGACGCACAGCTTGAGTGAGGCCGGCCCGTGGCGCCGGACATGCTCGAAGAGGAAGGAGGTGGTCAGGCCGGTGTCGATGATGTCCTCCACCATCAGCACGTCGCGGCCGGCAACATCCATGGTCAGGTCCTTGAGCAGCTGGACGTGGCCGGTTGATTCGGTGCCCGAGCCGTAGCTGCTGACCGCGACGTAGTCAAAGTTCACCGGCACCGTCAGGCTCCGGCTCAGGTCGGTGGCAAAGCAGACCGAGCCCTTCAACACTGGAAGGAGGATCAACGGCTTCGGGATGGACGCGTAGTCCCGTGAGATGTCGGCGGCCAGTTCGCGGACGCGCTGTTGGATGGCGTCGCCGCTGATCAGCTCGGGCCCTAGTTTCAATTCGGTGCGCAGAATGGCATCGTCAACTTTACTCGGTGGGCGCGATCAGGAAGATCCAGATATCCCAGCTGACGTGACTGATGATCATCGGGGCCAACCGTTGCTCGCGCGCGTAAAGGGCGCCCCAGAAGAGGCCCGCGGTAGCAGCGGCGCCGGTGAGGGTGAGGTTCGCCGAGACCAGGTGCACGCCCCCATAGATGGATGAGGCGAGCAGAGTTCCGCGCACCCGGCCGAAGCGCCGCATCAGGCTGCGCTGCACGAGACCGCGCCAGAAGAGCTCCTCGCCCGGGCCGATCACCAGCCCGAGGACGGTGGCGATCGCGGCTGGCGGCGCCGCGGTCCGCAACTGGTAGATACCGGCAATCTCGCGGTCGCCCGCGGGCATGATCCGACGTGCCATCCGGTCGCCGACCTGAAAGATCGCGTAGAGGCCGGCCGCCGATCCAAGCCCTCT
>VBIS01000282.1 GCA_005880605.1 Chloroflexota bacterium
AGGAGGTAGGTCGTCAGGTTGCCGGTCAGCAGCTGGCCATCTTCGTCGTAGACCACGCCTTCATAGAGCGCCTGGGCGAGGCCCTGGGCGATCGCCCCGTGCACCTGCCCGTCGACGATCATCGGATTGATCACCGGACCACAGTCGTCGACCGCCACATAGCGGAGGACCGTGACCGCGCCCGTCTCCCGGTCGACCTCGACCTGCGCCAGGTGCGCGCCAAACGGGAACACCTCGCCGGGCGCCGCAAACTCCTGTTGAGCCGACAGCTCTTCCTGACGCCCCGCCTCGATCGCCCAGGTCGCGAGCTGTTCGAGCGACATCGCCCGCGCCGGCACTCCGCGAACCTGCAGTCGTCCGGCCTCGAGCACGATGTCGCCAGGCGCGGCCTCGAAGGCGGCGGCCGCCAGCGAGCGGAGTTGGGTGGTCAGGGCGGTCACCGTCTGATGCACCGCCGAGCCAGACACGGCGGCGCTCCGACTACCGAAGGTGCCCACCGCGTAGGCGGGAAGGTCGCTATCGCCGTAGACGACCTTGATCCGATCGACCGATACCCCGAACTGATCAGCCGCGATCTGGGCCCAGGTCGTCTGATGGCCCTGGCCGTGCGGGGTCGAACCAGTAATGACCGTGACGGTCCCATCGGACTCGAGGCGGGCGGTGGCCTCGTCGGCATCGGTCCCGGCGGCAATCTCGACGTAGGTCGCAATGCCGATGCCGTGCAGTTTCCCGTCATCACGCGCCCGGCGCTGGGCCTCGCGCAGCTGCTCGTAACCCGCCACCTCGACCAGGCGCCGCAGGGTTCGCGCGTAATCCCCGCTGTCGTAGGTCAACTTTCCCGCGTTGGTGTACGGAAACTCCGAGGGATCGACGAAGTTACGCATCCGCAGCTCGACGGGGTCGATACCGAGCTCGCCGGCGAGCCGATCCATCATCCGCTCGATCAAGAACGCCGCCTCCGGGCGACCGGCGCCCCGATAGGGGCCGGTCGGCGCCGTGTTCGTATAGACACCGAGCACGGTGCCCTGTGATGCCGGGATGAGGTAGCACCCTGTCTGCAGATCCGGCGTGACCAGGGGAATGAAGGCGCTGTAGACCTCGAGATGACCACCCATATCGGCGAGGATGCGCGAGCGGACCGCGAGGACGGTTCCGTCCCGCTGGGCGGCGAGTTCCACCTCTTGGAGCTGACCGCGCCCATGCCAGGTAACCGCACAGTTCTCCCAGCGTTCCTCGATCCACTTGACCGGCCGGCCGAGGCGCCGAGCGGCCTCGGCCACGGCAATCTCCTCGGCCATGCATCCGCCTTTACTGCCAAAGCCGCCGCCGACGTCCTCCACGATGACGCGAACCCCGTCCTCCTCGAGCCCGAGGTTGTTGGCGACCGCCTCGCGCACGCCGTAGGTGGATTGGGACGAAACCTGCAGCGTCAGCCGGCCGCCGTCCATCCAGGCAACCGCGCCACGAGGCTCGAGGGGCGCGGGGATCAGCCGTTGGTTGACGAGGCGCTCCCGCACGACGACATCGGCCTGGTCGAACGACCGCTTGACCGCGCCACGCTTCAACTCCTCGCGGAAAGCGATATTGGTCTCGAGCTCCGGGCAGAGGCGGATCGCGACCGCCTCACCGGCGTGTCGGACGCGGCCGCTGGCCAGCACCCCACGCTCCGGGCGCGCCATCCCCTCGACACCCTCTTCGATCTGGAGGGGCTTCAGGTTCTTCAGGTCCGCGGCCGACCAGGCGGCCACGACGCCCCTGGCTTGTCGCGCGGCTGCGAGGTCGAGGCGAGCGATCGTGGCATGGGCGAGATGACTCCGAAGAAACACGAGGTGCAGGCAGCCCACCGGCTGCAGGTCGTCGACATACCGCCCGGCGCCGCGAATCAGGTGTGGATCTTCGACGCGGCGGATCGATGATCCAAAAACCGGGGCAGTCACAGCGATGAAGTCTACGTGTATCCTCGCCGTGCAATGGGCCGCGAATATGCATCCGCGCCAGAGTTGCTGCCGCCCAACACGTGGCAGGCCGACGAGTCGCTCCAAGGCCTGCTCGCGGCGTGGTTGCCAGCCCCGATACTCGCCTGGGCGACCCCGTTGTTGCTCGAAATGGGTCGCCCGGCTGCCGAGGAATTGGTGCGCTGGGGCGACGCCTGCGAGCAGCAGCCGGCATTCCTCCGGTCCTTCGATGGCTGGGGGAACCGGGTCGATGAGGTTGTCTACCCGCCTGCCTGGCGACAGCTTGCGGCCAGTGCCGCAACCCATGGGCTCGTGGCCTTCCCCTACGAAGGCGAAACGCTGGCGCGTCTGGGTGCCAATGTACGCGTGGTGCAGGCGGCCCTCTGCTATCTCTTCGCCCCCGCCACGGCCACTTTCCTCTGTCCGGTCGCCATGACGGACGGCGCCGCGCGCGTCCTGGCCGAGGCCGGGACCGAGCGCCAGCGTCAGGATCTGCTGACGCATCTGGTGACGCGTGATCCCGCCGCCGCGTGGACCTCGGGGCAGTGGATGACCGAACGCCAGGGCGGCTCAGACGTTGGTCGCAATGCAGTGGTCGCCAAACGGGATGATGACGGCTGGCGTCTCTTCGGCCAGAAATTCTTCTGCTCGAATATCGGCTCGCAGATGGCGCTGGCCCTGGCCCGACCCGAGGGCGCGGCGCCGGGTACTCGCGGGCTGGCCCTCTTCGTCGTCCTCCGGGATGGCCGCGACGGCCGGCCTAACGGCTATCGGATCGATCGGCTCAAGGACAAGCTGGGCACCAGGGCGATGGCCACCGGTGAGGTCACCCTCGAGGGTGCGCACGCTGAGCTGGTGGGGGACGCCGAGCGAGGCTTCGCGCAGATGACGGCGATGCTCAACATCACCCGGCTGCACAATGCCATCACGGCGGCCGCCATCATGCGACGGGCCGTCACGCTCGCGACCGCCTACGCCGCTCAGCGGGAGGCGTTCGGCCGAAAACTCCAGGATCATCCGCTGCATCGTGAGGTGCTGGACCAAATGGCGGCCGAGGCCGACGGCGCGCTCTACCTCACGATGCGGATGGCGCAGCTGCTCGGCCGGATTGAGGCCGGTACGGCCGATGCCGCCGAGGTGGCGCTGTTTCGGGTCGGCATTGCGTTGGCCAAGCTCTACACGGGGAAGCAGGCGGTGAGCGTCGCCTCGGAGGCGATCGAATGCTTCGGCGGGCAGGGCTACATGGAAGACACGGCATTACCGCGCTTGCTGCGTGACGCCCAGGTCCTGCCCATCTGGGAGGGAACGACCAGCGTGTTGTCGCTGGATGTCTTGCGCGTCCTGCGAAAGCCTGAGGCTGTTGAGGCAGTGGCGGGCGAGCTGGTCCGGTTGGATGCGCCGGACCGAGACTGCGCCCTCGATATCGCACGCAAGACGTTGGCGGATGAGCCCGCTGTAGCGGAAGGCGCTGCGCGCCGCCTTGCGTTCACGCTGGCAGGGGCGTGGATGAGCGGCCTGGTGCGCCAGGCCGGGAAAGAGGTCAGGTTGCGAGGTATCGGGCTGCAGCCGCCGTGACCACGCGAGCGGCCCGGACAATTTCGTCGACCGCGATCCATTCGTCGGTCGAGTGCGCCTGCTTGATGTCGCCAGGGCCGTAGAGGATCGCCGGGGTTTCCGCTTCGTGCACCAGGAGGCGCATGTCCGAGCCGTAGGGAGCGCCGT
>VBIS01000284.1 GCA_005880605.1 Chloroflexota bacterium
CCATCAGGGTTTTGTTAAAGCGCCGGCTTGATGTTCGCATTGAGATGGAAGACGTTATCAGGGTCGTACTGCGCCTTGATGCGAGCGAGCCGCTCGTACTTTGCCGTGCCATAGGCAGCCTTGACGCGATCCTCCTCGTACTCTGACATGAAGTTCACGTAGCTGCCCACACCTGATGCGTGCGGGCGGAGCGCCTGCCAGAAGGAGCGTACCCAGCTGCGCTCGCCATCGTAGAGTGCCGGATCCGGGCAGACGGCGCTGATGTTGAAGGCGTATCGAGCCTTGCGGCTGCCACCGAAGGCCGTCTCGTCGTCGGGCACCCGGGCGTACCCGTCGCCCAGGAAGAAGACGGGAACGAGCGAGAGCGGCGATGTCTTCTTCGGCAGGTACTCGGTGAAAACCTGGATAGCGCCGTCGGTCAGCTCGTCCAGGTACAGCGCCTTCTCGTACGCCAGGGTCCCCCACGGGTTCGCCTCGTCAAACATCTGCTGGAGCTGCACGTACGGCATCGGCGTCACCAGCTCGAAGAGGGGCGCGACCGCGTCCCGGATGGGCTTGATGGCCCAGCCGTGCTCCTCCGGGGAGCCATAGCCAACGACGATCAGGGCGAACCCCGGCGCGAAGTGGTGTTGCCGGGGAACAAACGGCGCCGGCGGGGCGCTGAGACCGCCGATGAAGCCGCTTGCGTTCTGAGGCAACGTCTTCAGGAAGTCGCGGCTGAAGCGAAGGGCTGCGGACCCTTTGCCGACGCCCCAGAAGAACAGGCCAAGGTTCACGAGCGGGCCAACCTGGTGGAGGCGGTACGCGAACGAGGTCACCACGCCAAAATTGCCGCCGCCACCCCGGATAGCCCAGAAGAGATCTGGGTTCTCGTTCGCCGACGCGGTAAGGATCCGGCTGTCGGCCGTAACGACCTGCGCCGACACCAGGTTGTCGCAGCTGAGTCCCGCCTGCGCCGTCAAATGGCCAATGCCGCCGCCCAGCGTCAGCCCGCCGATGCCCGTGCGGCTGATGAATCCGCCCGTCACAGCCAGCCCGTGCACCTGGGTCGCGGCGTCCACGTCGTGCCAGGTGGCGCCGCCCCCGGCCACCGCTCGGCGAGCCGCCGCGTCGACGGTGACCTGCCGCATCTCGCTGAGGTCAATCATCAAGCCGCCCTCGCAAACCGCGAAGCCAGCGAAGTTGTGCCCACCGCCGCGCACAGATATTTCGAGGTCTTGGTCAGTGCCGAACTTGACTGCGACGGCGACCTCGTCAGGCGTTGTGCATCGGGCGATGATGGCGGGGTGCCGGTCGATGGCGCCGTTAAAAACCGAGCGCGCTTTGTCGTACTCCGGGTCTTCGGGCGTGATCACCCTTCCGGTGAATGCCGCTCGAAATGCGCCTACTGACGTGCCAAGTGTCTGGGCCATGAATCTCCCCTCCCAAATGTCGGGTAACTCATGGATTATGCGCGGTCTGGGTGCGTGAGTTTAGTCGTGGTTGGCCACGCGATTCGTTGACCGCTCCGATCGCTACGGTCAGATCACTCAACCCGATCAACAGGCTCCTGCTGACTGTGCCAAAGATCACAGCGCTGCGAAACCACGGCGCGCATTCTTGCCTGCGGACCGCGATCGGGGGTGCTTTGCACTTCGTGCCGACAGCAGACGGTTTACTGAGCCGAGAAGCATGGCGTCAAGGCCTGCAGCGAGAGTTGCCAAAACTGACCAATTGACCCAGCCATCGCCTTCAACGATGGGGGCTAAGCGTTTCCAGACTCGCCCTGACGTCTGCGCCCGCTAGCCCTTCGCCCCTCACCAGGATCTGGAAAATTCCTTGGTTCGTACCAATCCAAGTCCGGCCGGAATCTGCGAAGGACCCTTGACGGTACGATATCCGCCCGTGGATCAGGACACCGTGACCGGGATA
>VBIS01000285.1:0-1561 GCA_005880605.1 Chloroflexota bacterium
CGCCGAGCTGCTTCTCATACAGGTAGGCCTGCTCCAGGTGGAATCCTTCGAGTTCGTCCACCGCCACAATTCCCGCATCGTGCCGACGCAGCCACTCGGCGCAGCGCCGATGCACAGCTGCGCGCCGCCGCTTCAATGTAGCCTGGTACGCGGTGTCGCGAATGAGGATATGCCGAAAGCGATACGAATTCCGACTCCCGTCCGTCACCGGTCGTTGCTGGATGAACTGTTTGCGAACGAGCTTATTCAGTGTCGCGTCAGGGGCCTCACCGGCTTCCCTGCCGGATAAGTAAGGGACCGCGGCAGGGTCAAAGAGATAGCCGAACACAGCCGCTGCCTCGATCGCCGATCGCTCCCCCGGGGACAGCCGGTCAAGCCGGGCGCTCAGTAGCGCAGCCAGCGTCGGCGGAATGTGGTTCTGAAGGTCGGTGGACGAGCCTGTGCTCGCTACTCCATCCTCCTCGGCCAGCATGAAAAGCATCTGCTCGATGAAGAGTGGATTGCCTTCTCCCGCCCGCATGATGGCGGCCACCGCCTGGTCCCCCAGGTCGTGGGTCACGAGGCTGCTGAGCAACGCCATGCTGTCGATCTCCGACAGGGCATCAAGCTCAACACGGAGCCACCTATCCTTATCATCGATCCAGTTCGGTCGGCGCTCCAACAGGTCGTGACGCGCCGCGACGATGACCATGATCGGCCGATCGCGCAGAAGCTGTGTGATGTGCTCGATCAGGTCGAGAAAGGTTGGCTCGGCCCAATGAATGTCATCGAAGACGACTATCAGCGGGCCGGTCGCAACGAGGTGCTCCATCAGCCGGCCAGTGGCCCAAAAGATTTCCGCGACCGAATGAGACCCCGCGAGGCCGAGTACCGAGCCCAGGCGATCGGCAACGGCGGAATCCTGTACCAAGGCCAGAAGTTTCGTGCGGACTTCCGCCTCCCCATCCTCGCTGCGAATCGACCCAGCCTGGCGGATCACATCGGCGAGCGGCCAGAAGGTGATGCCTTCGCCATAGGGCAAGCATCGGCTGCGCAATTGTCTGGTGCTGCCGCTTGCTTCCGTGAGGAACTCCTGGATCAGCCTTGACTTCCCCAGACCAGGCGTACCCAAAACGGTGGCGAGTTGACAGAAGCCTCCCCGAATCGTTTGATCCAGAGCCTCGTGCAGTCGGAGGAGTTCGGCGCCTCGACCGACGAGCGGGGCTCGCTTCTCAGTTGGACCGCTCTCGGTCACTGGTCGGACCGAACGTAACCGGTAAGCCCGGGCGGCCTGGAGCTTTCCTTTCAGGGTCTGAGGTTGAAGAGGTTCGGTCGTGACGGCGGCCTGGACAAGCCGATGGGTCGACTCGCTCAGAATGACCTCGCCGGGCATCGCGTTCTGCTGGAGTCGGGCCGCCACGTTCATCGTGTCACCGCTCACGAGCCGCTGATCGGTTGAGAGATCGCCCGCTACGACATCACCGGTATTGACGCCGATGCGCTGCATGAGGGTGACCCCGAGGCGCGGCTCGAGATCCTGGTTCAGTGTAGCCAGCGCACTCTGCAACTCCGAGCCCGCCCG
>VBIS01000285.1:1731-4993 GCA_005880605.1 Chloroflexota bacterium
TAGAAGGAAGTATGCGCTCGATACCTTCGATCGTGGTCCTCGCTATGGCACGACGCAATGGTGGTCATCAATTTCAACTGGCCGGAGCTCTCGATGACGACGGCCAGCGACGTCAACGAAACGAGATGCGGCCGGCTGTAGACCATGTGGTCATTCGCCGAGAGGGCCGTGTACCCAAGCTGCGAGGCCGCCCGCGCGTAGCTCGTTAGACGCTGGATGGTCAGCTTCCGGCTTGACATATGCCGATATAGGTATATAATGCTGGGCATGGCACGGGCAGCGACGACGGCCGATGCATTCAACGCCGTGGCCGAGCCCCGGAGGCGGCAAATTCTGGACCTACTCGCCGGCGGGGAACGGCCGGTAAACGACCTCGTCGCCCAGCTGCACCTGGCGCAGCCGGTGGTGTCCAAGCACCTACGAGTGCTGCGGGAAGTCGGATTGGTGGGGGTACGGGATCATGGGCGCCAGCGACTGTACCGGCTCGAGGGTCAGCCGCTCAAGCCGATCCATGACTGGGTGAAGAACTACGAACGCTCGTGGTCGCAACGCTTCGATCGGTTGGATGTCGTCTTAGAGGAACTGAAGGAAAACAAGGAGGAACATGATGGCGATGACAAGTAGCCGCACGGCAGTGGTGACGCTCCCGGCAGACACGCAAATTCTGATCACGCGAGATTTCGAGGCACCGAGGAACCTGGTCTACACGGCCTACACGACGCCTGAGCTCATCAAGCGGTGGTGGGGCGGTGATCGAGGCGAGGTGACGCTCGCCGAGGTCGATCTGCGGGTTGGTGGCAGATGGCGCTATGTGATGACGGCGAACGGCGGATTCGAGGTGGGCTTCCACGGGGAGTACCGCGAGATCGTCCCCAACGAGCGCATCGTCTCGACGGAGATCTTCGAGGGCGCGCCCGAAGCGGAAGCCGTAGTCGAGCACACGTTCACAGAAAAGAACGGGCGCACCACCCTCACAATGCTGATGCAGCTGCCGAGCCGGGCGGTCCGTGACACGATCATCGACTCGGGCATGGAAGGCGGCTTGCAGGAAGCGTTGGGCCACCTCGAGCAGGTCGCGCTCTCGCTTCGCTAGCCTCTACTGATGACGGGCCACCGGGAGAAGATTCCCGGTGGTCCGACTACGAACTGGTACGACGCTCACCCTGCGACTCAAGGTCCGCGATAAATCCGCCCCAGCCACCAGCGGGATGCTCCTCGGCGGGCGATGTGATGACCAACAGTTTGACTTCGTTATGGCTCCGAATTTGGTAGCCGTGCTCGAGTCCCCTCGGCAAGAAGATGAAGGCGCCGTCGCCTACTTCAAACGTCTCGTCTCCGCAGCGAAAGGCGAGTTCACCCTTGAGCACGTAGAAGATCTCGTCTTCGGTTGCGTGCGTATGATCCGGAGGCTCCTCACCCGCGCGGGTCGTGTACTCGATGAACGCCAGCCGTGGCCCTGCGCGGAGCTCTCCCGCCTTGACCGTGAAGTCGATGCCGTATCGGTACGTCGAGCCCGCTCCGGCTTTCAGCGCATATGGACGCATCTGTTGATCCTCCATGGCCTGGCTGCTTCAGTATCGCCTCAAGAGCGAGCCGATGTAGGCTCAGATCGTGATCACTCCGCCGGTCTACGGATTCTCTGCCGAGGTTCGGGGGGAGCATCCGGCCTTTGACGATTTCGACGACTACCTCCGCCTGGAGTTCGCCAAGCAACATCCCGGCTGGGAGCCGAGGTTCGGGAAGGCCACCTGGTTTGACCCGGCCGTCGATCGCTACGACTACATGTATTTGCTTCACGGCAACGTACCAGAAGCGAAGACGCATGAGGAGGCCGAGAAGAAAGTGCGTGAACTCCTCGACGAGATCGCTCATGGGCTGAAGTCGGTAAGGCCCGCGGTAGAGAAAGCCATCCCCAGACCCTTGGTCAGAGTCTGGAGATGGCACTAAAACCGGTCGTCTACCATCGGCGCGCTGACCCGGTTGCCCTACGCCATCGCAGCGAGGTGCTCGCCGAGGCGATCGTAGGTCTCGCGCATGCCGCCTTCCATGCCGGAATTGACGTGCCCATCGCGGTCCTCGACCGACTTGTACTGCAACCGGCTCGTGAGAGTGGTCTTACCGCCCTTCTCTTCCAGGGTGGCCGTCACGAGATAGTCGTGTCCGGGCATACCCTCCCAGCCCTCGGTGTAGACGAGTCGTTCCGGCGCAGAGGGTCACCGTCGAACGCCACGGCCCCCACCAGTGCTTCACGTGCTCCGGCTTGGTGGTTGCCTCGAAAACGAGCTGGCGCGGTGCATCGAGAACGGCGCTGATGACCAGCTCGCGATCGGACGGCATCGTCAGCGTGACAACGGGCTTACTTTTTACGGCCATGTTTTTCCTCCTCAGTCTTTAGCGTCTGCAGATAGTCGTTGAGCTGACCCATGCGCTCCTCCCAGTTCTCGCGATAGCGTTCGACCCAGTCGGCCACCTCTTTCAGCGGCGCCGCCTCGAGCCGGACCGGCCTCCACTGCGCCTGCCGCCCCTGCGTGACCAGCCCGGCCCGTCGCAGCACCTTGAGGTGCTTCGACACCGTGGGCAGCTTCAACCGAAACGGCTCGGCGAGTTGGTTGACGGTGACCTCGCCCTTCGCGACCCGTGCCAGGATGGCGCGCCGGGTGGGGTCGGACAGCGCGGCAAACGTGACGCTCAGCTGATCGGTGGTCATTGTATTTGCCCCATGAGCTAATTAGCTATTGGGAATAATACAGGATCGCAACCAAGCGGTCAAGGCCTGAAAAAAGGGGGACAGGCCCCCTTGGAGCAGGGGGCCTGGGGAAGGGAGAGGGGGCTAACGGACGAGCGCCGGCGTGCGGTCGACGCGCCGCCGGCGACGTTCGCGGGCGCTCCATTCGACGCGAGCCGCTTCAAATCGCATCGGTCCCGACGTCCCGTCAAAGACCAACCGGATGATCCACTTGCGGGTTTCACGGCCGTCATTGGCCTTCATGCCGGCGTCTCTACACATCGCCAACATCATCAACCACCTACCAGTCCCGAGCCATCCATCAAATCGGGGTTCAGCGCCCCTACTTTCGGGTGAACGAACCGACCACCGCAGAGGTTGCCTAGTATCGGCGGTAGGAACGCTCGACGACGTAGGTGACCACCGCGAGGTACTCCTCGGAATCGGCGAAGCCGACCAACCGGGATTGCTCCGGTGCTCGCCCGAAGAGCGCAAGCAGCTCGTTCATGCTGAGTTTCTCAGAGTTCATGGAGGTAT
>VBIS01000165.1 GCA_005880605.1 Chloroflexota bacterium
CAGAGCCGGGTGCACCCGATCCGGCACTCGACCATGATGTTCCTCGAGCTGCTCGCCATTCCGGGGCGCGTCCGCAAGCATCCGACTAAGGGCAGCGGTCGTCAGGACGCAGACCGGGCTTCAGCCTGAGCAGTACGTAGGGGCCGACCTGCGATCGACCCACGGTGCGGGCCGCCAGCCAATGGTCGAGGTAGGGTGATCCCGGAACCGAGCTGAGGTTCCACCGCTCTCCGGCGCTGGTAGGCCCGAGCACGGCGAGGGCCACGCCCGCGCGCGCCAGCTGGCAGGCGATGGTGCGCTCACCTGACTCGGTGTTGGTCAGTCCCGGCAACGTCTCGTAGTAGACCGTGCCCGGGTTGCGCGCACTGAGAAAGTAGAGCGTCGTGTCGTTGAAGGTGACCAGGTCATTGCGCTGGAGGCCGACCCAGATCGGGCCGCCCCCCGGTGTGGCGGCGTCGATCTCGCGAATCACCTCGGCCAGCTCCGCGGTCGGCAGCCAGGCGCGCTCGCCGCTGAGGCCGCTGCGCGGAACGCCGGCGGCTGCGTGCGCCTGGGACAGGTCACGAAACACCAGGCCGCCCGCCGCCACGCTCAACATCAAAACGCCCACCACCGGCAGCAGGGCCTGGAAGGTGCGGCTCGGCGGGGTGGACGTGCGGCTCCGCCGCTCGAGCAGGAGCGCGAGCAGGATGGCCGTCACCGGCCAGGCGTCCATCGCGTGGATCCCATCGGCTCGGGTGCGGACCCAGGTGAAGAGCAGGACGCCGCTGACCAGGAGCGCGACGAGGCGGGCGCGCTCGCCGGCCGATGATCGCTGGCGGTAAGCGCGGATCACCCCCCACAACCAGATCGCCGCGAACGCCGTGCCGAGCACGATGACGACCGCCGCTTCGTCACCGCGGCCGAAGGGAATTCGGCGAGCCTGCGGGTAGAGGCTGGTGGCGTAGGTGACGAGGTCGAACCAGACCGGCGTGATCCCGGCCATCAGGACGGTGACGCCCCACAGGCCCACAGCGACCCCGATTGCGCCGAGGACGTAGGGCAGCAGCCGGGCCCGCAGGCCCTGGCGGTTCAGGCCCATCGCCGCATAGCCGCCGAACAACCCGATCCCCAGCGCCAGGGCGAATTCGGGGCGAGAGAACGAGGCCAGGCCCACCAGGGCACCGGTCAGCAGCGGCCAGCGCCACCGCTCGCGGTCTAGGCTGAGGAGGAACGCCAGCACCGCCGTGACGCCGACCAGGTTGGCGAGAAAGGCCGAGTTGAACGCGGGGACCGAGATCGGCACCACGCTGATGAGCCCGGTGAGGAGAAGGCGGATCCCTCCGCGCAGGCCAAGGCGCGTGGTCACGCCGTAGGCGGCCGCGGCCAGCAGGCCGAGCACGACCATGCCGAGCGCCCGTTCGACCATCACATTGATCGCGACCACCTTGAAGGCGGCGGCCAGGATATAGGTGTCGAGGGGACCGTAGGTAATCCAGTAATCCCGAAACGGGACCTGGCAAACAGGACGATCGCCGTCGCCTGGGCGATCACCGCTGGCGATGGCCAGTTGCGCCGGGGCGGAATGCGCGAGGGGACTGACGCGCGCTGGGGCAAGGCCACGCTGGGCTAGCCCCCGGTCACGCGGTAGATGGTGACGGTGCCGTGTCGAAAGACCTGGTGCAAATAGGCGTGGTCATCGGGGTGGAAGCCCGTGGCGGCCTCATCGGGTCCCCAGTAGAGCAGGGTCAGACGATTGGCGGCGAGAAAGGTTTGTACGGCGCTGTCCGGCTCGCCGGGATCGAGGACGGCGCCGACGTTGCGGATCTTCTGGAAGTAATCGAGGGTCTCGCTGTAGTGGCCGACGTAGACGGGGACACCGGCCCAGGCGGGGAGAAGCTGGCCCGCCCCGGGGGCGGAGAGGGCGCGGTCGCCGGCCTGGTGATGGGACGAGAGCCACGCCATCGCCTGCCAGGCGTCGTCGTTGACATAGGCTTCGGCGAAGGCTCCCGACGCAAATCGCAGGGCGATCGCGAGCACGATCATGGACGAGAGGCAGCAGACGGTGACGAGCATGACCTGGATGCGGCGCGCGCGCGCCCGGCGCAGCCGGGCGGTCAGGCTGGTAAGGCCAACCGCGGCCAGGATGCCGATGGGAACGAAAAGCGCGTCGAGCAGCCGGCGCTGGATATTCGCCAGGTTCGGCAGGTAGAGCAGCACCACCACCAGCGGGGGCCAGACCAGCAGCAGCGCGAGCCCCTGGTCGCGGCGGCGCCAGGCGACCGTCATCCCAACGATGGCGAGCAGCAGCGGCAGCCCGAGACTCACGACCAGGCTCACCGGTCCGGGCGCCTGGTGGCGCCACTGGTGCGCCCATTCCGCGATCGTCGGATCGCGGAACAGGATCCAGGCGTTGTAGGCCAGGAGGGGAAGGGTCGCCGCGAACGCCGCCGCCTCCGCGGCGAGCGCCCGCCACGACAGCCGCTGCCCCCAGAGCAGCAACACCACCCGGTAGGCGACCCAGATGACGGCGAGCACCGGGATCATCTGTGGGTGAATGGCGGTGAGCGCGATCAACGCCAGGGCGGTCAGCGCCAGCGGTCGCCAGCCGGGCGCCTCCATGATCCGGAGCAATCCGAGCAGCGCGGCGACGATCAACGCCGTCGCCCAGGCGAAGTGGGGGATGGCGAGGATCGAGTACCAGCCACTGAGCTCGGGGAGATGCAGGTCGAGTGCTTCGACCTGGGTACCAAAAATCGCCGGATTGCCGGCGGCTTGCGCCAGGAAGCCGGCGCCGGAGCCGAGGACCACAAGGACCAGCCCCAGGTTCGCCCGTTCGGGCGGCAGCAGCCGGCGGCAGAGGCGCTCCGCGGCGAGCACGAGGGCGATGGCGCCGGTGATCCGCGCCAGGTGATAGGCGGCGATCATCGGCAGGTGCAGCAGCGCGGCCAGGTGACCGAACAGCAGGTAGAAGCCAAAAAGGAAGACGCCCCCATGCGGCTCACTGGTGTACGGGTCGTTCCAGAGCCACGACCCATCCGCGCCAGACACGGCGGCGATCACCACCGTGAAGACCAGCGCGAACCGCAAGCGCCGCGGGCGCGGCGCCGGCGCCGGCGCCGTCCGCGCTAGCGGGAGCGCAGCAGCCATGGCGCGCTCACGAACAGGATCAGGGTGGCGAAGAAGAACGCGTTGGCCGCGAGGAAGACCACCGGATCCATGGTCTGAGCCAGGCGGAAACCCGTCTGTCCAAACGACGGACCCGCGGGCAACCGCGAAACAATGCTGAAGAGCAAAAGGATCCCCGATAGGGCGGCGGTCGGCAGTAGTGGCCATTCGCGCTGCGCGAGCGCGATCAGGCTGAACCAGATCAAGGGCAGCACGATTACCAGGTGATGCGTCCACGTCACCGACGAGAGCAGAGGGAGCAGGGGCAGGAAGGCGACGCCGCGCGACGACGCGATCTGCCGTTGCGTTTGCCACCACCACCAGCCGATCAAGATGACGGCAGTCGCGATCATCAGCCACGACAGCCATGGCAGATTGATCCATGGTTGGGTGTAGGGATTTGTGTTCAATGTTCGATGCAGCACGCCGGCGAGCGATTGGTTGGCATAGAACGCGGTGCCCGAGGCGAGGGCCGGCAGTACCTGGCCGAAGTACGCGACCGTGTCCTGGAATCTGAGCAGCGCACCGGCTGCGGTCAGAACCGCAAATCCGGCGAGCGCGAAGGCGGCGGCGCGAAAGCGGCGATCGAGCAGGAGCCAGACGACCAGGATGAGTGGCGTCAACTTCAGCGCCGCAGCGACCCCGATGGCGGCACCGAATGCCGGTCGTCCCCGCAGGACGCCGACCATCCCGACCGTGACCAGCAGCAGCACCAGCAGGTTCGCCTGCCCTTGCACCACATCGATCCACAGCGGATAGAAGGTCAGCGTGGCCACCAGCACCCCGACGACCGCCCACCTGCTTGGCCGCAGCCAGCGCACCACGATCACCATGGCGGCGGCCAGGGCGGCCTGCTCGAGAGCGATCCAGAGCGCCGCCGCCGCCGCGTCGGAAAGCAATCCGAGCGGTGCGATGAGAAGCGCGAAGCTCGGCGGGTAGATGTACGCGGGGCGGAGGGTCGCGTCTGGAAACGGGTGATGCAGAAAAGCTGAGTAGAGGGGCTGACCGTGCACGATGTCGCGGGCCGCGCTGAGGTAGGCGCCGAAGTCCTGGTGATGGAGGACGCCCTGGCTGAGGACCAGCACGTAGATGACGACCGCGACCCCGACCAGCACCGCCTGTGCCACGAACGCCGGGTGGACCCGGCCAACCGTGGGCGAAACCGGGGTGGCCCGGGCGGCGGAGCGAGGGGTCGACACTGCCCACCTATAACGAGCGGGAGAAGGGGTTCCTCACACTCGGCGTTACACCGTCGTCATGGCTGGCGATCTGCCGCCGGCCGGCAGACCAAGGGCCTCGCTGTCCCGGGTCGCCGCCCGGTTGACCACCCCGTTTGCCTACCTCGCCGTGCTCGGCGGGGTGCAGGTCGCCCTGATGTGGACGCTCCGTGCACATGTCGGGATCTGGGTGGCGGCGGTCAGCACCGCGGGGGTCCTGGCATTGCTCGGGGCACTCCTCCTGGTCGACGGGCGCTGGGGACTGAAGCTCGGCGCCGCCGGCGCCCTGGGTGCGCTGACCGCGATCGGACCAACCCTGTACGCCCTGGTCGAGCGGCCGCGTGTCGGCCTGACCATGGAGCACGACGGATTGCTCCAAATTGAGTCGGCCGTCGACCGCCTCCTGAGCGGACAGTCCATCTACGGGGTCGACTGGTCCAACACGCCGATGGCCAGGATCGTGTGGGACGTTACCCCGGGCCCCAACCCGGCGCTGCACCACCTGGCGTACTTCCCATTGACGGTCCTGGTTGGGGTGCCGCTTCGGTTCGTCACGCGCGCGCTGGGGTTGCCTTTCGATTACCGGGTCGTGCTGATCGGGTTCGCGGTGGTCGGCTTGCTGGCGATCCTCGCCCTGCCGATCGCAGCCGACCGGCGCGTCATGGTGATCACCGCGCTCTTTGTCAGTCCTCTGATCACGCTCTACCTGTGGTCCGGGCGCACCGACATCGAGTTCCTGGCGGTGATGCTGGTCAGCCTCGCGCTGTTGTCGCGCGGTCATCCGATCACGGCGGCGCTGGCGTTGGGGATTGCGGTCGCCCTCAAGCCGTTTGCGGTGCTGGCTGTTCCCTTTCTGCTGCTGGTGCTGATCATCCGCTGGCGTGCCCGATCGTCTCGCAAAGAGGTCGCCCTCAGCCTGGCGGCGCTCGCGCTGGCACCGGTCGTCACCATCCTGCCGTTCTTGCTCGCAAACCCGACGGCCTTCTGGACGGACGTCGTCCTCTACACCAGTGGGGGCGCGCGCGACGCCTATCCAATCGTCGGCTACGGCTTCGGCGAATTTCTCTACCAGGTGCACCTCGTCGCCCACCGCACCGACAGCGCGCCTTTCGGCATCGTTCAACTCCTCGCCCTGATACCAGTCGTCTGGCTCACAGGGCGCGCGTTTCTGCAGCGCCCGTCTCTGGGTCGCTGGATGGCGGGCTACGCTCTCTCCCTGCTGGCCTTCACGTTCTTCGCGCGCTTCTTCAACGACAACTACGTCGCCGTCGTCATCACGCTCCTGCTCTGCATCCGGCCGTTGGGGGACCGGCGGCTCGAGCAGGCGCCGGCCGCACGGTCGGTGCGGCTCGCCGCCTGATGGCACTTGCCCGACGGAGCTGGGAGCCCGGATCGATGGAGCGGCAGCCCGCCTCGCGTGCCTCCGCCTGGCGCTGGCCGGCGTTCGTCATTGCCACGCTCTCGTTGCTGACCGTGCCACCCATCCTGGTGGCTGCGCTTGCGACCCCGTCGGCGAGCGTCTTCAGCGGCTACGTCGTGATTGCCCGCGATGCGTTCGTCTACCAGGCGATGTGGCGCGACGGCTGGCAGGGGGCCTGGCTCTTCCACCCGGCCTTCACCTCGGAAGCGATGCCGGGGATTCTTCTGTATCCCTGGTATCTCTGGCCGGCGCATCTTACCGGTTGGGCTGGCGGTCCATGGCTCTATCACCTCGCGCGGCTAGCGGCCGCGGCCGCCCTGCTCGGCGTGGTGTGGCTGCTCGTGGCCGAGTTGTTCCGACCGAGGCCGCTGCGCCGCTGGGCGTTCGTGCTCTGCGTGCTCGGTGGCGGCGTCGGCGCGCTGCTGCCGCGCGATGTTCATCTCGGTCCCTGGACTACTCACGCTACCGAGATGGCTTCGCCGGGGACCAGTGTGGCCGATCTGATCTCAATGGCGCCGCACCTGCCGTGGGCGCTGGCGTTGATGTGCTGGACGATGGTGGTGGCGCTCCGGCTGCGCCGTCGAACTAAATGGTGGCTGCCGGCGAGTGGCGTGCTGGCCGTCATCGGGTTGCAGCTGATCTATCCGCAGCTGGCCTTGTTGGCGGTCGCGTCCATCGGTTCGTGGTCGCTCGTCCGGCGTCACGGCAAGTCGTTCTGGTTTGCCACGGTCTCGGCCCTGGTCCAACTCCCCTATTTGGGCTATCTGCTGTGGGTCTGGAGGACCTCGCCCGCCGCCCTGGGCGTCATCAGGCCGGCGCTCGACGTCGGTGATCCCTTCGGCTTCCTTGTGCTGTCGCACCTGGTCGCCACCGTCCTGATCGTGGTCGCCCTCTGGCGGCGGCGACTGCGCGGGGACCTCCTGCTGCCCGCGCTCTGGATCGCGGGGATGACGGTCTTCATGTTCACGCCGGGCATTCGCGGCACCCTCGGTCGGAGCTTCATGGCCAGCTCGGTGCCGTTTGGCCTCTGTGCCACGCCCGGGCTGCTGGTCCTGGTCCGGCTGGTGCGCCCCCGACACTGGCGCCGCCGCGCCCTTCTGCTCACGCTCGCGGCCTCGAGTCTCTTCGGCCTCTTCAGCCTGGCTCAGCCGTACTGGATCGCGGCCTTCTGGCTCGACCCCTATGCGGAGTATGAAAGCGTCGACGAGGCTGCCCTGCTCCATCGGCTCGCGCCCCACGTGTCGCGGCGCGATATCGTGCTCACGACCTACCTCGACGGCCTCTTCGTCCCCGCGCAGACCGATGCGCGAGTCTTTGGCGGCCACCCGGACATGACGATCGACGCGCCGCGCAAATCCACGGAGGCGCTCGCGTTCTTTACGAGCTGGAGCCCGGCGGAGCGCGCTGAATTCCTGCGTGCCAACGACATCGACTACGTGCTGACCACCAGCGCGCTGTTCCGCGACCGGCTGGGTGACGATGCGCCGCTGCGCCTGCTCGACAGCCAGGGGTCCGCCGCGCTGTATGAGGTGGTGCGCTAGTGTCTGCGCCAATGCGAGCCCGCGGGCGGCGCTTGACGGTCGCCGCGGTCGCCGCCTTCGTCATTGCCGGCATCGTCGTGGTCGGCCACCAATCGAGTCTGGCGCGACGCAGCGCCGACTTCACCATCAACTATTCAGCGGCCCTGCTGATCCGCGAGGGTCGTCCGCAGGCGATCTATCAGCGCGATCAGCTCGGGCCGCTGATGTTGCGTCTCTCGGATCACGCCATCGACCCGCGCCTGCCCTTCGATGCGCCACTGGCCCTTGCCCTGCCGTGGGTGCCGCTCACCTTTCTTCCCCTCGAGCTGGCCTTCCATGTCTGGCAGATCGTGACCCTGGGCCTGCTGCTGCTGGCCCTGATGTTGATGGCGCGCTGGCTGCCCCTCGGCCACCGTGCGCTGCCGCTCGCGATCGCGGCGCTGCTGGCATTCCCGGCCAGCTGGGCATTGTTCAGTGAAGGCCAATCGAGTGGGTTGCTGCTGCTCGGCGCCGTCCTGCTGCTGGGCGCCTGGCGGCACGATCGCTGGTGGATGGCGGCGGCCGGCGCGCTGCTCCTCGGGCTCAAGCCACAGTATCTGCCCGCCTACCTGATCCTGCTCGGCGCCCAGCGCCAGTGGCGCACTCTGGCGGCCGCTCTGATGGGCGCCGTGGCGGCGGGATTGAGTCCGCTGCTGGCGGGTGGCGTCAACGGCCTGCTGGCGATGGTCTGGAGCGCGCTGGAGGCCGGGCAAGGCGTGGTGCGCTACAACGACAGCCTGATCGGGACCGTTTCCCCGTTGCTCCCCGGCCGCATTCCCACCTTCCTGGGCTTCGGCCTCTGGGCGCTCGCGCTCGCGGCCCTCGCCCTCGCGGCCTTCCGGTGGCGCGCCCACGCGATCGGCCTGGCGGCGCTGGCGACGACCGTCGCCATCCTCTTTTCACCGCACGCGCTGCCATACGACACCGTTCTGCTGGCCGTGCCAGCGTGGCTCAGTTTCGTCCTTCACCGGATGAAGGCGATTCCAACCCCGGCATCGGTCTGGCTCGCGGTCGCCTTCGCGGTGGTGGTCGACCTGGGCAGCCCGTTCGTCAGCCTGGCGCCGGTCGTGCTCCTCGCCGGCCTCATCTGGTACGGCCGCGCCTATCTGCGGCGGGCGCAGGACCGGCCGACCGCGATCGCGGCCTGAACCCGGTTAAGCAGCGGGCTGCGCCAGGGCGCCGGCCGCCGGGCGCTCCGGGATCGCAAGCGCCAACCGTTGTTCGTGGCGCAGCATTCGCAACAGCAGCAGCCATAACAGCAGGAGGCCGGCCAGTTTGACCGAGGTGCCGGCGAGGACCAGGGCCGCCTGCCCTGGCGTGTGCACCTGGAGGTCAGCCGGCAGGGGAAAAGCGCGCCGGTCCATCCAGCACATGATGTAGGCCGCGCCCAGCCCCCAGGCATAGCGCGCCCCAGGACGGCGGACCGTGATCCAGGCGGTCGCGGTCGCGACCGGCAGCAGCAGGGTCACGAGGTGATGCTGCCAGGTCACACTGCTCACGATCAGCAGCGAGCTGATCAGCGCGGCGACGCCGAGCCGGAGCGCCCAGGCCTGCTCGCCCAATTGACGCGCGTTCCAGAGCGTGATGCCGATGACGATCACGGCGGCGCCGACGATCGCCGCCTTGGCCACGGTCTGCGTCGCGCCACCAAAGAGACGCGGGGCGAGCTCGACGATGCGACTCACCAGGCCATCGATCGATCCGTTGTCCCAGTTGGCCGTTCCCAGTCCGATGCGGGGCAGCACGACGGTGAAGAATTGCCAGCTGCCCGGCGCGGCCAGCAGGCTGATCGCGGTGACGGCCACCAGCGTCAGTCCCGCGAGCACCGCGATGCGCCAGCGGCCCAGCCGGGCGAACAGGGGAATCAGAAAGATCGGCGAGACCTTGAGGGAGGCGGCGGCCGCGATAAAAATACCGCTGAGTCCGGCCCGCCGCCGCAGCGCGGCCCACAGGGTGGCGCTGAGGAGTAGCAGCCACACCGTCGCCACCTGCTGGAACTTGAGGTTGAGATAGACGGGCATGAAGGTGAAGCTCGCCAGCAGGAATAAGCGCCGGCCACTGCGTGACAGCTCGGGGTGGATGCGAAGGATCAGGGCAAGCGCGACGAGGAACGCCGCGTGCACCACGAGCAGCCAGATGCGTGCCGCCGCCACCAGCCCGAGCGCGGTCAGCGGGGCCAACAGCAGCGCGAAGAAAGGGGGGTAGATGTAGGCCACCACCCAGGATTGCGTGCCCCAGGACTGCTTGAAGTCGGCATAGATGTCGGTCCCGTGCGCGGCGGCCTGCGCGCCTCCGAAATAGTTGACAAAGTCGAAGCGAAGCGCGGCCGGGGTGAGGGTGACCCATTGCACGACCGACCAGGTGAGGTAATAGCCGACGGCGATCACGACCAGCATCAGCAGCACCCGCTCGCGAAAGCGCGCCTCGTAGAGTCGCCGAATCCCGTAGATGCTTCGGGGATTCACGCCGCCCTGACCTGGGCCGGCAGGGCGGGCCGCCGCAGCATCCGCCGGTGCCAGGCGATCACGAGCAGCGAGAAGGGGATCACGGTGAAGCCGTTGAAGTAGCCGAGCCGCGCCCCGAGGAAATAGAGGAGGGGGATGACGGCGAACCCCCAGACGGTCAGCTCGACGACTGGATCCTCCCATCCCTCGAGTCGGGGCCCGAGCAGCAAGGCGATCGCCGGGAGCAAGAGGACCAGGTCGTAGGACTGCACGAACGGCAGGGCGAAGAGCCAGATGATCAGCAGCGTGAGGCCGCGGGTATGCGCGTCGGACGCGCGACGGATCGCCCAAACCCCGTAGGCGACGGCCGCGAGCAAGGTGATCAACAGCGCCGCGGTCTTGACCCAACCGGTGAGTCCCGGGTAGAAAAAGCTCTCGACCGATGCGATATCGGGCTGAAGCCCCTGCACCGCCTGCCACATCCGAGGGACCTGGAGCGGCCACTCGAGAAAACGCAGACCCATGACCGCCGCCATCAGGCCGAAGGCGGCGGCCGAGGCGACGACGAAGCCCGAAATTAACCGGCGAGCCACCGCCGGCTCCAGCAGCGCGAGCACCAGCGGCAGCGGCAGCCCGATGTTCGGCTTGACCCAGACCAGCACCAAGACGGCACCGGCCAAGAAAGGCTGTCCATTGCGAGCGAGCATTAAGGCCCCGATGAAGGCGCCGAAAACGATGACCGAGACCTGCCCCATAAAGAGGTTGATGAAGCCCACCGCGCAGAGCAGGGTGCATCCCGCGCCGAGCATGGCCCGTCGACGCGACCAGCCCATCATGGTGAAGATCAAAAACGATGCCGCCAGCAGAATCAGGCCGAGTAGAACGGCATAGATGACGTACGCGACCGGCCAGGGGAGGTTGGTGGCCGGCGCCAGGGCATACGCCAGCCACGGTCCCTCGGGGAAGGCGAGGAATTCGTAGTAGGCGGGGTTGCCGGGGGCCAGCCGCTGCGGCGCGTCGTAGAGCTGGTACTCTGTGGCCGCCAGCGTCGGCCAGTTGTATGGGTCACCGTGATGTGCGACGACGGTGGCAGCGGCGTAAAAGGCGCGGAAGTCCTGCCCGACGGTCGTCGACGTCAGCAGCTGACGGCCGTAGGGGATGAGCATCGCCAGCAGGAAGACCACCAGCAACCGCTGGCGGAATCGGCGGCGCGCCGCGGCGCGCGTCATCCCCGGGCCTGGGCGGCGTACGCTCGGTTGGCCGGGGTGTCCCGCATCATCAGAGTCGCCTTGTCGAAGGTGCCAAGCTCAAACCAGCCCATCTGACCCGGCGCGGTGTGGATCTGCCGAAGCTCGGTGATGATCGGATCGTTTGAGTGGAAGATGACCCAGTTGATCTGGTAGCGCTCGAGCAGCTGCGCCTGGTCCGACCCCAGCGACTGCAAATGGTCATAGTCCCGCAACAGCTGATCGCCATCCAGCGCCGCGTCCCCGAAGATGAACACCGGCTGCGGTGGCGTGGCAAGACGGAAGATCAGGTAACCACCCCAGCCATAGACATTGAGCATGTGACCGGGCGGCGGATGTTGCACCAGGAAGTCGGCGGCCTTGATGGGGAAGTCGCGTGCCACCAGCGTGCCGTCGACGCGCTGCCGCAGGCTGGGCAGGCTGGCAACGGCCACGATCGCGAGAATCAACACGATCATTACGACATTGGCGCCGAAGGTGATCGGCGTGGTCTTCGGCACGCGCCGTGGCCACCGCAGAGAGAGGCGCTCCCGCGCCTGCTGCGCATAATCCGCCAGTGCGGGGACCGCGACCAGCATGAAGAAGGATAGGTTGCGGACCGAGTGCAGCGCGAGGCCGAGGCCGACCAGCAGCAGTAGCAACTGGCGCGGCTCGATTCGCCGTGACAGCGCCAGCCCGACGATGACCAGGAAGATCATCGCCTCGAAGGCCCACATCTGGGACATCTGGAAGTTGGGCGAGAACCACTCGACGATCAGCCGCTGCTGCTCCGGGCTGCCACCGGTCTGGAAGGGATAGAGGTAGATGTCCCAGCCGTTGGGATTGAGGATGGCCACCGCGATCGAGGCCGCAAGCACGATGGCCATCGCCCGCAGGCGAGGCAGGGCCATCGCGCCCGGGCGCCGGATGAAGTAGCGCACCGCTTCCACCACCAGCGCCAGTCCCAGGATCCCGTAGCCGAGCACGAAGCCACCGTGAAGGTTGACCCAGGCCAGCATCACGACCGGGAGCAGATAGAGCGCGCGGCTCCGTCCCTCGCAAAAGCGCTTGACCCATAGATAGGTCAACGCGCTCAGCGCAAAGGTGATCATCTGGATGCGCGGCCCCCAGATCGGATTGGCGGCCGCCACCCCGAAGGCGAGCGCCAGTCCGGCGATCACGAAGTTCACCCGCCGGTCGATTGCCAGGTAGACGAGAAGAAAGCCCGCCACGGTGATGGCCCCGAAGACCAGGCTGACCAGCGGCAGGCGACCGACGGCGTAGAGCACCGCCACGATGACTTCACTCAGCCACTCGTGCGTGATCCATCGGTGGTCGAAGACGGTGAAGGTATAGAGGTCGTGGCGGGGCACCGCGTGGTGGCTGATGATCCAGTTGCCGGTCGGCAGGTGCCACCAGAAATCGGGGTCGGTAACCGGCTGAATCGCGGCGATCAGCATCGTCAGGAAGATGGCGATGGTGAAGAAGTGGGGGAGGTCGAGCCAGCGCACGGCCCGGTTCAGCGGGCCTGGCTCGAGTGGAAGCGGGGCGGCGGAACGGGCCAGGCTTGCCAATTTAACAGGGGTGTAACGACGCTGCTGGAAGCGCCTTGCAGGGCGCGGGCCAACCTCGCCTCGCAACTCGCCGCCACGAGCCACGTTGCACCACCGCTCGCCATGGCTCTAGCGCAACCGAATCGCCTCCCGCGCTCAGCTCCGGTGCAGGTCCCAAGGAGTCCTCTCGCCGGAGCCAGCTGGGGGCTGCTGGTGCCGCTCCCGCTCTACGCGTTGCTGGCCCTGGCGCTGTTCCGCAGCGCCTGGCAGGCACCCGCAAGTGTCGTCATTGGATACGGACCGGACCCACCGTTCTTTGTCTGGTCACTCGGCTGGTTTCCCTTCGCCCTGATGCACGCGCTCGACCCGCTCGTCAGCACCTACCTTGATTACCCAGCGGGAATCAACCTGATGGGGTCGACCAGCGCCCCCCTGCTCGGGCTCGTCTTCGGGCCCGTCACGGCGGGGTGGGGGCCGCTGGTCGCCTACAACCTCGCGATCAGCGCGAGCCTGGCCCTTTCCGCCTGGTGCGCATTCCTGCTCTGTTCCCGGCTGGTGCGGAGTCGCGTGGCGGGCGCGATTGCCGGACTCGTCTACGGATTCTCGCCATTCATGGTTGGCCATTCAATGGGCCACCCGCACCTGGTCGCGGCGGTTTTCCCGCCGCTGCTGTTCCTCGTCCTCCACGACCTGGTCACTCGCCCCCAGCGCCATCCTCTGAAGACCGGTGCCCTGCTCGGCCTCATCGCGGCCGCGCAGTTCTACCTCAGTGAAGAGGTCCTGGCGATGGAGGCCGTCGCGGTCTTGCTGGGGGTGGCCGTCGGCGCGGCCCTGTTTCCGATGGAGTGGCGGCGCCGTCTCATCGATGCCGTTCGCCCGTTGGCCGTTGGGCTCGCGCTCGGCGCGGCGTTGGTCGCCGCCCCGCTCGGGGTCCAGTTCTTCGGGGCGCAGCACGTCGTACGGGCTGTCAACCCCGGTGGCTTCTACGTCAGCGATCTACTGGGCTTCATCGTCCCGACGCGCCTTACGTGGCTGTCGCCGCTGGGGGCGGCGCAGCTCAGCGATCGCTTTACCGGGAACCCGGCCGAGTGGGGTTCGTACGTCGGGGTGCCCCTGCTCGGGCTAGCGGTCTGGGTGTCGGTGCGCGAGTGGCGGCGGCCGCTGATCCGCTTCGTCGCGCTGCTCGGCCTTCTGCTGGCGCTGCTGTCCCTTGGGCCGACCCTGCACCTGGGTGGCATGGTCACGATGATGCCGACGGTCGTCCTGGGTTTCGCCATCCTCCTCGCTCGGCGGCACATCCGTATGCTGCCGGTCCTGCTGGCCCTCGTCGGAAGCTGGGTGGCGCTCGCCGTCGCGCCGGTCGTCAGCGATATCCTGCCCGCTCGCCTGATGCTGCTGGTGTTCCTCCTGCTCGCGATCCTGATGGCGGTCTTCATCGACTCAACCCGGTGGAAGATCCGGCGGCGGCGACTCGGTGTCATCGTGGCGACGGCGGCGGCGCTGCTCGCCCTGGTTCCAGCGACCGCGATTCCCACCACCCCCGTTGCCGTGCCCGGGTTTTTTCAGGGCGCGCTCGAGAGCCGCATCCAACCGGGAAACGTGGTGCTGGTCGCGCCCTACGCCTATGCCTGGGACGACGTGGCGATGATCTGGCAGTCGGCCTCGGGAATGTGGTTTCGAATGCCGGAGGGGTATGGAACCGTGCCGGGCCCTTCCTTGAACGCACCGGCGACCTCCCTTGGGGACCTGATGATCGGCATCGACCGCGGCACGCCCTACGCAGGCGTGACCGTCCAAACGCGTGAGCGGCTGCTGGCCGACCTACGCCGCTGGAAGGTCGAGGCGGTCGTCGTCGGCCCCATGGCGCATCAGGACGACATGGTGCATCTGTTTTTAGATTTGTTGAACCGAGCTCCGGAGTCGGTGGGTGGGGTCTACCTGTGGTCGCCGGCTTAGAAGACGAAGGGAATCAGCCGGTGGGTCCGCGCCGCGTAGGCCTCGTACTGTGGGTAGGTGGTGCGGAGGATCCGCTCCTCGAAGTGGGTGCGGACGATCTGGGCGCCGAGGAAGACCGCGAAGAGCAGAATGTGCATCGAAAACAGGGTTGGCAGCACCAGGCCAACGCCGGCGATGATCTCGCCCAGGTAGATCGGGTGGCGGGTCAGGTGATAGGGTCCGCTCGTCACCAGCCCGCGCGCCTCGGGCACGATGCTGAAGCGTTTGCCGAGATAGGTCAGCGAGTAGAGCGCCAGGGTCATACCGCTGGCCAGGCACAGATCGCTGCCGGCCAGCACCCAGACGTTGGTGCTGCGACCCTGGCCAGGAATCAGGAACAGCCCGTAGAGGACAAAGCTCCCCGTCAGCGCCGCCACGATGGCGACCGGGTTGTGGTCCCTGGCGATCGCCCGGCTGCGGACGGCGTAGATCGCCACCAGGAAGGCGAAAAAGGCGACGGTCAGGACACGGTTCACCAGATACATGGCTCCGGCCCGGTCGAGGTCGCCGTGGGTCAGGGCGTGCTGCACCCCGGCGAAGGCGAGTTGCCCCTGGATCGCGACCAGGAAGCCGAAGACACCGAGGGGAAGCGCCCGTCCGAAGATGAAGGACGCCCGATTGCTCATCTGCTACGAGAATCAGCGTGAATGCCTCGATTTTCCTGCTATCATTGGGCCGCCAAACGGGGCTCCCGTCAGAAATCGATACGGTTTTCCGTAGTCCTAGTAGTCCTAGTAGTCCTATATGAGTGCGATCCAGGCCACCGATGAGACCTTCGATCCATTCGTATTGATTCACCAGTCGGTCAGCGCCCGCCTGCAGGTCGTCGAGGCAGAGCTGGAGACGGCCGAGACCAAATCGCGCGACCTCGAAGCGTCGCTGGAGCAGGTCCGGGAGCAGGCGGAGGAATCGCGGGTGGTGGAGAAGCACCTCCTCAACAACCTCAAACAGTTCTCTCCCACCGAGGTGCAGGAGACCTTCGCGAACATTCGGGAAACGCAATTGAGCGTGGAGCGGGTGCAGTTCGAGTACGAAACCCTCGCCGCCCGCCGCGCTGAGCTGAAGGACCAGGGGCAATTCCTACGGTCCGCCAGCCAGATCCTGGCCGACCTGCAGCGCATGTATGGGGACAGCGGCGGTCGCCCAACTCCGGGCGACGGTGACAAGCAGTTCCGCGATGCATCACGCCAGGTGTTCCAGATCATCGAAGAGGAGCGGATGCGCATCGCGCGCGACATGCACGACGGACCCGCCCAGTCGATGGCCAACCTGGTGCTCCAGGCGGAGATCCTGGAGCGACTTCTCGACCGCAATCCCAAGCAGCTGGTGACGGAGCTTGGGGAATTCAAAAACAGTGTCCGTAACGCGCTCGAGGAGATCCGTCAGCTGATCTTCGACCTGCGGCCGATGACGCTCGACGACCTCGGCCTGGTCCCAACGCTGCGCAAGTTCATCAAGGAGTATGGCGATCGCTATGGGCTGGCCACCCGCTTCAATGTCGTCGGCCAGGAGCGCCGGCTGCCGGGCAACACGGAGGGTGTGCTCTTCCGCATCATCCAGGAGGCGCTGACCAACGTCCACAAGCACGGCCGGGCGAAGATGGCGGAGGTCACGATGAACCTGCAACCCTCCCGGGTCTCAGTCGTAATCAAAGACGATGGGCAAGGGTTCGATGTTGCGCGGACCGAGGCCAACCTCCACAAGAACAAGAACCTCGGACTGCTCAGCATGCGGGAACGCGCGGAGCTGGAGAAAGGCACCCTCGAGATTCGCTCCCAACCGGGGCGCGGCACCGAGGTCAAGGTCGAAGTCCCGCTCGCCAAGCACTAGCCGGGGACTGTTACAGACTCGTCAAAACCTCTTGGGAGTTCTTCGTCGGACTCTGCGTTGATTTGGACGCAATCCAGTGTGAAACTGGGTTGGTTCGATCTACGCAAAAAGGAGGTGACATAGCATGTTGACCAACCTTTATCTGCGCCTTCGTGAGCTGCTCAACCGTGAGGAAGGGCAGGGCATGGTGGAGTACGCCCTTATTCTCGTCTTGATCGCGGTGGTCGTGATCGTAGTTCTTATCATCCTCGGCAACCAGGTCAAGAACGTCTTCTGCAACATCTCGGGCGGCCTCGGCCAGTAACCACCCGTCACGCTTGGGAGCAACAAGGGAGAGCCTGCGCAAGCGGGCTCTCTTTATTTTTCCGGCGGCCCGTCACGAATCGCCGAGGTGCCGCAAGGAAGAGCACTCAGCGGTAGATACATGACCCGAAGGAGCGTCACGCCGTTGGAGCGATGGCGCCGATTATCAGGAGGTGAGTCGATTGGCGACTGAGGTAAAGCCGAAGAGCAACCGCATCCTCTTGATCTTCGGTGTTTTCCTCGCCATCGTGGCGTTCGGAGGGGCCTTGCTCGTTGGGCGTACAGGAGGTGGCACAACCTCGCTCGGGAATGGCTCGAAGAATGTGCCGGCCGTGGTGGCCACCAAGGACATCCCGGCGTCGACCCAGATCACGGCGGATATGGTGACGGTTCAGCAGTTCTCGCAGGACCAGGCGCCGCCCTACGCGTTCCGGGGCAAAGACCTGGTCGTTGGGAAGTACGCAGCGATCCCGATCCACCTCGGCCAGGCGATCATCGACTACGACATCGTGGCCGACCAGGGTAGCGTCCAGGCCGCCAAGCAGGCCTTCCTGCCCATCCCGGCAGGCATGGTCGCCATGCAGATCCCGACCGGCGAGCTCGTGGGCGCCGGCGGCTACATCCAGCCGGACGACCGGATCGACATCATCATTACGGCGTCGATCTATCCGGCCAACACTAGCCCGGCCAACGCCAAGCCGTATACCAAGACGACCTTCACCAACCTGCACGTCATCCGGGTTGGCCCGGCGGGCGCGGCCAACACCCGTGGGATTTCGTCGAGCCTGACCGTCATCGTGACCTTGAAGCAGGCGGAGGACCTCAAGTTCTTGCTCGACAATACCAACTACAAGTTCGTCCTTAAGTCGGTCAAGGACTACGATGTGCCAGACGCCAACACCGTGCCGACCACCGACCAGAGCTTCATCCAGACCTACCACCTGACGCACTAGACCGGATAGCTGGAAAAAAACGTTGACAGGTACCCCGCGAAATCGGAAGATTTCGCGGGGTGCCTTCTTTAGCGAGATGACCGCATGAGCGAGCAAATCAAAGTCCTGATCGTGGACGACATCACGAGCACCCTGGATAACCTCCAGAAGCTGCTCTCCTTCGAGCCCGACATCCAGGTGGTGGGTACCGCTGCCAACGGGAAGGAAGGGGTCGAGCAAGCCAAGAAGCTGGTCCCGGACATCGTCCTGATGGACGTCAACATGCCGATCATGGACGGGATCCAGGCGACGGAGACCCTCGCCCAGGAGGTCTCCGGCTCCCCCGTCATCATCATGTCCGTCCAGGGTGAGCGCGACTACCTGCGCCGGGCGATGCAATCGGGAGCCCGAGAGTTCCTGATCAAGCCCTTCAGCGGCGACGAGCTGATCGCCAGCATCCGGCGCGTCTACCAACTGGAGCAAAAAAAAGAATCGTTCCTGGCGAAGACCACCACCGGGGCCGAAAAGGCGCCCGCCGCGCCGCCCGATGGCGAGGCTAAGCAACGGGGGGAACGTGGGCAGGTCATCTTCTTCTACTCGGGAAAAGGCGGCGTCGGGAAGTCGCTGATCGCCGCCAACCTGGCGGTCTCCATGGCCAACGAGACCAAGGGGAAGGTGGCGCTGGTCGACCTCGACCTGCAGTTCGGCGACATCGGCGTGCTCCTCAACCTCGACCACTCGCAAGGGATCACCGACCTGATCGAGAACATCGACCACATGGACCAGGAGTTCATCCGGGAAATCATGGTGGATGGCCCCTTCGGCATCAAGGTCTTGCTCGCGCCCATCAGCCCCGAGCTGGCCGACCTGGTTACCGTCGACCACGTCCGGCGGATCTTCGGCGAGCTGCGCAAGATGTTCGACTACATCATCGTCGACAGCAGCGCCCACCTGGGGGAGATCAACCTCGAGGTGCTCGATCACGCCGACCGCGTGGTGGTCGTCACCTCATTGAGCATCCCGGCGATCAAGAACACCAAGCTCGCGCTCAAGATCTTCGACTCGCTGTCGATCTCCCCGGACCGCGTGGTGTTGCTGCTCAACAAGTCGGACGCACACTCCGAATTCAACAAGGAGAGCGTGGAGGCGAACCTCCGCTTCCCGATCGCCGGGCAGATCCCCAACGATCCCAAGCTGGTCATCAACTCGATCAACCGGGGGAATCCGTTTGTGACCACCCACCCCGAGTCCGAGATCAGCCAGCGGATCCGGGAACTGGTCGCCAAGCTCCTCCCGACGGCGGCGCCGGCGCCCGAGCCGGAGGCTGCCGAGAAGAAACCCCGCAAGGGTCTGTTCGCCCGCCGTTAGGAAGGGTGAGATGAATGCTCGGGCTTCCGCTCGCCCTGCCTTGCTACGGTCCGTGACTGGCTTGCGTCCATTTGTGGCTGACGAGCGGGGAGTCTGAGCCGAGTGGGCCTTCTCGACCGCGTCCAGAAACAGCAGGGTCCGGACCCGAACGCGGCCCCGGAGGGAGCCTTCGTCCCGCAGGCAGGCGCCGGCCCGGCCCGTCAGGCCGTCGCCGCAGCTCGCGCCCGAACGCCCTTCGAGCAGCAGGCGGAGCGCATCAAGAACCGGCTGCAAGCCCGGCTGATCGAGACCATCGACGAGGGAGAGGACGAGGACCGCGCACAGCGGGCCGAACGCATCACCGAAGCCTTGAACGCCGTGGTGGCCGAGATGGGCCTGTCGCTAACCAAGCCGGAGAAGCAGCGCCTGCTCGACTCGGTGCTGAACGACTTCCTCGGGCTCGGTCCGATCGAGGCGTTGATCAGCGACCCAACGATCACCGAGATCATGGTCAACGGACCCGACCAGATTTTCGTCGAGCACAAGGGTAAGCTGACGCTCTCCACCGTCCAGTTCGAAAGCGAGGATCAGCTGCGGCGGGTCATCGACCGCATCGTCTCGACCATCGGGCGGCGCATCGACGAGGGGTCGCCGATGGTCGATGCCCGGCTCAAGGACGGGTCCCGCGTCAACGTCATCATCCCGCCGCTCTCGCTCAACGGCCCGATCCTGACCATCCGAAAGTTCTCGAAGACCCCGTACAAAGTCAGCGACCTGGTCAAGTTCGGCACCTTCACCGACCCGATGGCCAACTTCGTCAAGGCCTGCGTGCGGTCGCGTCTCAACATGCTGGTGTCCGGCGGCACCGGCTCCGGCAAGACGACCACGCTCAACGTGCTCTCCAGCTTCATCCCGGAGGAGGAGCGGGTGGTGACGGTCGAGGACGCCGCCGAGCTGCAGCTCAACCAGGAGCACGTTGTAACACTTGAGTCACGGCCGGCGACCGTCGAAGGCCGTGGCCGGATCGCCATCCGCGACCTGGTCGTCAACGCCCTGCGGATGCGCCCAGATCGGATCGTGGTGGGCGAGTGCCGTGGCGGCGAGGCGCTCGACATGCTCCAGGCAATGAATACGGGCCATGACGGATCGTTGACGACTATCCACGCGAACTCGCCACGCGACAGTTTGAACCGTCTGGAGACGTTGGTGTTGATGGCGGGCGCAGAATTGCCGTCCCGGGCGATCCGGGAGCAGATCTCATCCGCAATAAACGTTGTCGTGCAGCAGAGCCGTTTGCGGGATGGATCGCGAAAGATCATCGCCATCAGCGAAGTGCTCGGACTGCACGGCGACCAGATAAAGGTGCAGGACATTTTCGTGTTCAAGCAGACAGGCGTCAGCGAAGACGGCAAGGTGCAGGGCTACTTCACGGCCACCGGCATCATTCCGAAGTATTTCGACCATTTGCAGTCGTCGGGCGAAGGCGTGTCAAAGGATCTGTTCACGCCGGTGCCGGATCCTGCCGGAAAAGGAGGCAAGTAAGTGTCGATCCAACTGGTCTTCGCGGCCATGGCAGCGATCGGCGCCCTGATCGTGGTGATGGCCCTGGTGTCGAACCGGCAGGCGTCGAGCGAAACCGACCTGCACATGGACTCGTACAACCCCGAGGCCGGCCCCAAGAAAAAGGGTGGCTTCTTCGAGAACTTCACCGAAGGTCTCAACAAGAGCATGACCCGAAACAAGGGCGGGCGCTCGTCGCGCCTGACCGAGGAACTCGCCAAGGCCGATCTCAAGCTGCGCGTGTCGGAGTACGTCATGCTGATCATCGGCCTGATCGTCCTGCTCTGCGCCGTGCTCTTCGTGCGCTTCCACAACCCGATCCTGGCGCTGGTCGGGATCCCCGCCGGGTACTTCCTGCCCGGGTTCTTCCTCAAGTTCCGCCAGCGTCGCCGGCTCAAAGCCTTCAACAACCAGCTGGGCGACACCATCGTCCTGTTGTCGAACGCCCTGAAGGCCGGCTACTCCTTCGCCCAGGCGATGGCAACCATCGCCAAGAGCTCGTCGCCGCCGATGGCCGATGAGTTCAGCCGGGCCGTCCGCGAAATGAACCTGGGTGTCTCGGTCGACGACGCCCTGCAGCACATGGTCAAACGGATCGAATCCGAAGACTTCGACTTGATGGTCACCGCCGTTCAGATCCACCGCGTGGTCGGTGGTAACCTCGCCGAGATCCTGGACACCATCGCCTTCACCATCCGGGAGCGCATCCGGATCCAGGGCGAGATTCGCACCCTGACCGCGCAAGCGCGCGCCTCGGGCTACATCATCACCGGCCTGCCCTTCGCGCTGGCCCTGATCCTGACCTTTATCTCTCCCAGCTATATCACGCCCCTCTTCCATGAATGGCTTGGCTACGTCCTGATCGGGATGGGCCTGGTCTCGATCGCGATCGGCTACGGCATCATCTCGAAAATCACGAACATCCAGGTGTAGCGAATGAGCATATTTACTATCGTCTTCGCCTTCCTGGCCTTCAGCGGCATCATCATCGCCATGCAGGCCGTTACCGCCAAGCCTCGACAGGACCTGATCGCGGAACGGCTCTCGCAGTATCGCGACCATAACCTGACGCTCGACGAAATCGAGCTCTCGCTGCCGTTCAGCGAGCGCTTCATCAAGCCGGCGCTGGAGCGGCTGGGCAGCTTCCTCACCGCCCGCATGGGGAAGAACCAGCAGATCGTCGTCCAGAACAAGATCAACCTGGCCGGCCGGCCCTACGGGCTGAGCGTCAACGGCTTCGAGGTCGTCAAGGTGATCTTCGGCATCATCGTCGCCCTCGTGGTCTTCGCCCTGGTGGGCGTGCTGGGTGTCACCGCCCTGCCGCTCAAGATCGCCGGCCTGGGCGTCGGCTTCCTGCTCGGGCGCTTCCTGCCCGACGTCTGGCTCAACAACAAGATCAAGGGGCGCCAGAAAGAGCTGCGCCTCGCGCTCCCCAACGCCCTCGACCTGCTGACCATCTCGGTCGAAGCCGGCCTCGGTTTCGATGCCGCCATCGGCCGCCTGACGGAGAAGTTCAAGAACGCCCTCTCCGACGAATTCGCCCAGGTGCTCAACGAGATCCGGCTCGGCCGGCCGCGCCTGGAAGCGCTCGACGAAATGGGCCGCCGCTCCGGCGTCGAGGAACTGCATACGTTCATCCAGGCGCTGATCCAGTCGGAGCAGCTCGGTGTTGGTATCGCGAAAGTACTCCGCATTCAGTCGGAAGAAATGCGGCGCCGCCGCCGTCAGCGGGCCGAGGAGCAAGCCGCGCAGGCGCCGCTAAAAATGCTCTTCCCCATGATCGGCTGCATCTTCCCGACCTTGTTCATCGTCTTGATGGGGCCGGCCGTCATCATCATCATCCACACGTTCCAGCACCACTAAATCGCGCGGAGGCGCCGGCCAGCGCTGGCGGCGCCTCGCGTTATAATACGGAGTAAGAGTTTTGCGACTGACAAAAGAAGACGGGACGATTGTCGCTCAGCCGCTCGAGATCGCGAGCAATTTCATCTCGCGCGGCGTCGGATTGATGGGCCGGTCACGACTGCCGGAGAACGGTGGCCTACTGATTCACGGCTGCAATGGGATTCACATGATGTTCATGCGCTTCCCTATCGACGCGGTCTTTGTCGACCGGAAGGGCGTCGTGCTGAAGACCTACGAGCGACTCCTGCCGTGGATTGGCCTCGTGCCCCTCGTCTGGGGTGCGGACAAGGTCGCCGAGCTGCCGGTCGGCACCATCCGGCGCCACGCCATCAAGGCCGGCGACCAGCTGCTCGCCGCCTGACATGGGCTTGCTCGATCTGATCTTTCCGCCGCGCTGTGGCGGCTGTGGTCGTCTGGGCCAGGACTTTTGTGAACTGTGCGCCACCAGCCTCGAGCCCGTCGCCGTCACCAGCCTGCACGGGATCCTGCTGGTTGCCGCCGGGCGCCTCAGCGGCCCGCTGCAGCGAGCCATCCATACCTATAAATACCGTCCACGGCCGCAGCTGGCCGGTCGGCTGGCGGACCCCCTCAGCCGGGCCGCCCTCGCGGCCGGCCTCACCCTGCCGGCGCTGAGCTTCGTGCCGCTCCACCCGCATCGCCAGCGCGAGCGCGGCTTCAACCAGGCGGAACGGCTGGCCCGCCGGGTGGGCGCCAGCCTGCGCGTGCCGGTGGTCGGGGGACTCACCCGCCTCCGCCCGACGCCCGCCCAGGTTGGCCTGGGCCAGGCGGAGCGCCAGGTCAATGTGGCGGGCGCCTTTCGCTGGACAGCCCCAGAGCCGCCCCCACACGGCCTGGGCCTGGTGGACGACGTCTGCACCACGGGGGCTACGCTGGACGCCGTAGCCCGGGTGGTGGCCGAAGCAGGCGGCTCGATCGGCGCTTTCCTGGTGCTGGCGGTCGCGCAAACTTTGCCGGCGGTCGCCGTTACATAGCCCGAGACAGTCTGCCTGTCCTCGAATTCTCTGTTTGGGGGATTGTGACTAGATGGTCAATGCGTCCGAGGTTTCGCAGGACGAGCTTGGTCGGTATTACGAGGCCTTAGGGCCGATTCGCGACCTGGTGCTCGATGACAGCTTGACCGAAGTCATGGTCAACGGCCATGAAAACATCTACGTCGAACGCAACGGGAAGATTCTCCTCACCGATCGCAAATTCGACGATGAGAACCACCTGCTGCGTGTCATCGACTTTATCGTCTCCGCGGTTGGTCGGCGGATCGACTTCCGCACCCCGATGGTCGACGCCCGGCTGCTCGATGGCTCCCGCGTGAATGCCGTGATCTCGCCGATCGCGCTGGACGGGCCGATGCTGACCATCCGGAAGTTCTCCCGCGATCCCTACCAGGCGGAAGACCTCGTCAACTTCGGCACCATCACTGCGGAGGCCGTCGGCTTCCTCAAGGCCTGCGTCATGGCCCGCGCCAACCTCATCATCTCGGGTGGGACCGGTACCGGCAAGACAACGCTCCTCAACGTGGCCTCCTCGTTCATCCCGCCCACGGAGCGCATCGTCACCATCGAAGACGCGGCCGAGCTCCAGCTCCACCAGGAGCATGTCTGCCGCATGGAGGCACGGCCGCCCGACTTGAACGGCGAGAATCGGGTCGCGATCCACGACCTGGTCATCAACGCCCTTCGGATGCGCCCGGACCGGATCGTCGTCGGCGAGTGCCGTGCCGGAGAAGCGCTCGACATGTTGCAGGCGATGAACACCGGCCACGACGGGTCGCTGACCACGCTCCACGCCAACACCACCCGCGACGCGCTGTCCCGGCTGGAGACGATGGTGCTGATGGCGGGCATCGACCTGCCCATGCGGGCCATTCGCCAGCAGGTGGCGTCGGCCATCGACCTGGTCGTGCAGCTCTCCCGGATGCGCGACGGTCAGCGCAAGGTGACCAGCATCACGGAGATCACCGGCATGGAAGGCGACACCATCACCATGCAGGAAATCTTCCTCTACGAGTCGCACGGCGCCGACAAGGAAGGCACCATGACCGGCGTCTTCCGTCCGACCGGCATCCGCCCCCACATCATGGACCGGTTGTTCGCGGCCGGGGTGCCGATCCCGCCGGAACTGTCGCGCGTCTTCCCCGATCGCCGGGCCAACGAACGCGGTCACTAGAAATCTAAATGCGCCATGGCGGCCTGTAGGCCGCTACTCGCTATACTTTTGTCCTCTCGAGATCTCGGCAGGAGGCCACGATGGAGATCTTGATCCAGGCCAAGAAGACCGCGGCCGATCCCCGGATAAAGGCCTACGCGCAGGCCAAGCTGGAGAAGCTGACACGCCATTTCGACCATATCCTCGAGGCGCGCATGGAGCTCAGCACTGAGCGGAACAAGAGCCTGGAGGACGTGAAGGTCGCCGAGCTCACCGTGCATGTGACCGGGCGGACCGGAAATATCCTGAAAGCCGTCCAGTCCGCCGACCACATGAATGAGGCGGTCGACCTGGTGGTCGACAAGATGGTCCGGCAGATCCGCCAGCACAAGGAAAAGCTCAAGGACCACCGCCACGCCAAGGCCGCCGCGGTCGCCCAGGCCCCGATCGCGAGCACCGACGCGGTGCGCCCCAACGGGGTGGCAAAGATCAAGCGCTTCAAGATGAAACCGATCTCTGAGGACCAAGCGCGCGACCAGATGGAGGAACTGGGCCACGCCTTCTTCCTCTTCCTCAACGAGGACACCCAGGAGCTCAACCTGCTCTACCGGCGCCACGACGGGACCCTTGGCCTGGTCGAAGCCGACCTGAGTTGACCTCGAGCCCCCGTTTGGGTGGCCGGACGGCGGGTATGCTTACTGGTTGCTGCCCAGCGTGTAATCCATGAGCGTTCTTACTAAAGTCTTAGGCGATCCCAACGCGCGCGAGGTCAAGCGGCACCTCGAGCGGGTCGCCGAAATCAACCAGCTCGAGCCGCTGTTAGAAAAGCTCGACCCCGAGGAGTTGAAGGCCAAGACGGCGGAGTTCCGCCAGCGCCTGGAGCAGGGCGAGGCCCTGGATGACCTGCTGGTCGAAGCCTTCGCCGTCGTCCGGGAGGCGGCCCGCCGAACCATCGGGCTGCGGCACTTCGATGTCCAGCACGTCGGCGGCATCGTGCTGCACCAGGGAACCATCGCCGAGATGAAGACCGGTGAGGGCAAGACGCTGGTCGCGGTGCTGCCGCTCTACCTGAACGCCCTGGAGGGCAAGGGCGCGCATCTGATCACGGTCAACGACTACCTGGCCCGCCGTGACGCCGGCTGGAACGCGCCGATCTACCAGGCGCTCGGCATGAGCGTGGCCGTCATCGGTCACGAGATGTCGCTCATCTACGACCCCGACTACCTCGACGAGACCCACCCGGATCCACGCTTGCAGCACCTGCGGCCGGTGACCCGGGCGGAGGCCTACCAGGCCGACATCACCTACGGCACCAACAGCGAGTTCGGGTTCGATTACCTACGCGACAACATGGCGGTCGACCTCTCGCAGTGCGTGCAGCGGGGCTTGAATTACGCCATTGTCGACGAGGTCGACAGCATCCTGATCGACGAGGCGCGCACCCCGCTGATCATTTCCGGCCAGGCGCAGGAGTCGACCGAGAAGTACTACCAGTACGCCAAGCTGATCCCGCGCTTGGCGACGGAGGACTACACGGTTGACGAAAAGACGAAGTCGGCGGCCCTCACCGAGGAAGGCATCGCCAAGATCGAACGCTGGACCGGCATCAAGAACGTCTACGAGCTGGAGCACGTCGACGAGGCGCACCAGATCAACCAGGCCCTCAAGGCTTTCACCCTCTACAAGCGCGACCGTGATTACCTGGTCAAGGACGGCGAGGTGATCATCGTCGACGAGTTCACGGGCCGGCAGCAACCCGGCCGGCGCTGGGCCGACGGCCTGCACCAGGCGGTCGAAGCCAAGGAAGGCGTCAAGGTCCAGCAGGAGACGCAGACGCTGGCCACCATCACCTACCAGAACTACTTCCGGTTGTACAAAAAGCTGGCGGGGATGACCGGTACCGCCGTGACCGAGGCGGAGGAGTTCGACAAGATCTACAAGCTCCAGGTGGTCGTGATCCCGACCCACAAGGCGATGATTCGCGACGACCGTCCCGACCTGATCTACAAGACCGAGGACGCGAAGTTCAACGCGGTCGCCGAAGAGATCCAGGAAGTCGCCAGCGGCGGCCGCCCGGTGCTGGTCGGCACCGTCTCGGTTGAAAAGTCGGAGCGCCTCGCCCGACTGTTAGAAAAGCGCGGCGTCCGGCACGAGGTGCTCAACGCCAAGCAGCACGAGCGGGAGGCGCTGATCGTCGCCAATGCCGGTCAGCCTGGCGCGGTGACGATCGCCACCAACATGGCCGGCCGCGGCACCGACATCGTGCTCGGCCCGGGCGTGGCGGATGGCGGCGGGCTGCACATCGTCGGCACCGAGCGGCACGAGAGCCGCCGCATCGACAACCAGCTCCGCGGCCGCGCCGGCCGCCAGGGTGACCCCGGTTCCTCGCGCTTCTTCCTGGCGCTCGACGACGACCTGATGCGCATCTTTGGCGGCGATCGCATCAAGGGCATGATGAACATGCTCCGGGTGGCCGACGACGAGCCGATCGAATCGCGCATGGTGTCGCGCCAGATCGAGGGCGCGCAGACCAAGGTCGAGGGGCACAACTTCGACGCCCGCCGCTACCTCGTCGAGTACGACGACGTCATGAACAAGCAGCGCGAAATCATTTACGGCGAGCGGCGCAAAGTCCTCGAGGGCGTCGACCTGCGCGAGCTGGTGCTCTCCTGGGTGCGCAAGGTGGTCGAGGACGCCGTCAACGAGCGCTGCGAGTCCCGCCATCCCGACAACTGGGACCTCGAAGGGCTGGTCTCGCAGCTGAGCCTGGTCTTTCCTCTGCCGCCGTTCAGTGAGCTGCCTGCCGACGAGTTCGGCGAGACCAAGGAAGCCGTCGTCGAGCGGCTGATGGAGTACGCGCAAAAGGCGTACGAGTCCAAGGAAACCGAGATGACCGCACCCATGATGCGCAAGGTCGAGCAGTTCGTGGTGCTCAAGACCATCGACTCCAAATGGATCAGCTACCTGACCATGATGGAGCACTTCAAGGAAGGGATCGGGCTGCGGGCCTTCGGGCAGAAAGATCCCCTGGTCGAGTACAAGAACGAGGCCTTCCAGGCCTTCCAGGAGCTGCTCAACGACATCCAGTTCGACATCGCCTCCACGGTCTTTCGGGTGCAGCTGGTCAACGAGCCACCCAAGCCAACGCCACCCCCACGTCAGGTCATGGGCCCGACCCGGGCCATCGAACCGGTCGCCGGAGATGGCAATGGGGGGACAAATCCGGCGCAGACGCCGGCGGGCAAGATCGGCCGGAACGACCCCTGCTACTGCGGCAGCGGCAAGAAATACAAGAAGTGCCACGGGCGGTAGGCCGGCCGCGCGATTAGTTCTGCCAGCTTCGGGTAGGATGTCCGGCGATGGCTAAGAAGAAGAGCGCGCCCAGCAAGGACGCGAAAGCGGCAGCCCCGAAGCCTGCAGCAGCGGCGAGCCCAGCGGCGCCGGTCCGGCCACCCTTTCGGCGACCCCAATCGCTGAACTTTGCTGGTGTCGGGCGCAACGACATCTGCCCCTGCGGTAGCGGCAAGCGCTTTAAGAACTGCCACGGAAACTAGGGATGGAAGAGATCCTCGAGCGCGCCAACGACCTGCTGAAGAAGATTCTTCAGCTCCAGGAGCATCTTTGACCTTCCTGCGAAGGCCGCGCGCCTCGACGCGCTTCAGAACGATCTAAACGACCCCAACCTCTGGCAGGATCCCCCGCGCGCGCAGCGGCTCGCGCAGGAAGCCAAAGGGCTGCGCGATGAGGTCTCCGGCTGGCGCAAGCTGGAGTCACGCGCGAAAGACGTGATCGGCCTCGCCGAGATGGCGATCGCGGAGAACGACGCGCACCTTGAGGAGAACCTTCGGCAGGATCTCGCCGCCCTGGATGCGGATGTTAGCCGGCAGGAGGTCGACCTGCTCTTCGCCAACCCCTATGCCGACAATCCGGCGCTGGTCAGCATCCATGCCGGCGCCGGTGGCACCGACTCGCAGGACTGGGCCGAAATGCTGCTGCGGATGTATCTGCGCTGGGCGGAGCGCAACAAGATGCCGGCCGAGATCATCGACGAGTCGCCCGGGGAGGAAGCGGGGTACAAGAGCGTGACCGTCCGCATCTCGGGCAAACGCGCCTTCGGCTGGCTGCGCGCTGAGCGCGGCGTGCACCGGCTGGTGCGGCTCTCACCCTACGACCAGGCCCATCGCCGCCACACTTCGTTCGCGCTGGTCGAGGTGATCCCGGAGATCGAGGACGACGGCGTTATCGAAATTCGGCCGGAGGATCTGAAGGTCGACGTCTACCGATCGAGTGGCGCCGGCGGCCAGCACGTCAACAAGACCTCGTCGGCGGTCCGGATGACGCACCTGCCCAGCGGCATCATCGTCACCTGTCAGAACGAGCGCTCGCAGATCAAGAATCGCGAGCTGGCGCTCAAGGTGCTGCGCTCACGCCTGGTGGCATTGCGCGAGCAGCAGCGGTCAGAGCAGCGCCAGGAGCTGAAGGGCGCCCACCAGTCGAACGAGTGGGGGAGCCAGATCCGTAGCTACGTGCTCCATCCCTACACCCTGGTGAAAGACCATCGCACCGGTCTCGAGGTGGGCAACGTCCAGGCGGTCCTCGATGGCGACCTCGACAATTTCATGGAAGCCTTCCTCCGCCTCGACGCCGGCCGCGAAGGTAAGGCGGCCTAGCCGAAGCGATCAGGCCGCCAGCCCCAGGTCGCCCACGGCCGCCTCGAGCCGACGCTCGTTACGCAGCGCGACCCAGACGCTGGCAACGATGATCAGCGTCCCGATGAAGTACGCCTCGCCGAACAGGCGGGTCACGACCATCGGCAAGAGCTCGAGGATGCCCGGCAGCTGGGGCAGCGGGTGGTAGATCAGCAGGTAGTGCAGCGCGGGCCCCACCGAGAAGCAGAGCCACGCCACCAGCAGGAAGCGACCGGCGCGGCGCGACAACGCGCCCCTGAAGGCCCGCCGGATCAAAAGGGCGATCGGCAGGATGAGGACTACCAGGTGGAAGCTCCAGGTCACGCTACTGATCAGCGGCAACGTGCTCACGGCGAGCGCGAACTCCAAGCCGGAGCGCACGGGTCGCGAGGTGGCGCGGATCACGATACCGAGCAGGAGCAGGACCAGCGGCCAGTCCAGCGCCCGTCCGCACCAGCCGGCGCCGCCACCGGCGTCGGCCGTGGATGGCTGACAGAGGCGTGCGGTGAAACCGGCGAGCGATTGGTTTTCGCGATAGCCGGTCCCGGCGGCCAGGTGCGGCAGCATATCGCGGAAGTAATAGAGGTTGTGGTCGAGGCTGGTAACGGCCAGGCAGAGCGCGAGGCCGGCAAGGCCGGTGACGCCCACCGCACCGAGCAGTTTCCAGTGCCGGCGCCAGGCGAGATAGGGGAGGAGGGCGAGCGGAAAGAGCTTGAAGACGGCGGCGGCGCCGACGAGCACCCCGCTGACGACGTCCTTACGTCGCTGCCAGCTGGCCCAGGCGCCGGTCAGTAGCAATAGCAACAACGAGTTCATGCTTCCCGTGAGGACACTGCTCGACAGCGGAAAGAAGGTCGTCATCACCGCCGCCAGGCAAAGAAGCTCGCCACGCCGAGGCCGGCCGATGACCGCGTACATGATCAGC